>DASZJU010000140.1:0-43218 GCA_035947815.1 Reyranella sp.
AAGCGCTTGCGCATCAGGCGGGCCACGTCGTGCAGCAGGAAGCCAAAATTGCGTTCCGGGAGTTCCATAGTCCTCTCCTAAGCATGCCTAATATAAGCTTGCTTACTGTTTCTGCAAGGTCGCTCGCCTTCAAGATTCAAGGCGCCTCCTAAACCATTGTCAGGATTTGATTATTTCGCTTCCGCTGGCGCGCAATTCGCCGCGACCGAAAATTACATTATTGGGTCGTATGGCGCCCACTTATTCAGGGCGCGGCAGTGGCTTTCAGTGGCTGGGGGCGACGCCGAAGCCGGCGCGCTGGATCGCCTTGGTGATGGCCGGCACGTCGGCGTCCGACGGCAGGCGCATCTCGCCGCTCTTGAGATCGACCGAGAGGGGCGCGGTTCCGGCGCCGGTGGCGGCTCGGGTGACGGCTTTGACGCAGCCGTCGCAATCCATGCCGGTGACCTTGAGGATGAGTTCTTGAGCCATGTGATATAGCTACCCGCCCTGCCGCGCGGCCGGCAAGGGGCAAATCTGCACGGGGTCCTGGTGAGCGGCGACATCGACGATTTTCGCGGTCTTCTGGCCAAGGTGGGCAATGGCGAGACGCTGGCCATCGACGAGGCCGAGCGCGCCTTCGACATCATGACCTCGGGTGACGCCACCCCGGCCCAGATGGGCGCCTTCCTGATGGGCCTGAAGGTGCGGGGCGAGACCGCCCAGGAGCTGGCCGGCGGCGCCCGAGCGCTCCGCGCCAAGGTGCACAAGGTGCGCGCGCCCGAGGGCGCCATCGATATCGTCGGCACCGGCGGCGATCACCACGGCACGTACAATGTCTCATCCTGCTCGGCGCTCGTTGTCGCAGGTGCCGGAGTCCCGGTGGCCAAGCACGGCAACCGCGCCTTCACCTCCAGGTCCGGCGCCGCCGACGTGCTGGCCGCGCTGGGCATCGGGCTGGAGCTGCCGGTCGAGAAGCTCGAGCAGGCGCTGCTCGAGGCCAAGGTGTGCTTCCTGATGGCGCCGCACCATCACAGCGCCATGCGCAACGTCGCCGGTCCCCGCAGCGAACTCGCGCCCAACCGCACCATCTTCAATCTCCTGGGCCCGATGTCGAACCCGGCGCTGGTCAAGCGCCAGCTGGTCGGCGTGTTCGACCGGCGCTGGCTGAAACCCGTTGCCGAGGGGCTGGGCGAGCTGGGACTTGAACGCGCGCTGGTCGTGCACGGCCAGGACGGCATGGACGAGATCACGACCACGACCAAGAGCTGGGCCGCCTCACTCGAGAACGGCAAGGTGCGCGAAATCGAGATCGCGCCCGAGGAAGCCGGCGTGAAACGCGCGGCGATGGCCGAGCTCAAGGGCGGCGACCCCGCGCACAATGCCGAGGCCATCCACAAGGTGCTGCGCGGCGAGAAAAATGCCTTCCGCGACATCGTGGTGCTAAACAGCGCCGCGGCCTTGATGGTCGCCGGCAAGGCCCAGGACCTGAAGCAGGGTGCGACGCTCGCCATACAGTCGATCGACTCGGGCAAGGCCAAGGCCGCGCTCGAAACCCTGAAGAGGATCTGCGCATGAGCGGCGACACATTGGACAAGATCGTCGCCGACAAGCGCCGCCACGTCGCCGGCCGCATCTCGCAGCGCCCGTTGCGCATGGTCGAGGCGCTGGCCCGCGACAACGATTCGCCGCGCGGCTTCGCCAAGGCGCTCAAGGCCGCCATCGCATCAGGCCGCTACGGTCTGATCGCGGAGATCAAGAAGGCCTCGCCCAGCAAGGGCCTGATCCGGGAGGACTTCGACCCGCCTGCCCTGGCGCTCGCCTACGAGCGCGGCGGCGCCACCTGCCTGTCGATCCTGACCGACGGCCCCTACTTCCAGGGCAAGGACGAGTTCCTGACGCAGGCCCGTCGGGCCACCAAGCTGCCGGTGCTGCGCAAGGACTTCATGATCGATCCCTACCAGGTGCCCGAGGCGCGCGCGCTGGGCGCCGACTGCATCCTGCTGATCATGGCCTGCCTCGACGATGCGCTCGCCGCCGAGCTGACGAAGCTCGCCCACAAGTGGGGCATGGACGTGCTGGTCGAGGTGCACGACGCGGCCGAGCTCGAGCGCGCGCTGAAAATCGACAGCGATCTTATCGGCGTCAACAACCGCAACCTGAAAACCCTCGCGGTCGACCTCGCCACGACCGAGCAGCTGGCGCCCCGGGTGCCCAAGGACCGCGTGCTGGTGGCCGAGAGCGGACTGGGCTCACCCGCCGACCTTTTGCGCATGGCGAAGGTCGGCGCCTCGGCGTTCCTGATCGGCGAGAGCTTCATGCGCAAGCCTGATGTGGAAGCGGCCGTGCGCGCGATGCTGGTGCGCGAGGCGGCATGAGCGCAAGCAAGCTCACGCATTTCGACGACACCGGCAATGCGCGCATGGTCGATGTCGGCGCCAAGGACGTGACCGAGCGCGTGGCCGTGGCGCGGGCCAGCGTCACCATGCAGGCCGCGACGCTGAAACTCATCCGCGACAAGAAGGCCGCCAAGGGCGATGTGCTCGCGGTGGCCCAACTCGCCGGCATCATGGCCGCCAAGAAGACGCCAGACCTGATCCCGCTCTGCCATCCGCTGGCGTTGAGCTCGGTCGACGTCCAGCTCTCGATCGACGCCAGGCGCCGCGCCGTCGACATCGAGGCGACCTGCAAACTGAAGGGTCGCACCGGCGTCGAGATGGAAGCCTTGACCGCCGCCTCGGTGGCCGCCCTCACCGTCTACGACATGTGCAAATCGGTCGACCGTGGCATGGTGATCTCCGACGTCCGGCTCCTCCACAAGTCGGGCGGCAAGTCTGGAACTTTTAACGCACGCTGATGCTCTCCGTTCGCGACGCCCATGGCCGCGTGATCGCGGCTTTCGACAAGCTCCCGGCCGAGACGGTCTCGGTGGCCGACGCGGCCGGCCGCGTGCTGGCCGAGCCGCCGCGGGCGCGCCTGACGCAGCCGCCGGCCGACCTGTCGGCGATGGACGGCTATGCCGTGCGCGTCGAGGACGTCCCGGCCGTGCCGACGACGTTGACGCTGGTCGGCCAGGCGCCGGCCGGCGGATCCTACGATCACGCGCTGAAGCCCGGCGAGACCGTGCGCATCTTCACCGGCGCGCCCTTGCCGATGGGCGCCGACGCGATCGTGATCCAGGAGGACACCAAGGCCGAGGGCGCCACGATCACCGTCCTCGATCCGCCGCGCATCGGCCGCCACATCCGCAAGGCCGGGCTCGACTTTTCGGCCGGCGACAGTCCCTTCGCGGCGGGGCGCACGCTCACCACACGCGACGTGGCCTTGGCGGCGGCGATGAACCTGCCGTGGCTCTCGGTGCACCGCAAGCCGCGCATCGCGATCCTCTCGACCGGTGACGAGCTCGTCATGCCGGGCGAGCCGGTCGGCCGCAACCAGATCGTCTCCTCCTCGGGCATCGCGGTCGCGGCCCTGGTGCGCGCCTGGGGCGGCGACCCGACCCTGTTCGATATCGCCCGCGACGACCCCAAGCTGATCGAGGACCGCATCGCCGCCGGCGCACAGCACGACCTGCTGGTTACCCTGGGCGGCGCCTCGGTCGGCGATCACGATCTGGTGCAGGCCGCGCTCAAGGCCCAAGGCTTCGACATGGATTTCTGGCGCATCGCCATGCGCCCGGGAAAACCCCTGATGTTCGCCGCCAAGGACCGCGCCCGCGTGCTCGGCATGCCGGGCAATCCGGTCTCGACCATGGTCTGCGCGCTCCTGTTCATGAAGCCCGCGATGGACCGCATGCTGGGTCAGCCCGGCGATCCGGTCGCCACCCGGCCGGCGCGGCTTGCCGTCGACGTCAAGGCGAACGACCTCCGCGAGGACTACGTCCGATCGAAGCTGACGCGGGCAGCGGATGGCGGCGTCACCGTGGCACCCCATCCGGTGCAGGACAGCTCCATGCTCTCGGTGCTGGCTTGGTCGTCCGGCCTGCTGGTGCGGCCGCCCCATGACCCTGCCCGCAAGGCCGGCGACACCGTGCAAGTCATCGATCTTTCTGTTCTCCCTGGCGGCTACTGATCCCCCCTCCATCCCCAAGTTCCTCGGGAAAACTTGACCTCGAGGCAGAACTAAACTAGAACATGTGTCGGGTTTCAGGATTTGTTCCGAAATCTGGTAGGCGTTCTGGGGAGAAGACGGTGCTAACCCGCAAGCAAAACGAACTCCTGATGTTCATCAACAAGCGCCTCAACGATGACGGTGTTTCGCCGTCGTTCGACGAGATGAAGGAGGCGCTTCGGCTCAAATCCAAGTCGGGCATCCACCGGCTCATCACCGGACTGGAGGAGCGCGGCTTTCTGCGCCGCCTGCCGCACCGTGCGCGGGCCCTGCAGGTACTGAAGCTGCCCGACGCCGCGGCGATGCCCGCGCCCAATGTCACGCCCATGCTCGCCCGCGCCGGCTTCGCCGAAAGCCGCGAAGGCTTCGTGCCGCAGGTCATCCGCGGCGAGCGGGTGCCGCTCGCAGGCGCCATTCAGGTCGCCAACGAAGCGCAGGCGCTCAGCCTGCCGCTCTATGGCCGGATCGCCGCCGGCACGCCGATCGAGGCGCTGCGCGACAACTCCACGACCGTAGACGTGCCCGTCACCCTGCTCGGCTCAGGCGCGCACTATTGCCTCGAGGTCCAGGGCGATTCGATGGTCGAGGCTGGCATCCAGAACGGCGACATCGCCATCATCAAGAGCGCCGACACCGCCGAGTCGGGCGAGATCGTCGTGGCGTTGATCGACGATACCGAAGCCACCCTCAAGCGCCTGCGCAAGAAGGGCGCCTCGATCGCGCTCGAGCCGGCCAACGCCGCCTACGAAACGCGGATCTTCGGACCCGATCGGGTCAAGATCCAGGGTCGCCTGGCCGGGCTCTACCGTCGCTACGGCTAGCGCCGCGCCTACTGGCCCGTGCAGGATTTCAGATAAGCTGTGCGCGCGTCACGCTCGGCGCCAGCAGCCTGGAACGACGCGCCACGGCACCACTCGTAGTGCACGTTGAAATCCGACGACCAGCGGGCGCCCTGGAGGCCGCCTACACAGGAGCGGTTGGCGGATCCACCCCTCACCTGATTGAGAGCGGCCTGCGCGTATTGCTGACAGAAGGCGGGATCGGCAGCCTGAACGTCAGCCACGGCCGAAATGCAAAGTGCTAACGCAACGCCAGCCACCGATAACTTGCCTGCCATGATCTCCGTCCTCCCAGCTGCGTGACATTTGAAAAAATAGAGCAAGCGCCGGCGGCAACAAGCATTACGTTTACAGAGAGGCTGCAATTACTACCGATGTATCGCTCAACTGCCCGGCGCCTTGACGGGCGCCGCCTGCCGCGTCGAGCTGTTGGGCACCCAGGGGCGATCGCCGCGACGGGCGTTGGCGGTCTCGCGGCGCACACCGAGCTCATCGAGCCAGAGCGCCTGTGCGCCGTCGCGCCAGGCATCGCGGCGGTCGATCACCAGGCGCGGGCCGCGGCAGCGGCCTTGCGCATCGACCGTGGAGAGCACGATGTCGGCGCTGCCGCAGGCCTCGGCCAGTCGGCGGTCGTCGCTCACCAGCGCGATGCGCCACGGCCCCTTGCGCCAGCGGCAAAGCCCGGTGCTGCAACCGAAGCCGGCGGCCTGCTCGTCGGCGCTGACGGTCCAGCGCTTGGCGCCCTCCTGTCCGCTGCGCCGCGCCCAGGCGTCGCTGATGAAACGGTCGGTGCGGGCCGAGGCAATATGGACCATGCCCTGGGCATCGCGCAGGCCGAGCACGCGGCCGTCCTCGCTCATCAACAGGTCAGGCGCCGGCGGCGGCGCGAGCAACAGGCCCGCGATCGCAACAGGCAGGCCGGCAAATCGCCAGCGGCGGCGCCACAGGCAAAGCCACAGCCCGCCCAGCGTCAGCAGCCACAGGCTGGCGCCGGGCAGCGACGGCACCAGCATGGCGGCCTGCGGCCAGGCGGCGACGTGGAAGGCGATGGCGTCCAGGCCTTCGACGCCCCAGCCCATCGGCACCAGGGCGAAACGCTCGAGGCCGAGCGGCATCAGCAGCATCGCTAGAAGGCCCCACGGCATGATCCAGAAGCCGGTGAGCGGCACGCCCAAAAGGTTGGCGACGACGCCCAGCAGCGACAGCCGGTTGAAGTGATAGGCGGCGAAGGCGCCGGTGGCGACCGAGGCGATCAAGGTCGTGGCCAGGCTGGCGGCGAAGCCGGCGCCCAGCCGCCACAGCCAGCGATGTTTGAGAAGCTCGACGCGCTCGTGCAAACGTCGCCGCCAGCCGGCCGCCATCTCCCAGGCGGCGATCAGCGCCACCACCGCGGCGAAGGACATCTGGAACGAGGCGCCGGTCAACGATTCGGGCGCCGCGAGGAGTACGATGACCGCCGACCAGGCGACCAGGCGGAGCGACAGCGCCGTGCGGTCGAGCAGCATGGCGATCAAGGCGAAGCCTGCCATGGCGCAGGACCTTTGCGCCGGCACCGGCGCGCCGGCCAGCGCGGTGTAGAACAGCGCCGCCAGCAAGGCGATCACGGCGGACACCTTCTTCGCATCGATGCGCAGCGCCAGCGGCGGCACCAGCGCGATGGCATAGCGCAGCACGCCCATCACCAGGGCGACCACGAACACGATGTGCAGGCCGGAGATCGACAGGATGTGGGCGAGGCCCGAGTCGCGCATGGCCTGGGTGATGTCCTTGTTGACGGCGGTCTGCTCGCCGGTCAGCAGGGCCGCGGCGACGCCCCCTTCGGGTCCGGGCAGCGCGGCCAGGATACGCGCTGTGATGTCGGCGCGGAGCGCGTCGATGGTGCGCACGATGCCGTCGGGCCGGCCATGGTCGATAACGGTGGCCGGCGCCAGCGCATAGCCCACGCCGCCCAGCTGCTGATACCAGGCGACCCTCTGGAAATCGAAGGCGCCCGGCGCGGCCGGTCCGGCCGGCGGCGAGAGGTTGGCGAGCACCAGGAGCCGGTCGCCGACATGAATTGGCGGCGCGCCCTTGGAGAGCGAGATGCGCACGCGCTCCGGCATCATCTCGACCGGCGGCACGTTGTTGCCTTTGAGGCGCACCGCCTCGAGCACGACCCGCACGCTCTCCGGCAGGCGCTGGATGTCAGCAATGCGGCCCTCGACATTGATGCTGAACAGCGGCCGGGTGAGGGTCGGTGCCGCCAGGCTCGCGGTGCGCCAGGCGACGAGACCGAGACCGGACGCGGCGGCGACCGCGCCGATTGCGAGTGCGCGAGTGAGGCTGCCCGACCGCGCGAGGAAGACGAGGACGAGCGCACCCGTCGCCAGCGCCGGCCCCAGCCACAGCGCGGGCTCGCTCGGCAGCTCGAAGTAGAGGGCGATGCCCAGCCCCATCGCCACCGGCAGCCACAGCATCCAGCGGCTGCGCTCGGCGTCGAGCTGATCGAGGATCCAGGTGCGTGCCCCCGCCACGCCGTCTCCCTCTGTTGTTTGACAGGCGGGAAACGCTCGCCTACCTACGGCGCGCTTTTCCGGCCGAAATGCGGCAAAACCCGCACATACCCAGAGCAATGACAGTCGTTACCCGCTTCGCCCCCTCGCCGACCGGCTACTTGCATATCGGCAGCGCGCGCACGGCGCTGTTCAACTGGCTGTTCGCCCGCCACCACGGCGGCAAGTACCTGCTGCGCATCGAGGACACCGACCGCGCGCGCTCGACCTCGCCCGCTATCGACGCCATCCTCGATGGGCTGTCATGGCTCGGCCTGCCGTGGGACGGCGAGGTCATCTACCAGTTTGCACGCGCGGCACGGCACGCCGAGGTGGCGCACCAGATGCTGGCCGCCGGCAAGGCCTATCACTGCTACGCCTCGCCCAAGGAACTCGAGGAGATGCGCGACGCGCAACGCCGCGCCGGCGTGCCGATGCGCTACGACGGCCGCTGGCGCGATCGCGATCCCAAGGATGCCCCGGCCGGCATCGCGCCGGTCGTTCGCCTCAAGGCGCCGCAAAGTGGTCAGACGGTGATCCAGGATGCCGTACAGGGCGAGGTCAAGGTCGAGAACGCGGTTTTGGACGACATGATCCTGCTGCGCGCCGACGGCACGCCGACCTACATGCTGGCCGTCGTCGTCGACGATCAAGACATGGGGGTCACGCACGTGATCCGCGGCGACGATCACCTGAACAACGCTTTCCGCCAGCTTCAGATCATCCACGCCATGGGCTGGCCGGAGCCGGTTTATGCCCACATCCCGCTGATCCACGGCCCCGACGGCGCCAAGCTCAGCAAGCGTCACGGCGCGTTGGGTGTCGACGCCTATCGCGACATGGGCTTCCTGCCGGCGGCGCTGCGCAACTACCTGCTGCGGTTGGGCTGGGGCCATGGCGACGACGAGATCATCTCGACCGAGCAGGCGATCGAATGGTTCGATCTGCCGGGCGTCGGTCGCTCGGCCGCGCGCTTCGATCTGGCGAAGCTCACCAACCTCAATGCGCATTACCTGCGCGAGACTCCCGATACCGAGCTTTTGGCGATGGTGCTGCCCGGGCTCGAGGCCAAGCTCGGCGGCACGATCGATCCGGTCGGCCAGGAGCGCCTGACGCGCGGCCTGGGTGGCGTCAAGCAGCGCTCGCGCACGCTGGTCGAGCTTCTGGACAATCTCCTCTTCTATGCCCGAAGCGGCGCGCCGCCGATCGCCGACGACAAGGCGCGCGCCCAGCTCACGCCCGAGGCCAAGGCGCTGCTCGCCAAGCTCGCCGTCGCGCTCGAGGCCGAAGCCGCCAACTGGAGCGAGAAGCAGGTCGAGGACGCAATCCGACGCTTCGCCGAAGCGGAGGGTGTAAAGCTCGGCCAGGTCGCCCAGCCACTCCGGGTTGCGCTCAGCGGCTCGACCGTGTCGCCCGGCATCTTCGAGGTGCTGGCGATCCTGGGTCCGGCAGAGACCACAGCGAGATTGCTCGCCGCCCGCGGATAGAACGCCTCGCCCAGCCGCGCAGAATCCTTCGATGGGTTTGCGGGTCTGGATCTGGCTTCTGTCGCTTTCCATCCTGTGGGGCGGATCGTTCTTTTTCGCCAAGGTCGCGATCGGCGAGCTGGGACCGCTCACCGTGGTGTTCGCGCGGGTCACCCTGGCGGCGCTGGTACTCGATATCGTCCTGGCGGCCATGGGGACGAACCCGTTTCGGCGCGACGCTCCCTGGTTCGCCTATTTCTGCATGGGCTTGCTGAACAACGTGCTGCCCTTCAGCCTGATCTTCTGGGGCCAGACACACATCGCGTCGGGGTTGGCCTCGATCCTGAACGCCACGACACCCCTCTTCACCCTGCTCGTCGCCCACTTCCTGACGCATGACGAGAAGATCGACGCGACCAAGGTCGCGGCTTTGATCGCCGGGTTCGCCGGCGTGGCGGTGCTGATCGGCCCCGAAATGCTGGTCGACGGCTCGAGCGTATGGGGCGAGCTGGCCTGCCTGGCCGCCGCCCTTTCCTATGCCTTTGCCGGCGTCTATGGCCGGCGCTTCAAGATCCTGAAAATTGCACCGATCGAGGCCGCCGCCGGCCAGGTCACTGCAAGTACCGTGTTGATTCTGCCGATCGTGCTGGCCGTCGAGCAGCCTTGGACGCTGCCGGCGTTGCCGTCGCCGATGGTGTGGGTGGCGCTCGGCGGCCTGGCGGTGCTGTCGACGGCCCTCGCCTATGTGCTTTATTTCCGCATTCTGGCCGCCGCCGGCGCCACCAACCTGCTGCTCGTCACTTTCCTGATACCGGTCACGGCCGTGCTGCTGGGTTCGGCCGTCCTGGGCGAACGGCTGGAGGCGCGGCACTTCGCCGGAATGGCCCTGATCGGGCTGGGCCTCGCCATCATCGACGGCCGGATCGCGCGCGTGCTACGCCCCGCGAAATAGCGGTTTGGCTGCACAATTGCGCCTCCGGAGGCGGCTTGTTAGGGTGCCCTCGAACCCGCCAATTCGAGCCGAAAGAGTTCCCAAATGGCCAAGTCGACCGCCACGCTGACCGACAACGAAACCGGCAAATCCTACGACATGCCGATCATCCACGGCACCATCGGGCCGCGTCTGGTCGATATCCGCAAGTTCTACGGCGACGCCGGCATGTTCACCTACGATCCGGGCTTCACCTCGACCGGCTCGTGCGGCTCCAAAATCACCTACATCGACGGCGACGAAGGCGTCCTGCTCTACCGCGGCTACAATATCGCCGAGCTCGCCGAGCAGAGCGACTTCATGGAATGCTCCTACCTGCTGATGAAGGGCGAGCTGCCGAACAAGGCGCAGAAGGAGAAGTTCGTCCGCGACATCACCCTGCACACGATGGTGCACGAGCAGCTCAGCCAGTTCTATCGCGGCTTCCGGCGCGATGCCCATCCGATGGCGGTATGCTGCGGTGTCGTGGGCGCGCTCTCGGCCTTTTATCACGACTCGCTCGACATCCACGATCCGCACCAGCGCATGATCGCCTCCTACCGCCTGGTCGCCAAGATGCCGACCATCGCCGCCATGGCCTACAAGTACTCGGTCGGCCAGCCTTTCATCTACCCGCGCAACGATCTCAGCTACTCGGCCAACTTCCTGCGCATGATGTTCTCGGTGCCGGCCGAGGAATACGAGATCAATCCGGTGCTCGAGAAGGCGGTCGACCGCATCCTGATGCTGCATGCCGACCACGAGCAGAATGCCTCGACCTCGACGGTCCGCCTCGCCGGCTCCTCGGGCGCCAACCCGTTCGCCTGCATCGCCGCCGGCATCGCCTCGCTGTGGGGCCCGAGCCACGGCGGCGCCAACGAGGCCGTGATCAACATGCTGAACGAGATCGGCGGCAAGCAGAACATTCCGGGTTTCCTGTCCCGGGTGAAGGACAAGCAGGACCATACCCGCCTGATGGGCTTCGGCCACCGCGTCTACAAGAACTACGATCCGCGCGCCAAGGTGATGCGCCAGACCTGCCACGAGGTGCTGACTTCGCTCGGCATCGAGCACGATCCGCTGCTTGAGCTGGCCATGGAGATGGAGCAGATCGCCCTCAAGGACGACTACTTCATCTCCAAGAAGCTCTATCCCAACGTCGACTTCTACTCGGGCATCATCTTCCGGGCGATCGGCATCCCGACCTCGATGTTCACCGTGCTGTTCGCCGTCGCGCGGACCGTGGGCTGGGTCGCGCAGTGGAACGAGATGATCGAGGACCCCGACCAGAAGATCGGCCGCCCGCGCCAGCTTTACAACGGCCAGACCGAACGGCCCTACAAGCCGCTGCACATGAGAGCCTAATACCAGGGGATCAATCGCTATCCGGGGGGAAAGCGGGAGGATATGGCAAGATCGTCGCATGGACCGCGCCTGGCAAAGACCTGGGCGGTCGCGCAAAAGCCGAGGCCGATGCCGCGCGTCGTGCGGCTCGGCCGGCCGGCGAACGACAATTTCCGCCGCCCCGGCTGGATGGTGCGATTGTTCGTCTTGGCGCTGGCGGCGGCCCTCGCGCTGGTCGCCGTGGCCAACTGGCGCCTGATCCTCTAGCCGGCCGCTACTTGCGCTCGATCAGCTCGATCTTGTAGCCGTCGGGATCCTCGACGAAAGCGATCACCGTGGTGCCGAACTGAACCGGGCCGGCCGCGCGCGTGACCTTGCCGCCGGCCTTGGTGACCTGCTCGCACATGCCGTAGACGTCGGGCACGCCGACGGCGAGGTGGCCGAAGCCGGTGCCCAGTTCGTAGGGGTTCTCCTGCCCCCAGTTGTGGGTCAACTCGACGGCACAGTGCTCGCTCTCGTCGCCGTAGCCGACGAAGGCCAGGGTGTACTTGCCGGCCGGCACGTCGCGCTTGCGCAGCAGCTTCATGCCCATCGGCCCGGTGTAGAAAGCGAGCGACTTGTCGAGATCCTTCACCCGGATCATCGTGTGCAACATGCGGTAGTTGGCGGCGGTATCGGGCATCAATCCCTCCTCTATTGTCGGTCGCGGATCATGGCGGCGAAGGTCGCTTCCGCTGCGACCTTGCCCTCGACCAACGCCTTGCCGGAGAACTTCCAGACATTGGCGCGGCTCTGCACCTTCTCGACATGCAATTCGAGGCGGTCGCCCGGCACCACCGGCCGGCGGAAGCGCACACCGTCGATCGACATGAAGTAGACCAGTTTGCCCTCCGACTCCGCGCCGAAGGTGGCGACGACCAGGACGGCGGCGGTCTGGGCCATCGCCTCGACGATCAGCACGCCCGGCATCACCGGCTCCGACGGGAAGTGACCCTGGAAGAACGGTTCGTTGATGCTGACGTTCTTGATGCCGACGGCGCTGCGGTCGAGCTGCATGTCGACCACGCGGTCGACCATCAGCATCGGATAGCGATGGGGGATCATCTGCAGGATCCGCTTGATATCCACCGCCGTCGCCCCTGCAAGGCTGGTCTTGTCGGTCTGGATGTTCATGACAGCGACGTCCTCAGAAACGCGTGCCGAAACCGAAGCGGATGTTCTCGGTCTTGTCCCACGGGTCCTGAACCAGCGGGAAAGCGTAGTCTATACGGATTGGACCGAATGGCGATGCCCATTGCACGCCAAGGCCGGTCGACACGCGCATGGTGTTGCTGGTGAGGACAGTATTGCTGAACTGCGCCGGACCGCCGAGGCCCCAAAGGGAACCGACATCGACGAACGCCTTGCCGAGGATCCCGATCTCCTTGGGCAGGCCCAGCGGAAAGCTGAGTTCGGAAGTGCCGGTGTAGAAATAGGTGCCGCCCAGCGCGTCGGCAGTGATCGAATCGCGCGGCCCGATGCCACCGACCGCGAAGCCGCGCAACGTGTCGCCGCCGATGAAGAACAGGTTGTTCAGACGCAGCGACGAGCCGTTGTAGGGGAACACCGCGCCGATCGAGCCGCCGATCGAGGCGATGACATCCTCGAAGATGCTCCGGTAGTAAACGGCGTCGGCCGTGGTGCGGTAGTACTGCTCGGTGCCGATCAGGCCGGCTACCGCCTGGGTATTGCGCACCAGCAGGCCCGACGTCGTATTGACGCGCGTATCGCGGGTATCCCAGGCGATCGTCTCGGCAACTTCCGAGACCACCGACGTGCCGGCGTTCAACTGGACGATCTGCGACGCGAAGGGCTGGACGTTGTAGATATCGGTCTGGCGCAAGGTGTAGCGGACGGTCTGCCGCGTGTGCTCGGTGTAGGCCCAGCCGGCGCGCAGTGCGAAGCCGATGCTGGCATCGCTATAGGAGGCGACCGCTTGACGGTCGTTCGACGTGCGGAAGAGGTCGAAGCCCACCGCCATGGGACGGTCCAGGAAATAAGGCTCGGTGAAGCTGAGGTCGATCAGGGTGCTCAAGGTACCGATCGACAGGCCGAGGCGGAGTTCCTGGCCCTTGCCGAGCAGGTTGCGTTCCTTGATCGAGATGTCGCCCAGGACGCCCGAGGTCGTGGAGTAGCCGGCGCCGAAGGAGATGTCGCCGGTACTCTGCTCGACCACCTGGACTTCGAGGTTGGTCTTGTCGGGCGACGACCCCGGGGCTGCCGAAACGTCGACCTTCTCGAAGAAGCCGAGGGCGCGCAGGCGCTCCTGGCTGCGGCGCACTTTGGCGGTGCTGAACGCGTCACCCTCGGCGAGGCGGAATTCCCGTCGGATCACCTTGTCGAGGGTGCGGGTGTTGCCCGAGATGTTGATGCGTTCGACATAGACGCGCGGACCCTCCTGGATGTCGAAGGTCACGTCGACCGTGAGATTGTCCTTGTTGCGCCGGATGTTGGGGCGGACGTCGACGAAGGCGTAGCCCAGGGAGCCTACGAGGTCCGACAGCGCCGAAACGGTTTTTTCGACCGCGCTGGCGTCGTACCAGTCGCCTTCGGACATCGTGAGATAGCCCTTCAGGACGTCGACATCGAGTCCCTGGAAGCGCGTCGAGACCTCGACCTTGCCGAACTTGTAGCGTTCGCCCTCGTTGATGGTGAAGGTGATGAAAAATCCCTGCCGGTTGGGCGCCAGCTCGGCGACGGCCGACACGACGCGGAAATCGGCGTAGCCCTCCGTGAGGTAGAACTTGCGCAGCAGCTCGCGATCGAGGTTGAGGCGGTCGGGGTCGTAGCGGTCGTCCGACGACAGGAAGCGGTACCAGGCGCTTTCGCTCGTGCGGATCTTGCCGCGCAGCGTGCCGTCGCTGAAATGCTCGTTGCCGACGAAGCTGATGCGCTGAACGCCCGTGACGTCGCCTTCGCTGATCTCGAAGACGAGGTCTACACGACCCTGGTCGAGCTTGATGATCTTGGGGTCGACCGACGCGTTGTAGCGGCCGCCGCGGCGATAGATGGTCAGGATACGTTCGACGTCGGCTTGCACGCGCGCGCGCGTGAAAACCTGGCGCGGCTTCGACTGCACTTCGTCGCGCAGCTTGTCGTCTTCGATCTTGCTGTTACCCTCGAAGGCGACGCGGTTGATGATCGGGTTCTCGGTGACTTTCACGACCAGGGTCGAGCCCTGCATGTCGATCACGACGTCTGCAAAAAGTCCGGTCCCGAACAGCGCCTTCAACGAGCGGTCGGCCGCCGCCGCGTCGTAGGGCTGGCCTTCCTTGAGCTGGAGATAGGAGCGAATCGTCTCGGGTTCGGCGCGGACGTTGCCTTGAATCTGAATGGCAGTGATCGTTCCGCCCGCCGGTGCAACAGCGCCGGCTCCGCCGCGCTGGGCATGGGCCGTCGCACCGAACGCGAGAACCGCGGCAATGGCCAGAACGGCCCAACGAAAGATCAAACTCACCCCCGGCACCTTCCAGACCTGCCGGCCAGTTTCAGGAGCCCCATTCCATAGACCGGCACCACTGACTTAGCCACCCCTTTTGTCCCCCGACGCGAACCCCCGCCGCATCGCGTCAACTCAGCGCAGCAGAAGTCTAATGTCGTTGAAAGTCGCGATCAGCGCCATGCCGATCACCAGGGCAAAACCGACCTTGAGGCCGAGCTCTTGCATCTTGAGGCTGAGCGGTTTGCCGCGCACCGCCTCGTAAAGATACATCGCGAGGTGGCCGCCATCGAGCATCGGCACCGGAAGAAGATTGAACACGCCGAGCACTATGGAAAGGGCAATGACGAGATTGAGGATACCGGTCCAGCCGGCGTACGACGCCTCGCCCGCCGCCTTGGCGATGCGGATCGGCCCGCCGAGTTCATCGACCGGACGCGTCGCCGTCAGGATCTGCGCCATCGACGTGTAGAACATCGTCGTCATGCTCCACACATGGTGCACGCCCGCGCCCATGGCACCGATCAGGCCGTGGCTGCGCAGCTCGGTGACACCGGCAGGACGAACGCGCAACCGGCCGATCACGTGCTCCTTGCCCGCGCAGTCGAGCGCCTTGTCGGCAACCGGCACCACGGTGGCCTCGTCGCGCTTACCGTCACGGTCGTACTTCACCGCCACCGGCTGGCCGGCGCGGCTGCCGATCAATTCCGGGATGTGCGAGAAGTAGTCGACCGGCTTGCCGTCGATTTCCAGCAGCAGGTCGCCGACCTTCAGCCCTGCCGCCTCGGCCGGGCTGTTCGCCGTGAAGCCACCGACGACCGGGCGGACAAGCTGGTCCATGCCAAGTTCGCCGAAGCGCAGCGTGTTGTTGTACTTGTCGGTGCGCTCGCAGAATTGCGGCACGATCTCGGTGTTCAGCAGCTGGCTGCCGCGGCGGTACTCGACCGCCATGGGCTTGGCCCAGTAGAGAAACTGCGACTCCTGGATGTCCTCGTAGCGATCGATGTGCTTGTCGCCCAGGCGCACGATCTCGTCGCCCGTGCGCAGGCCGGCCTTGGCCGCCGGCCCGTCAACCTGCACCGCGACCACCGGTGGCGAATACGGCTCGCCAGCGAAGAAGAATACGGCGGTCAGCAGGAGGAAGGCGAACACCAGGTTGGCCAGCGGGCCGCCCAGCACGACGGCGGCGCGCGCGTAGAGCGGCTGGTTGAAGAAGGCGCGGCGTTGCTGCTCGGGAGGCAGCGGCTCGGCCGATGGGGTGGCGCTGGTCGCGTCGTTGTCGCCCAGAAACTTGACGTAGCCACCCAGGGGGATGGCCGAGATCTTCCAGCGCGTGCCGCTGCGGTCGGTCCAGCCGAACAGCTCCGGACCGAAGCCGATGGAAAACACCTCGGCGTGGATGCCGAACCGGCGCCCCACCCAGTAATGGCCAAACTCATGCACGAACACGAGCAGCGTCAGCACCAGGACGAAGTACGGCAGGTAGGTCGTGAACACGCTCAGCAGGCCGTGCATGATTCAGTACACCACGAGTTTCGTTGCGTTTCAATTAGTTAGAGAGTGACTCTGGACGGCCTCTTCAGCTCGCCGGCGTGCCTCCCGATCGGCTGCATGGACCTGTTGCACGGATTCGACCCGACCTGCCAGCGTGCCGCTCGCCGCCAGAACATCCTCGACGATGCGAGCGATGCCGAGGAAGCCGGTGCGTCGCGCCAGGAAAGCCGCGACGGCCACCTCGTTGGCTGCATTCAGCACGATCGGTGCAAACCCGCCCAGAACCAGAGCCTCTCGCGCCAGACGTAGCGATGGAAAGCGGCCGGAATCGGGCCGTTCGAACGTCAGCGGAGAAAGATTGGTGAAATCCAGACGTTGGGCGGGCCCGTCGATGCGCGACGGCCAACCGAGCGTGTGGCTGATCGGCACCCGCATATCGGTCGAGCCGAGTTGGGCCAGTACCGAACCGTCGCGATAGGCGACCATGGAGTGAATGATCGATTGTGGATGAACGACGATTTCGACTTGATCGCCAGGCAGGCCGAACAGCAGCTGCGCCTCGATGAGTTCCAGGCCCTTGTTCATCATGGTGGCCGAATCGATCGAGATCTTGGCGCCCATGTCCCAGTTGGGATGGGCCAGCGCCTGCTCGGGCGTCGCCTCGGCCATCTCGGCCAGCGACGCGTTGCGGAACGGGCCGCCCGATGCGGTCAGGATCAGTCGGTCGATCGCATGCCGGTGGCGCGGCTCCAGCACCTGGAAGATCGCGTTGTGCTCCGAATCGACCGGCAGCAATACGCCGCCCGCCGTCTCCACCGCATCCATCAGCAGCTGGCCGGCGCAGACCAGCGCTTCCTTGTTGGCGAGCGCCACCATGGCGCCGCGCCGCGCAGCAACAAGGGTGGATTCGAGGCCGGCAAAGCCCACGACCGCCGCCATCACCCATTCGGCCGGCCGTGTGGCCGCTTCGACCACCGCCTCGGGACCGGCCGCGACCTCGATCGAGGTGCCGACCAGGGCGTCCTTCAGCGCCCGGTAGCGCTGCGGATTGGCAACGACGGCAAGGCGTGCGCGCAGGCGGCGCGCCTGCTCGGCCAAAGCCTCAACCGAATTGCCGGCGACCAGCGCTTCCACGCGGTAGCTTTCCGGATCCCGGGCGATGAGGTCGACCGTGCTTTGCCCGACCGACCCGGTCGAACCCAGGATCGTCACGCCGCGCGGCCGATCGTGCGAGGGAGCCGACCAGTTCGTCATGTCCATGGCCATCCTCCGCCAACTGCCAATCGCACCAGCGCCACCGCCACAAGAACGGCGACCAACCCGTCGACGCGGTCGAGCAAGCCGCCATGGCCCGGGATCAGCGTCCCACTATCCTTCACGCCGGCGCGACGCTTGGCCGCCGATTCAATCAGGTCGCCGATCTGGCCGACCACCGCCAGTCCGGCACCAATCATGGCGAGCGAGATGGTCTCACCCAGACCGAAGGCATAGCCCACCGCCGCGCTCGCCACCGCCGCCCAAGCCATGCCGCCGACCAATCCAGACCATGTCTTACTCGGACTGACGCGCGGGGCAAGCTTGGCGCCACCAGCCGCCCGACCGACGACATAGGCGCCGGTGTCGGTCGCCCAGATGCAGAGCACGATCCAGACGATCGTCTCGCGTCCCAGCGCCGGCTGATGGCGCAGCCAGAGCAGCGCCACGACGGCGGCCAGCGCATAGAGGACGGCCAGGATGCGGATGAAGGGTTGGCCGCGCGTCAGCCGGATCCACTCCGACACCATCAGCGGTGCCGCCAGCGCCGCCACCAGATCGATCCAGGGGAAGCCGAACCAGATCGCCGCGAGCAGAAGCGGCCCCAGGATCGCGGCCGACAAGATGCGCAGAAGCAGGCCCCGGTGCCGCTCGAGCCGCCCCATAGGGGCGTCAGCCGCCGACGCCGCCATAACGCCGCTCGCGCCGGCGGAACTCGGCGATCGCCTGTTCCAGGTGCTCCTTGCCGAAATCCGGCCACAGCGTGTCGACAAACACCAGCTCGGCGTAGGCGCACTGCCACAGCATGAAATTGCTGATGCGCTGCTCCCCACTGGTGCGGATCAGCAGGTCGGGGTCGGGCACGCCGGCCGTCAGCAACTCGCTCTCGAAGCGATCCTCGTCGATGCGATCGGCCGACAGCTCACCCGCCGCGACCTGTCGGGCGAGACTGCGGATAGCCTGCAGGATCTCGGCGCGCGCGCCATAGTTGATGCAGATATTCACGTCGATGCGGCTATTGCTGCGCGTCATGTTCTCGGCGTCGGAAATGTCACGAACGATGTCGGACGCGAGCCCCTCGCGGTTGCCTATGACCCGGAGCCTCGCGCCGTTCCGGTGCAACTCGTCGAGTTCGTTGCGCAGATAATGACGCAACAGGCCCATCAGGTCGTTCACTTCGTCGGCCGGCCGCGTCCAGTTCTCGGTCGAGAAGGCGAACAGCGTCAGCACCGGTATGCCGAGCTCCCCCGCGCCACGCACGACCCTCCGCACCGCATCGGCACCGCGCCGGTGGCCGGCAACCCGTGGCAGGCCGCGCGCCTTCGCCCATCGTCCATTGCCATCCATGATGATGGCGACGTGGTTGGGACCCGATGTCGGATCCGCGTTGGCGGGCAGAGGGGCAGTCGACATCAGACCGTCTTGATCTCTTTTTCCTTGTGGGCCAGCACCTCGTCGACCTGCTTGACGTAGCGGTCGGTGAGCTTCTGCACCTCGTCGGACTTCTGGCGATGCTCGTCCTGCGAGATCTTGTGGTCCTTCTCGGCCTTCTTCAGCGCTTCCATGCCATCGCGCCGAACGTTGCGCACGGCGACGCGGCCAAGCTCGGCGTACTTGTGGGCGAGCTTGGCGAGCTCGGTGCGCCGTTCGGCGGTGAGCTCGGGAATCGGGATGCGGATCATCTGTCCGTCAGGCGCCGGATTGAGGCCGAGGCCGGCATCGCGGATCGCCTTGGCGGTCGCCACGACCAGGCCCTTGTCCCAGACGTTGACCGTGAGCAGGCGCGGCTCCGGCGCGCTCACCGTGCCGATCTGGTTGAGCGCCATGCGCTGGCCGTAGGCCTCGACCATGACCGGCTCGAGCAGGTTGACCGAGGCGCGGCCGGTCCGGAGGCCGCCCAGCTCCTTCTTGAGGGCGTCCATGGCGCCCAGCATGCGCTTCTCGAGTTCCTTGGGATCCGCACTCATCTCAGCCCTCGTCCTTTATGATGGTAAAGGTTCCCTGCCCGCACATCGTGGCCGCGAATGCGCCGGGCTTGTGGATGTCGAACACGATGATCGGGATGCGGTTCTCGCGGGCAAGCGAAATCGCCGAGGCGTCCATGACCTGGAGGTCGCGCGACAGCACCTCCATGTAGCTGAGCGAGTCGTAGCGCTTGGCGCTCTTGTCCTTGCGCGGGTCGGCCGAATAGACGCCATCGACCTGCGTGCCCTTGAGCATTGCGTCGACGCTCATCTCGGCGGCGCGCAGGGCCGCCGCGGTGTCGGTGGTGAAGAAGGGATTGCCGGTGCCGGCGGCGAAGATCACCACGCGGCCCTTCTCCATGTGGCGCGCCGCGCGACGGCGGATGTAGGGCTCGCACACGGTGGTCATGGGGATCGCCGACTGGACGCGGGTCTGCAGCCCCTGGCGTTCCAGCGCGCTTTGCATGGCCAATGAATTGATGACGGTGGCCAACATGCCCATATAGTCGCCGCTCGCCCGGTCCATGCCCGAAGCGGCAGCCGAGACGCCACGGAAGATGTTGCCGCCGCCGATCACCAGGCAAACCTGCACTCCCATGCCGTGCACGGCCTTGACCTCCTGGGCGACCATCGAGACCATCGCCGGATCGAGCCCGTATTCGCGATTCCCCATCAATCCCTCGCCCGAGAGCTTCAACAGGACGCGGCGATAACGGGGAGCCGACGGCATCAGATGCCTCTGAAGATGGTTTCTTGGGCGGCGCTGGCCTGCCGCCCGCGCGCCGGTGCGGTTTTCATACTACTTCTTGAGCTGGGCAGCCACCTCGGCCGCGAAATCCTCGGACTTCTTCTCGATGCCCTCGCCCAGTTCGAAGCGCAGGAAGCCCGCCAGCCGGACCGGCCCGCCGACCTGCTTGGCCGCCTCGTCGACGACCTTGGAGACCCGGCTCTTGCCGTCGATGACAAAGAGCTGCTCGAGCAGCACCACCTCCTGGTGGAATTTGCGCAGGCCGCCCTCGACCATCTTGGCAATGATATCGACGGCCTTGCCGCTCTGGGCTGCCTTTTCGGCCAGCACCGCGCGCTCGCGCTCGATCACCGCCTTGTCGAGATCGGCCACGGTTAGCGACTGCGGCTTGGCGGCGGCCACATGCATGGCGAGCTGCTTCGCGAGCGCGGCGAGTTTGGCCTTGTCGCCGGTCGATTCGAGCGCCACCAGGACGCCGATCTTGCCGAGATCGGGCGCCACCGAATTGTGCATGTAGGCGGCCACGACGCCGTCGGACACCGAGAGCGACGCGGCGCGGCGCAGCGACATGTTCTCGCCGATGGTGGCGATCATGTTGGTGAGCTCGCCCTGCACGTCGCGCCCGCTGCCCGGAAACGGCGCGGCGGCGATCTTGGTCATGTCGGCCGCGGTGTCGAGCGCGATGCGGGCCGTCGAGGCCACGAACTTCTGGAAGATCTCGTTGCGGCCGACGAAATCGGTTTCGGCGTTGACCTCGACGACGGCGCCACGGTTGCCGCTGGCGGCCACGCCGACCAGGCCTTCGGCGGCGACGCGGCCGGCCTTCTTGGCGGCGGCGGACAGGCCCTTGGTGCGCAGCCAGTCGACCGCCTTCTCGAGGTCGCCCTGGACTTCGCCCAGCGCCTTCTTGCAATCCATCATGCCCGCGCCGGTCTTCTCGCGCAGTTCCTTGACCAGGGATGCAGTGATCTCAGCCATGTCTTGCTCCGTCTGCGCACCCAGTTGGTGCAGTTGGGGCCGGTCTTCCGACCGGCCCCGTTCAATCCTCGAAGATTAGGGCGCCGGCCTACTCCGCCGGAGTCGCCTCGGCGGCAGGGCCTTCGGGTGCCAGGGGAACTTCCTCGGCCGGCGGCTCGCTGAGCTCGCCCACGTCGCCGCCCGAGGCCGCGATCTCGGCCCTGATGCCGTCGAGCACAGCGCTCGACATCAGCTCGCAGTAGAGCGACACGGCGCGGATGGCATCGTCGTTGCCCGGGATCGGATAGTCGATGCCGTCCGGGTCGGAGTTGCTGTCGAGCACCGCCACGATCGGGATGCCGCGCTTGCGCGCCTCAAGGACCGCGATGGCCTCCTTGTTGGTGTCGATGATGAACAGCATGTCGGGCGTGCCGCCCATCTCCTTGATGCCGCCCAGCGAGCGCTCGAGCTTGTCGCGCTCGCGCGTCAGGTCGAGCTGCTCCTTCTTGGTGAGACCCAGCACGTCGCCCTTGAGGCGATCGTCGAGCTCGCGCAGGCGCTTGATCGAGGCAGAAATCGTCTGCCAGTTGGTGATCATGCCGCCCAGCCAGCGGTGGTTCACGTAGTACTGACCGCAGCGCTTGGCCGAGTCGGCGATACGTTCCGCGGCAGCCGCCTTGGTGCCGACGAACAGCACGCGGCCGCCGTTGGACACGACCTGGCGGACCTGCTGCAGCGCCTGCTCAAGCAGCGGCACGGTCTTGGTGAGATCGATGATATGGACCCCGTTGCGCACCCCGAACAGGTACGGCTTCATCTTGGGGTTCCAACGCCGGGTGTGGTGCCCGAAATGGACACCCGCTTCCAGCAACTGACGCATCGTGAATGTCGGCATAGCCATGCCGTATCTCCTTTTCCGGTTGGGCCTCCGCGGGCGTCGTCCTCCTTCGCTCAAGAGCTTCGGAGGACACCGGAGCGAGCGGACGGGATGTCTCCCCGTCGACCGCAAACCCGCGTGCGAAGTGGGCGTGGTTCTAAAGGCTTCCCCCCGAGATTGCAAGGGCCCATAAAATCAATGGTTTAGGGAAGCAATTTGGCGATTTCATCGGCCAATTTGAGGAGCGACAGGGGTGCGCTTCCTTCGGCCTTGTTGTTGGCCGTGATCCAAACCTTCTGCTTGGCCTTGAAGGCGTCGGCCGCCATGCGGGCCAGGATGCGCCGGGTTTCGCTGTCCTCATCGACCAGCCTGTCGAACGGCTCATAGCGCTGCTTGGCGGCTTGATAGAGGAAGCCGCGGTGCAGATTCCAGCGCACCACGAGCGGCCCGGGCGTGTCTGCATCGAGCGCCTTGAGCGCCGCCTCCTGGCGCTCGACCTCCGGCATGCGGTCGTGCAGGCCGACGCAGTAACGTACGCCTACGCCGCTCAGCATCTTCATAAGGCGCGGAGTCAGCAGCTCTGAATTGCGCAGCTCCAGGGCATAGAGCGGCCGATGCTTGCCGAGCTCTGGCGGTAGAGCGGCGAAGAACGCGGCCAGGCGTTCGATGAGAGTGGCGCTCTCTTCGACCAGTCCGCGCGGCAGCGGCGAGACCTGGAAGACCAAGGGGCCCGCCTTGGCGCCAAGGCCTTCGAGGCAGGGCACGATGAACTCGCGGGCGGCAATGGAGGCGTCGAGGAAATGCGGGTTGGCCACCTTCCCTCGCCCTTCCTCGTCGCGCATCACGGCATCGCAGACCAGGGCCGGGGCCTTGACCACGAAGCTAAAATGATCCGGCACCTGATGGGCATAGCGCTGGTATTCGACAGCGGTGAGCGGCGCGTAGAACGTGCGGTCGAGACTGACGGTGCGCAGCAACGGGATCTCGGCATAGGCCGCCAGGCCTTTGCGACTCAAGGCCACCTGCGGGTGAACGCCGTCGTAGACAAGGCCGCGCCAGCCGGGAAAGAACCATGACGACGTGCCGAGCCTGATGTCGGTTGGCAGCACCGGCGCCTGCAGCAGCGGCGAATCCCAGGCCGGCCTGACTTCACCCGCCGCCGCGGCGCGCCGCTTCGGCGGAGCTGGTTGTTCGAACAGCTCCGGCTGGCGGCTCAAATCTCCTCCACCTGCGCGATCCCCGGCAGCCCGCCGATGGCGTCGCGCAGGCCGCCCGCAATGGAATAGGTGCCGGGCAAGGTGACCTCGGCTTCGGCGTCGTCCGGCATGGGCACGACCAGCGTGACGCGGCCGCGACCACGTTTGCCTTCCAGCCCCTTGCGCAACGGCTCGAGCGCCGCGGGATCGGAGAGCACGATGCGCAGGCCGGCCGCGGCGTTGGCCACGGCATCGTCGAGCTTCTCGACCGACTGGGCGGTGAGCTTCACCTGCTCGCCGTCGAGACGGCCATCGGCCGAGACCAGCACGGCCTGCCCGGCTTCCAGGAGATTGCGCTTGCTGCCCAAAAGCTCGCTGAACACCGTGAGCTCGAAGGCGCCCGACTGGTCGGAGCACTGCACGAAGGCGAAGCGGTTGCCTTTGGCCGACGTGCGCTCCTGGCGATCGATGACAGTCCCGGCGAGCTTTATCCGGCCAGGCGCACCACGCGCCAGCAGCGCGGCCAAATCGGCGGCTCGGGTCACGCCCAGCCGCTGCAGGCTGCGCTCGTAGGCCGCCAGCGGATGCGAGGAGAGATAGAAGCCGATCGCCGCGAACTCGTTCTGCAGCCGCTCCATCGGCGCCCAGTCCGGCACCTTGGGCAACGGCGGGCGGCGTTGCGCGGTGTCGTCGCCGAACAGGCTGTCCTGGCTGCTGCCGCGGGACTCGTGCGTGGCCTGCGAATGGCGCGACAGCGCCTCGACCGCGCCGAACGTCTGGGCGCGGTTCTTGTTGAGCGATTCGAAGGCGCCGGCCTTCACCAGACTCTCGAGCAGGCGCTTGTTGATCACCCGCTGGTCGAGCCGCTCGGCAACATCGAACAGGTCCTTGAAGGGGCCGTCGGCGCGGCGCTCCTCGGCCAGCCGAGCCATGGCATCGCGGCCGACGCCCTTGATGGCGGCCAGCGCATAGCGCACGCCCTTCTTGCCTTCCGGCGTCGTTTCGACCGCGAACTCCGCCATCGACTTGTTGACGTCGGGCGGCAGCAGGGGGATCTGCAGGCGCTCCAGCTCGCGGCGGAAGTTGCCGATCTTGTCGGCATTACCCATGTCGAGAGTCATCGACGCGGCGAAGAACTCGACCGGATAGTTGGCCTTGAGATAGGCCGTCTGGTAGGCGACCAGCGCGTAGGGCGCGGAATGGCACTTGTTGAAGCCGTAGCCCGCGAACTTCGCCACCTTGTCGAAGATCATCGAGGCACGCGCATCCTCGACGTTGTTCTTGGCGGCGCCTTCGACGAAGTTTGCGCGCTGGGCATCCATCTCCGACTGGATCTTCTTGCCCATGGCGCGACGCAGCAGATCGGCGCCACCCAGTGAATAACCCGACAGGACCTGGGCGATCTGCATCACCTGTTCCTGATAGACCATGATACCGTAGGTCTCTTCGAGGATGCCCTTCAGCGAAGGATGCAGGTAGTCGGGTTTCTCGTGGCCGTTCTTGACGCTGATATAGGTCGGGATGTCGTCCATCGGGCCGGGCCGATAGAGCGCCACCAGCGCGATCAGATCCTCGAAGCGGTTGGGCTTGAGCTTGGCCAGGATGTCGCGCATGCCGCTGCCTTCCATCTGGAAGACCCCGTAGGCATCGCCCTTGGCCAGCATCTTGAAGGTCGCTTCGTCGTCGAGCGGGATCTTCGTGATGTCGATCTTGTCCCGGCCGATCTGCTCGACGGCCTTCTCGATCACGGTGAGGGTTTTCAGGCCGAGGAAGTCGAACTTCACCAGGCCGGCGGTCTCGACCCATTTCATGTTGAACTGGGTGGCCGGCAGCGATTCCTTGTTGTCGGTATCACGGTAGAGCGGCACGAGCTGATCGAGCGGCCGGTCGCCGATCACCACACCGGCGGCGTGGGTCGAAGCGTTGCGATATAGGCCCTCGAGCTGCAGCGCCAGGTCGATCAGCCGTTTGATCTCCTCGTCGGCGCCGTACTGCTCCTTCAGGAGCTGCTCGCTCTCCAATGCCTGGGCCAGGGTCACCGGCTTGGCGGGATTGTTGGGCACCAGCTTGCAGATCCGATCGACCTGGCCGTAGGGCATGCCCAGCACGCGGCCGACGTCGCGCAGCACGGCACGGGCCTGCAGCTTGCCGAAGGTGATGATCGCCGCCACGCGGTCGTGGCCGTATTCGTCGCGCACGTAGCGGATCACCCGGTCGCGCTTGTCCTGGCAGAAGTCGATATCGAAGTCTGGCATCGACACGCGTTCGGGATTAAGGAAGCGCTCGAACAGGAGGCCCCAGCGCAGCGGGTCGAGGTCGGTGATCTTGAGCGACCAGGCGACCAGCGAGCCGGCACCCGAGCCGCGGCCGGGCCCGACGGGAATGCCGTTGTCCTTGGCCCATTGGATGAAGTCGGCGACGATCAGGAAGTAGCCCGAGAAGCCCATCTTCTCGATCATGTTGAGCTCGTAGGCGAGGCGGTCCTGGTACGTCTTGAGTTCGATGTCCGGTGCCAGCCGATCGCGTTTTTGCAGGGCCGCGAGGCCGCCCTCAGCCATCTCCTTCAGCGCATCCTTCTCGGTGCGCCCCGCGAGCTTGGTGTAACGCGGCAGAATCGGCTTGCGCGGCACCGGCATGTAGGCGCAGCGCTGGGCGATCACTAGGGTATTGTCGCAGGCCTCCGGCAGATCGGCGAAGAGTTCGCGCATCTGGGCGGCCGACTTGAAGTAATGCTCCGGCGTCAGGCGGCGGCGGTTGGGATCCTCGATATGCGCGCCTTGCTCGATGCACAGCAGGACGTCATGCGCCTCGTACATCGAGGCTTTGGGAAAATGGACATCGTTGGTCGCCACCAGCGGCAGGCCGCTTTGATAGGCGAGATCGAGCAGCGGACCCTCGATGCGCCGCTCCCCCTCCTCGCCGTGGCGCTGCAGCTCGATATAAAGCCTGCCGTCGAACAGGGCCTTCAGGCGTTCGAGCTGATGGGTCGCGGCCGGAATCTGACCCGCTGCCAGCAATCGACCCACGCCGCTGCCCATGCTGCCGACCAAGGCCAACAGGCCGTCGGTATTGCCTTCCAGCTCGGAGAGCGGCAGCGCCGGCAGCGGGCCGGTCTTGAACTCGAGATGGGCGCGGCTCACCAGCCGCATCATATTGAGGTAGCCGGCCTCGCTCTGGACCAGCAGGGTCAGCCAGTCGGCCGGCGGGGCCTTGCCCACCGTCGCGATGCCGCCCTCCTCCTCATGGCGGATGCCGAGGTCGCAACCGATGATCGGCTGAATGCCGGCCTTTGACGCATACTGGGCGAATTCCAGGGCGCCGAAGAGATTGTTGCGATCGGTGACGGCGACCGCCGGCATGGCGTTCGCCTTGGCGAGCGCCACGACCATTTCGACCTTGTTCGCACCTTCCGTGAGCGAATAGGCGGATCTGACTTTCAGATGGATGAAATCGGCGATGGCCACGCCACACTATTGCGCGCTCATCTTGTGGAAAACGAGGCGAGATTTCCTGTTCAGTCGTCCTGAGCGCAGCGAAGGACCTCATCGCCGCTTGCCACGGGCATGAGATCCTTCGCTTCGCTCAGGATGACAGAATCCCATCCTTGAGCGTCACCGTGCGGTCCATGCGCGCGGCCAGATCGTGATTGTGCGTAGCGACCAGCGCCGCCATGCCGGTATCCCGTACCAGCGACAGGAGCTGGTGGAACACCGTGTCGGCCGTCGACGAATCGAGGTTGCCGGTCGGCTCGTCGGCCAGGAGCACGCTGGGCGCGTTGGCGACAGCCCGCGCGATCGCCACGCGCTGCTGTTCGCCTCCCGAAAGGCGCCCCGGTCGGTGGTCAGAGCGGTCCTTGAGTTGCACCATCGCCAGAAGCTCGGCGGCATGGGTGCGCGCCTGACCCCGCGACCGCCCGTTCAGCATCTGCGGCAGCATCACGTTCTCGATCGCCGAGAATTCCGGCAGAAGGTGGTGGTACTGGTAAACGAAGCCCAGAACCCTCCGGCGCAAAGCCGTGCGCTCGCGGTCGTTCGCCGCGCCGGCCGACTTGCCATTGACGACGACATCGCCGTCGTCCGGCCGCTCCAGCAGGCCGGCGATATGCAGCAATGTCGACTTGCCGCTGCCCGATTGGCCGACCAGGGCGACGATCTCGCCGGGACGGAGGTCGAGCGAGACGCCTTGCAGCACCTCCAGGCGGCGGTCGCCCTGGACGAAGGTGCGCTTGATGTCCCGCAGGGACAGCGGAAACACCGCATCACTCATGCCGCAGTCCTTCGACCGGTTCGACCCGGGTGCTGCGCCAGGCCGGATAGGCAGCCGCCGCCAGCGACAGGACGATCGCCACGGCCATGACCGACGCCACTTCGACCGGCTGCACCCGCACCGGCATTGAGGTGATGAAATCGACCTCGGCGGAGCCGCTGCCCGCCGTGCCGGTGATCCAGGCCAGCAGCGCTCCAATCGACGGCATGTTGGCGCAGACAAGAAGGCCGAGCGCAGCGCCGACGGCAGTGCCGACCAATCCGACGGCGGCGGCAGACATGAAGAAGGCGCGCACGATGGTGCGCGGCGAGGCGCCCATGGTGCGCAAGATGGCAATGCTGCCGCGCTTCACCCGGACCAGCATGGTGAAGCTTGCCACCACATTCATCGCCGCCACCACCACGATCAGGGTGAGGATGATGAACATCATCACCCGCTCGACCTGCAGGGCGCCGACGAAGCGGGCATTGAGGCCAAGCCAGTCCGCTACCTTGAGATCGTCGCGGCCCAGCGCCTTGCGCAGTTCCCCCGCCACAAGCGGCGCCGTCGCCGGATCGGCGATATCGAGATCGATCGAGCTCACGGCCTGGTTTCCGTATTCGAGGTCTTCCTGCAGCATCGCCAGCGGCACGAAGACGAGCGCGCCGTCGAACTCGAAGCGGCGCGTGAAGAAGCTCGCCAGCAGCTCATAGTCGGCATAGCGCGGCGCGATCGTGCCGTTTTCGTTCAGCTTGTGCGTGACCAGCGTGACCTTGTCGCCGGCGCGCACGTTCAACGCCTGGCGCAGGCGCTCACCCATGACGATCCCCGGCCGCGTGCCGAAGGCGCCGATATCGCCGTGGACGACGTTCTTGGTGACGATCTCGCGCGACATCAGGTCCTCAGGGCGCACGCCCCGCAATAGCGCGCCGCGCGTCTGGCCGTTGGCCGCAACCAGCGCCTGGCGCTCGAGCGTCAGGTGGACGGCCTGGACGCCCGGGAAGTCCTTGAGCTTGGCCAAGAGCTCGGGTGTCGCCTGCACCATGCCGTCGCGGGCGGTGATCACGATGTGGCCGTTCATGCCGATGATGCGGCCGAGGAGCTGCTGGCGGAAGCCACCCATGACCGACATCACCACGATCAGCGTCGCCACGCCCAACGCCACGCCGACCAGGGAGAAGAGCGCGATGAAGGAGACGAAGCCCTCGCGCTGGCGGGTCGCCAGATAACGCCAGGCGAGCCAGCGTTCGACGGCGGGGGCGGCGTCACTCACGGCGCAACCCTTCGACCGGATCGAGCCGTGCCGCCCGCGCCGCCGGATAGAGCGAAGCGAGCAGCGCGAAGACCAGCGCCATGCCGGCGATCACCGCGACTTCCGTCCATTCGATGCGTGAGGGCAGCTCGGCCAGCAGATAAAGCGTCTCGTCGAACAGGACGATATCGAAGGTGCTCTGCAGCCACTGGCGGAGCGCCTCGATGTTGCGCGCGAAAGCCAGCCCCAGCACGACCCCGAGGATCGTTCCCACCCCGCCGATTGCCAGCCCGTCGAGCAGGAACACCCGCAGGATGGCGCCACGGCTTGCGCCCATGGTGCGCAGGATGGCGATGTCGGCGGTCTTGGTGCGGACCAGCATGACGAGGCTGGAGACGATATTGAAGGCGGCCACCAGCACGATCATGGTCAGCACCAGAAACATCACATTGGTCTGGGCCTGGATGGCAGAGAAGAAGCCGACATTGGCCTGCTGCCAATCGAACACCCATCCCTGCGTGCCGATGACCTGGGAGAGCAGCCGGCGCGTGGCGCCGATCGACGCGTCGTTGCCCACGAACACCTCGATGCCCGTGACCTTGCCGCCGAGATCGAGCAGGCGCTGCGCGTCGATCAGCGGCGCGTAGACGAAGTTGGCGTCGTAATCGTACATGCCGGCGCAGAAGATCGCCGCCACCCGCGCCGCCGCGGAGCGTGGCATGACACCAAGCGGCGTGGCGATGGAGACCGGCGAGACGAGCTGCAGGCTGTCGCCCACCTTCAAGCCCAGGAGATCGGCCAGCCGGCGGCCGATCACGACGGAGAAATCGTTGCCGAAACCTTTGAGGCTGCCCCAGTCGATCGGCTTGTCGCCGTCGCCGCGACACAAGGCCCGATAGCGCTCGCGCTCCTCCGAGGGGCCTTCGATCGCGGCGGCAAGCGGCGCCCGCGCCCGGAAGTCGTCGGGCTGCATGCCGCGCAAGACCACGCCGCGGACGCGATCGCCGGCCACGGCCATGAGCTGGCCCTCGACCGCCGGCGTCGCGGTAACGACGCCGGGCACGGCCCGGACGCGCGCCAGCAGCTCCGCCGTGGCGTCGAGGCCGTTCTGGCTGCCCTGGACGCCGAGCTGGCCGCTGATGCTCGACATCTGGCGCAGCATCTCGACGCGAAAGCCGTTCATCACGGACATGACCACGATCAGCGTGCCGACGCCCAGCGTAATGCCGATCAGCGAGAAGCCGGCGATCACCGAGATGAAGCCCTCCTCGCGGCGGGCGCGCAGATAGCGAAAGGCGATGAGGCGCTCGACCGCGGCGAAGGCCATGATGAGCCCGTGTCCCGCCTCAGCCGAACCGCTGCGCGACCTGATCGAACGGCACTTCCTCGCGCTTGCCGGTCCTGCGATTCTTGAGCTCGGCTTTGCCGGCCGCCACTGCTTTCGGCCCCACGATCACCTGCCAGGGCGTGCCGATCAGGTCCATGTCGGCGAACTTGGCGCCGGGCCGCAGATCGCGGTCGTCGTGCAACACCTCGATGCCCCTGGCAGCAAGGCTGTCATCAAGCTTTTGGCAGGCCACGGACACGGCGCCGTCGTCCGGCTTCAGGTTGACGATGGCCACCTTGAACGGCGCCACCGACTCCGGCCAGACGATGCCGGCCTCGTCATGGCTCGCCTCGATGATGCCGCCGACCAGGCGCGACACGCCGATGCCGTAGGAACCCATCTCGACCGTGATCTGCTCGCCGCCGGGGCCGGCTACAACCGCCTTCATCGGCTCGGAATACTTGGTACCGAAGTAGAAAATATGGCCGACTTCGATGCCCCGTGCGGCCAGCCGCTCGCCTTCGGGAATCTTCTCGAAGGCCTCCTTGTCGTGCTTCTCGTCGGTCGCGGCATAGAGCGATGTCCATTCGTTCACGATCGGCTGGAGATCGGCGTCGTAGTCGATCTTGCGGCTTAAAATGTCCTTGTCGACCAAACCCTTGTGGCAGAACACGGCGCTCTCGCCGGTCTCGGCCAGGACGATGAACTCGTGGCTCAAGTCGCCGCCGATCGGGCCGGTATCGGCGCGCATCGGAATGGCCTTCAGACCCATGCGCGCAAAGGTGCGCAGATAGGCCACGAACATCTTGTTGTAGGAGCGCGTGGCGCCCGCCTTGTCGATGTCGAAGGAGTAGTTGTCCTTCATCAGGAACTCACGCCCGCGCATGACGCCGAAGCGCGGCCGCACCTCGTCGCGGAACTTCCATTGGATGTGATAGAGGTTCTTCGGCAGCTCGCGGTAGCTCTTCACGCCGTCGCGGAAGAGCACGGTGATCATCTCCTCGTTGGTCGGCCCGTAGAGCATATCCCGCTCATGGCGGTCCTTGATGCGCAGCATCTCCGGGCCGTAGGCGTCGTAGCGGCCGCTCTCGCGCCACAGGTCGGCCGACTGGATGGTCGGCATCAGCACTTCCTGGGCACCCGAGGCGTCCTGCTCCTCGCGCACGATGCGCTCGATGTTCTTCAGCACGCGAAAGCCGAGCGGCAGCCAGGCATAGATGCCGGCGCTGGTCTGGCGGACGAGGCCGGCGCGCAGCATCAGGCGGTGCGATACGATCTGCGCCTCTGCCGGATTCTCCTTCAGGGTCGGCAGAAAATACTGGCTCATCCGCATTCTGGCTGGGTCCTTGCTCGGGGCGTCCGGGCCTTCGCCGCGCCGAAGCGGCTTCGGCCGCGCAGGCGGGGTGGCCGCGGACTGTATGAAACGCGGCCTGCAAAGGCAAACCGAGCCGGCCGCGGCTGGTTTTGCACAGGGCAATGCCCGCACACTCGACGCGACAACCGGGGGAGAACGCAAATGCTCGAGCGTATTTTCAAGCTCAGCGAAAGCAAGACCAGCGTCAGGACCGAGATCGTGGCCGGGATCACGACCTTCCTGACCATGGCCTACATCATCTTCGTCAATCCGGCGATCCTGGGTGACGCCAAGATGCCGTTCGGCGCGGTGTTCGTGGCGACCTGCGTGGCCGCCGCCATCGGCTGCTTCCTGATGGCCTTCCTCGCCAACTACCCGATCGCCTTGGCGCCGGGCATGGGACTGAACGCCTACTTCGCCTACACCGTAGTCGGAAAGATGGGCTACAGCTGGCAGGTGGCGCTGGGCTGCGTGTTCATCTCGGGCGTCATCTTCTTCATCATCAGCGTGCTGCCGATCCGCGAATGGATCGTCAACGCGATCCCCAAGTCGCTCAAGATGGCGATCGCCGCCGGCATCGGCCTCTTCCTCGCCCTGATCGCGCTCAAGAACGCCGGCATCGTCGTCGGCAACCAGGCGACCCTGGTGACGCACGGCGAGCTCACGAGCTTCCCCGTCGTGATGGCGGCGCTGGGGTTTGCCCTGATCGTGGCCCTTGAATATCGCCGCGTCGTGGGCGGAGTCATCATCGGCATCCTGGCCGTGACGGTGGTCGCCATTGCCGCGGGCCAGCAGAAGTTCGAGGGCATCTTCGACGTGCCGCCGTCGATCGCTCCGGTATTGCTGCAGATGGACCTCGCCGGCGCGTTCAAGGTCGGACTGGTGACCGTGGTCTTCGCCTTCCTGTTCGTCGATCTGTTCGACAATACCGGCACCTTGATCGCGCTCGCCCATCGCGGCGGCTTCATGCGGCCGGACGGCACCGTTCCCCGCCTGAACCGGGCGCTGATGTCGGACAGCGCCGCCGCCATGATCGGCGCGGCAGTCGGCACCTCGACCACGACCAGCTACATCGAGAGCGCGTCGGGCATCAACTCCGGCGGCCGCACCGGCCTGACGGCGGCGACCGTGGGCCTGCTCTTCCTCCTCGCGCTCTTCGTTGCCCCGCTGGCGGGCTCGATTCCTGCCTACGCGACGGCGCCGGCGCTGCTCTATGTCGCCTGCCTGATGACGCGAAGCCTTACCGAAGTGGTGTGGGACGATCTCACCGAAGCCGCGCCGGCCGTCATCACCGCGCTCGCCATGCCGTTCACCTTCTCGATCGCCGAAGGAATCGCCTTCGGTTTCATCTCGTACGTCGGAATAAAGCTCGCAACAGGTCGCTTACGCGACATCCATCCGGCCGTCGGAATTCTCGCTGTACTGTTCGTGATCAAATACGTGGTCATCGGATAATCACAGTTACCATCCGGTCATTTGTCTGTAGTCGAACGACCCCGTACCCTAACAATTGTTCTGTGGGGTCCCGGTGATCGAAAGAAAAGGTCTTGGCAAGGCGCAGGCTTCCCGCTAAACAGCCTACGCCTTGGGCGCAGGCCCGAGTTTAGGGAGGAGAGCGGCGCAAGCCGCCCAGAGACGAGTTTCGGGGTTGAGAGGAGCGGCGGACTTAAAGTCCGCCGTTTCCTTTTTATTCAGGGCTTTACCGACAAGACCTAAGATATTGGATTAACTCTACGCCGGGCCACGCTTCAGTCGACCGCCGGACTATTCGACCATCTGGCGGAAGCTGAAAATGTCGGACTGATGGAGGAAATAGAAGGCGATCCAGAGCACTGCCGCCACGATCGACGTGATGATCGCCTTGCGCACGAGGTCGGGACGCTCGGGCGCGCCCCGCTCCTCGCCCTTGCCCGGGTCCTTGAGCTTGCGGACGCCCAGCGGCAGCACCGCGAACAGCACGGTCCACCAGATCACCAGGTAGACCATGAGGCCGGTGGCCCAGCTCATGGCGCTTGGTCCCTAGACCTGCTCGAGTTCAATCAGCGTGCCGGTGAAGTCCTTGGGGTGCAGGAACAGCACCGGCTTGTCGTGGGCGCCGATCTTGGGTTCGCCATCGCCCAGCACCCGCGCGCCCTGCGCCTTGAGCCTGTCGCGGGCGGCGTAGATGTCCTCGACCTCGTAGCAGACGTGGTGGATGCCGCCGTCGGCATTGCGGGTAAGGAAGTTGGCGATCGGCGACTTCTCGCCCAGCGGATGAAGCAGCTCGATCTTGGTGTTGGGCAGCTCGACGAACACCACGGTGACACCATGGGCCGGCTGCGCCTTGGGCGCGCTCACCTTGGCGCCCATCACGGTGCGGTAGAGTTCCGACGCCTTGGCGAGGTCGGGCACGGCGATGGCGATATGATTGAGACGTCCGATCATCGAGCTCTCCAGCGGGCCTACCGCCTAGATGCGGACGATGTGCACGTCCGTCAACGGCTTCTTGCCGAGGTGCGCGCGCACGACGCGCCGCACCGCCTGGCGGGCCGCTTCCTCGATCCGGCCGTCGTCGCCGCGTTCGGAGGCGCTGAGGTCGGCCAGCATCTCCTTGAGGCCGGAGACGATGGCATCGGTCAGCGCGCCATCCTGATCGTCGATGCCGCGCAGGGACACTTTCGGCGCCGCCACGGCCCTGCCGCTTCTGTCGATGACCAGGCTGGCCGCGGCCGCGCCGTTCCACAGAAGCTTGCGTCGCTCGCGCAGAGACGCTCCGTCGACCGGCACCACGCCGTCGCCATCGCGGGCCAGCCGGCCGGCCGGCACGTGGTCGATGATTTCGGCGGGACCGGGTGCCAGCCGGACCAGGGTGCCGTTGGGCGCCACGATCGTCTCCGGCACCTGGCAGGCGCGGGCCAGTGCCGCGTGTTCGATCATGTGGCGGACCTCGCCATGGACCGGCAGGGCGATCTTGGGCCGGATCCACTGATAGACCCGGACCAGCTCGTCGCGCGCCGGATGGCCTGAGACATGGATATCGGCCTCGTGGTCGGTGATCACTTCGACACCGCGCGCCATCAGCGCGTTCTGCAGCCGTCCCACCGAGCGCTCGTTGCCGGGGATGACGCGCGAGGAAAAGATCACCGTGTCGCCCGCCTCGAGCACCAGGTCGCGATGCTCCCCATTGGCGAGCTTGGCCATCGAAGCGCGCGGCTCGCCCTGGCTGCCGGTGCAGATGAACAGCACCTTGTCGCGCGGCAGGTAGCCCGCCTGCTGCTCGGGAATGCACGGTGGGAAGTCGAGCAGATAGCCGCATTCCTGCGCGGCCTCGACCATGCGCAGCAGCGCCCGCCCCGACAGCACCGGATGCCTTCCCGCCGCCACCGCGGCCAGCGCAACGCTTTCGACGCGGGCGAGGTTCGAGGCGAAGCAGGTGACGGCGACCCGGCCCTTGCTCACTTTCACCAGCTTCTCGAGATTGGCCCGCACGGTGGCCTCGGAGCCCGCCTCGCCTTCGACGAAGACGTTGGTGCTGTCGCACACCATGGCGAGCGCGCCCTCGTCGCCGATGCGCCGCAGCATCGCCTCATCGGTCACCTCGCCCAGCAGTGGCTCGGGATCGATCTTCCAGTCACCGGTATGGAACACCGTGCCGAGCTTGGTGCGGATCGCCAGCGCATTGGGCTCGAGGATCGAATGCGTCATGGTGATCAGCTCGAGCTCGAACGGCGGCAGGCTGAACTTGCCGCCGAGCGCGATCTCGGTGACCGGCACCGCATCGACCAGGCCCGCCTCTATGAGCTTGCGCCGCAGCACGGAGGCGGCAAACGGCGTGGCATAGACCGGTGCCTCGAGGCGCGGCCAGAGATCGGCGACGGCGCCCAGGTGATCCTCATGGGCGTGGGTCAGCACGATGCCCACCAGATCCTTGCGCCGTTCCTCGATGAAAGCCGGATCCGGCATCACCACATCGACACCGGGCATTGAATCGTCGGCGAAGCCGATGCCGAGATCGACCATCAACCATTTGCCGGCATGGCCATACAGATTGAGGTTCATCCCGATCTCGCCGGCCCCGCCCAGGGCGAGGAACAGCAGTTCGTCGTTCGACGGGACGGTCATGCCTTGCTGCGTTTGAAAATCTCGATCAAGCCGCGCGCGGTGATGTCGGGCACCGTCTGCTCGATCACCGAGGTCGAGCCGTCGAATACGGGGGCGAGGCCGCCGGTTGCAACCACCTTCATCGGCCGTCCGAACTCGGCCTTGACGCGGGCGACGAGGCCTTCAATCAGGCCGACATAGCCCCAGAACACGCCGGAATGCATGCAGGCCACGGTCGTGGTGCCGATCACCTGCTTGGGCTTCTCGACGATGATACGCGGCAGCAATGCCGTCGCATTGACCAGGGCCTCGATGCTGAGATTGATGCCGGGCGCGATCACGCCGCCGCAGTAGCTGCCCTCCTCGTCGACCACGTCGAAATTGGTGGAGGTGCCGAAATCGACCACCAGAACCGGCGTCTTGGGGAACAGGATGCTGGCGCCGACGGAATTGCAGATGCGGTCGGCACCGGCTCCCTGGCCCTTGACCTTGATGCCGTAGACGACGTTCGGTTCGCCCAGGAACAGCGCCTCGCAATGGAAATAGCGCGTGCACAGACGGCGCAGGTTGAAATTGGCCTGCGGCACGACGCTGCCGATGATCGCGTCGGTGATGGACTTGGGGTCGATGCCCTCCATCGCCATGAGCTGGAGCAGCCAGACCGCATGCTCGTCGGCCGTTCGCATGGCCGACGTATGTGCGCGCCATTCGCCGACGATGCGGTCACCGTCGACGACGCCGAATTTGATGTTGGTGTTGTTGGCATTGATGGCGAGCAGCATCCCCGGATCTCCTCTAGGCCGCGCGGCCCAGCAATTCACCCGACACGATCTTGCGCGGGCCGGCCGCAGTCTCCAGCAGCAGCGCGCCCTCGCGATCGAGGCCGGCGAAGCGGCCGCGCACCAGCTCCGCGCCCAGCTTGACGTCGACTTCGGCGCCGATTGGCCCGGCCCTGGCGAGCCACGCCGCGCGCACGGTCTCGAAGCCTTCGCGGCGCCATTCGGCGAGCCGCGCTGCCAAGGCTGCCGCGAGCTTCTCCAGGGCAGCCTCGACCGAACCGCCGAGGGCCGAACCGGGATAGCGCATCTCCGGCAGCTGGGGCGCGAAGCCGACATTCACTCCGATGCCGGCCACGACGTGCTGCACCTGCCCGGTCTGGCCGACAGCGCTCTCGAGCAGGATGCCGGCGATCTTGCCGCCATCGACCAGCACGTCGTTGGGCCACTTCACGCGCACCTCGCGGCCCGCCGGCACGATGTCGGCAACGGCAAGGGCCGCGGCGAAGCCCAACTCGGCGGCGCGCGAAGCGGCGCAATCGGGCCGCAGGATCGTCGAGGTATAGAGGTTGCCGGCCGGCGACGCCCAATGGCGGCCGCGACGACCTCTTCCGCCGGTTTGTTCGCGCGACCACACGACCGTGCCTTCGGGCGCGCCGGCGTCGGCCAGTTGTGCCGCCTCGTCATTGGTGCTGCCGACGCTGTCCAACGCGACCAGCGTCCACCCGTCCGGCAGGACGGGCGCGGGGCTCACGGGAACAGGCCCTTCGCCGCCGCCGCGGCCACCAGGCTGAGCGGCTGCGGCGCCAGGGAGAACACCGCCACCAGGATGGCCGCGACGAAAGCCACGGCGCGGTTGACGCTGAAGGCGGGCCGGTCGAGCGCTTCGGCCGGCTCGTCGAAATACATCACCTTGACGATGCGCAGGTAGTAGTAGGACGCCACGACCGAGGCCAGCACGCCCAGCACGGCCGGGACATAGAGCCTGGCCTCGACGGCGGCGATGAAGATGTAGAGCTTGCCCCAGAAGCCCGCGAGCGGCGGGATGCCGGCCAGAGAGAACATGAAGATCAGCAGGGCGATGGCCATCATCGGCTCGCTGCGCGCCAGCCCCGCCAGGTCAGCGATGTTCTCGACCATGACATTGCGGCGCTTCATCATCAGGATGACGGCGAAGACGCCCATTGTCATGACGAGGTAGATCGCGAGGTAGAAGACGACCGACTGGATCCCCTTCTCGCTGCCGCTCGCCAAGCCGAGCAGGACGTAGCCGACATTGCCGATCGAGGAATAGGCCATCAGACGCTTGAAGTTCTGCTGGCGCAGCGCGGCGAAGGCGCCGAGCCCCATCGACAGCACCGAGGCCACGACCACGATCTGCTGCCACTGCACGAACAACGGCTTGAACGGTCCCATCAGAACCGAGACCATCAGCGACATCGCGGCGATCTTGGCGGCGACGGCGAACAAGGCCGTCACCGGGGTCGGCGCGCCCTCGTAGACGTCGGGCGTCCACATGTGGAACGGCACGGCCGAGACCTTGAAGGCGAGCCCCGCCACCACGAACACCAGGCCGATGACGACGCCGAGTTCGCCGCCCCTGCCCTCGATCAGCGCCCGCGAAATCTGCACGAAGGCCGTGCCGCCGCAGAAGCCGTAGACCAGCGAGGCGCCGAACAGCAGCATGCCGGAGGCGACCGAGCCCAGGACGAAATACTTCACACCGGCCTCGGTGGAGCGGATGCTGTCGCGCTGGAAAGCGGCAATGACATAAAGTGCCAGCGACTGCAGTTCGAGGCCGACATAGAGCGCCATCAGATCGTTGGCCGAGATCATCAGCATCATGCCCAGCGTCGCCAGCGCGACCAGCAGCGGATACTCGAAACGCCAGGCCTTGATGCGCTCGAAATAGGCGCGCGACATCAGGATGGCGATGGCCGATCCGACCAGGACCAGCGCTTTCATGGTGGTGGTCAGCCGGTCGACGATGAACAGCGAGGCGAAGGCCGTGCCCTCGCGAAACGGCACGAACAGCAGGACGGCCGTCACCAGCAAGGCGAGCGTGGTGGCGATCGACACGAACGGAGTCGCCACTTCACCGCGGACTACGCCGTAGATCAGCAAAAGCGCCGTAGCAGCCGCGAGGAAGAGCTCCGGCCGCGCCAGCGTCCAGGATTCGAGACCGAGCATCATGTTCATTGTTCCCGGCCGCTCATGGCGCCAACGAGGCAGTGTGGGCAAGCTTGATCGCCGACTGATAGTCGCCCACCAGCTTGTCGACCGTGGCCGCCATCGGATCGAGGAAAGAATTGGGATAGATGCCCATCCATAGGGTAATCAGCACCAGGGGCAGAAAAACGACGACCTCACGCCGATTCATGTCGAGGATGGCTTTCAACGAGTTCTTCGTGAGTTCGCCGAAGATGATCTTGCGATAGAGCCAGAGCGCATAGGCCGCGCCCAGGAACAGGCCGGTCGCCGCCAGGAACGCCACCCAGGTATTGACCTTGAAGGTACCGAGCAGGACCAGGAACTCGCCGATGAACCCGGACAGGCCCGGCAGACCGATGCTCGCCAGGGTGAAGAACATGAAGACGAAAGCGTAGCGCGGCATGCGATGGACCAGGCCGCCGAAGACCGCGATCTCGTGGGTATGCATGCGGTCGTAGAGCACGCCGACGCAGAGGAAGAGCGCGGCCGAGACCACGCCGTGACTCAGCATCTGGAACAGCGAGCCCTGGACCGATTGCATGTTGAGGATGAAGGCGCCAATCGTCACGATGCCCATATGGGCGACCGACGAATAGGCGATGAGCTTCTTCATGTCCTCCTGCACCAGCGCCACCAGCGAGGTGTAGATGACGGCAACCACCGACAGCCCGAAGATCAGCGGCGCGAAATACTGTGTCGCCTCCGGCAGGAGCGGAATCGAAAGCCGCAGGAAGCCGTAGCCGCCCATCTTCAGCAGCACGCCGGCCAGGATGACCGAGCCCGCGGTCGGCGCTTCGACGTGGGCGTCCGGCAGCCACGTATGGACGGGCCACATCGGCACCTTGACGGCGAAGGAGGCGAAGAAGGCCAGGAACAGCCAGCACTGCCAGATGAACGGCAGGTTTAGTTTCTCCATGGCGGTCGGAATGTCCGTGGTGCCGAGCTGCCAGTAGATGGTGATGATCGCCAGCAGCATCAGCACCGAACCAAGCAAGGTGTAGAGGAAGAACTTGAAGGCGGCATAGACGCGCCGCTCGCCGCCCCATATGCCGATGATCAGGAACATCGGGATCAGCACGCCTTCGAAGAAGACATAGAACAGCGCGAGATCGAGCGCGCAAAACATGCCGACCATGAAGGTCTCGAGCACCAGGAAGGCGATCATGTACTCCTTGACGCGGACATGAACGGCGCCCCAGCTCGACAAGATGCAGATCGGCGTCAGCAGGGTCGATAGCAGGACGAAGAACAGCGAGATGCCGTCGATGCCCATGTGGTAGCCGATGTTGAGCGCCGGCACCCAGTCGAGCTTCTCCTCGAACTGGAAACCCGCCTTGGTGACGTCGAAGCGCGCCCACAGCAGCAGCGAGATCAGGAACGTCACCACCGACGTGAGGAGCGCGGCGCTCCGGCAGTTGCGGTCGACGGCCTCCTTCGGCCCGTTCACGACCAGGCAGAAGAACACACCCACCAAGGGCAGGAAGGTGATGAGCGAAAGGATCGGCCAACTCGACATCGGGCCTACCTCGCCGTCATCATGAAATAGGTGACGAGGCCGGCCACGCCAACCAGCATCACGAACGCATAATGATAGAGGTAGCCGCTCTGGAAGCGCATCAACACGCCCGCCATGTCCTGGGCGCGGGCGGCGAGGTTGTCGGGGCCGAGGCCGTCGATCGTGGCGCCGTCGCCCTTCTTCCAGAAGAAACGACCGATCGCGAGCGCCGGCTTCACGAAGAGCGCGTCATAGATCTCGTCGAAGTACCACTTGTTGTAGAACAGCGCATAGATGGCCGGGAAGCGCCGTACGGTGAGTGCCGGCAGCTCGGGATTGACGATGTAGTACAGGTAGCTGAGTGCAATGCCCGACAGGGCGAAGACCAGCGGCGCCAAGGTCACCCACACCGGCACCTCGTGCGCGTGGTGCAGGACCTCTCCGGTGGACTTCACGGCGAGCGACTGACCCCAGAATTCCGCCCAGTCGTGACCGACGTACCAGTCGAAGGCGATGTAGCCCGACAAGAGCGCGCCGGCCGCCAGCACATAGAGCGGGATCAGGATGACCGCCGGCGATTCGTGGGCATGGTCCCAGGTGTGATGATCGCCGCGATACTTGCCGTAGAAGGTCAGGAACATCAGGCGGGTCGAATAGAAGGCCGTCATGAAAGCGGCCACGACGCCCAGCCAGAAGGCGATGAGGCCCACCGTGGTGTGCACGCCGTAGGCCGATTCCTCCATCATGTCCTTGGAGTAGAAGCCCGAAAAGCCGATGCCGTTGCCCAGCACGAAGGGCACGCCGATGCCCGACAGCGCCAAGGTGCCGATCCACATCAGGTAGAAGGTCTGCGGCGCCTTCTCCTTGACGCCGCCCATCTTGCGCATGTCCTGTTCGTGGTGCAGGGCGGTGATGACCGAGCCCGAGCCTAGGAACAGCAGCGCCTTGAAGAAGGCGTGGGTCGTGAGGTGGAACATCGCCGCCGAGTAGGAGCCGACCCCGGCGGCAAAGAACATGTAGCCGAGCTGGCTGCAGGTCGAATAGGCGACGACCCGCTTGATGTCGAATTGGGTGAGGCCGATCGTGGCGGCGAAGAAGGCTGTCGCCGCGCCGACCAGGGTGACAACCGCGCTGGCGATCGGCGCCAGCTCGAACAGCGGCGAAAGGCGGCACACCATGAAGACGCCCGCCGTCACCATGGTGGCGGCGTGGATCAGGGCGGAGACCGGCGTCGGGCCTTCCATGGCGTCGGGCAGCCAGGTGTGCAACCCGAGCTGGGCCGACTTGCCCATGGCGCCGACGAACAGCAGCAGGCAGGCCGTCTCCAGCGCCGGCAGGTCCATGCCGATGAAATGGATGCGCATCTGGGCCATCTCGGGGCCCTTGGCGAAGATGTCGGCGTAGTTCACCGAACCGCTCAACATCCACACGGCGAAGATGCCGAGTGCGAAGCCGAAGTCGCCGATGCGGTTCACGATGAACGCCTTGATAGCCGCCGCATTGGCCGACGGCCTGTCATACCAGAAGCCGATCAGCAGGTATGAGGCAAGACCCACGCCCTCCCAGCCGAAGAAGAGCTGGACCAGATTGTCCGCCGTCACCAGCATCAGCATGAAGAAGGTGAACAGGCTGAGATAGGACATGAAGCGCGGGATGCCGGGGTCCTCGACCATGTAACCGATCGAGTAGACATGCACCATCGATGACACGCCGGTGACGACGATGAACATGACGGCGGTCAACGTATCGACTCGCAGCGACCAGTCGACGTTGAACGTCCCGGAGTCCATCCAGGTGAAAAGCTTGACGACCACTAGCTTGCCGTTTTCCGGTCCGAAGCCGATGCGCACGAAGACGAAGATCGACAGCGCCGCGGCGATCAGCAGCGCCGCACAGGTGACGATCTGCGCCGGCCGATCGCCGATGACGCGGCAAAAGAGGCCGGCGATCGCCGCCGCAAGCAGCGGCAGCAGGACGATGAGCTTGATGGCGAGATCCATGATACGCGGGCCCTAGCGCTCGAGCTTCATTGGACCGCGGGCGTCCCGCCCGCTCATGATCATGAGCGAGCCGGAGGCTCGCGGTCCAAAAGAACATGAAAAGATGCGCCACTGGAGTGGCGCGCTCCCAGCCATGAGCGGGCCAGAGGCCCGCGGTCCGCTTGAGGTGGGGAACATGGCCTAGCCCTTCATCGCGTTGATGTCTTCGACCTCGATCGTTCCGCGGATGCGGAAATAGACCACCAGGATGGCGAGGCCGATCGCCGCCTCGGCGGCGGCCACGGTCAGCACCAGCATGGCGAAGATCTGGCCCACGATGTTGCCCTGGAAGACCGAGAAGGCGACGAGGTTGATGTTCACCGCGAGCAGCATCAGCTCGACGCACATCAGGATGACGATGACGTTCTTGCGGTTGAGGAAAATGCCCAGGATGCCCAGCGTGAACAGCACCGCCGCGACGAAGAGATAATGGTCGAGACCAATGGTCATCACACGCCTCCCCGCGTCGGCACCTTGACCACCGTGACGGCCTCGTCCTTGGGTCGATAGAGCTGCTCGCTGATGCGCTGGCGGCGCAGCCCGGGCCGGCGGCGCAAGGTCAGCACGATGGCGCCGATCATGGCGACCAGGAGCACCAGGCCCGCCACCTGGAAGAGGTAGAAATACTGGGTATAGAGGACGCGGCCGATGGCCCGCGTATTGTCGATCGCAATCACCTGCGGCATGGCCTGGCCGATGCCCGCCAATGACGTCGAATTGCCACCCAGCACGCCCAACCCGAACAGGATCTCCAGGAACAGCACGAAGCCGATCATGGCGCCGACCGGCAGGTATTTCAGGAAGCCCTCGCGCAACTTGGCCAGGTTGATATCGAGCATCATCACGACGAACAGGAACAGCACGGCCACCGCGCCGACATAGACGATGATCAGGATCATGGCGATGAACTCGGCCCCGATCAGCAGGAACAGCGCCGCGGCGTTGAAGAACGCCAGGATCAGGAACAGCACCGAATAGACCGGATTGCGCGACACCACGACCATGGCCGCCGATGCCATGACGACGAACGCAAAAACGTAAAAGGCCAGAGCCTGCAGCAGCATGATCTTCCCCTACCCGTCCTGGCTCAACGATACGCCGCGTCGGACTGCAGGTTGGCCGCGATCACCGACTCCCACTGGTCGCCGTTGGCGAGCAGCTTGTCCTTGTTGTACATCAGCTCCTCGCGGGTCTCGGTCGAGAATTCGAAATTCGGCCCCTCGACGATGGCA
>DASZJU010000141.1:0-8410 GCA_035947815.1 Reyranella sp.
AAGCGCATCTTTTCGGGCGTACCCGAGCTTGCCACGCAGGTGGCGGCGCCTGCCGCCTGCAGTGCCAGCACCGCCTCCTTCACGCCGGCGACCGGCATGAGCGGCGCATCGCGAAAGCTCTGGTAGGTCACCGCCTGCATCTTCTCGAGGAAGTCGTCGGGCAGCTTACGGCCGATCTCGGCTTCGCAGATCTCGAGGGCGGATTTGAGCGAAAGCCCCATCAGGCGCCGCATCGCCTCGTCGGCGGACCAATCGAGGCCATGCGCCTTGAGCGCCCGGGAAAAGCTCGCATTGGCGAGCGGCTCGCTGTCGACCAGCACGCCGTCGCAGTCGAAGATTACCAACAAAGTCGACCTGTTCTTTGGATTGCCCGCCCCTCCCTGCCTCCCCGTCAGACGGGTCTGCGCTTTGGCCGCTGAGTGGCCAAAGCGCACAGGTGCCCGAAGGGCGGAGGGGGAAGCATCAGTATGGTTTGTCACCCGCTACAGTGACGCGGTTGCCGCTGCGCGTGTGCGGCCAGTAATCCCACATGGCGCGGTGCTGGACGCAGCGGTTGTCCCAGAACGCGATCGAGTTCTCGCGCCAGCGGAAGCGGCACTGGAACAGCGGGTTCTCCATGTGCTGGTAGAGGTAAGTCAGGATGCCGTCGCTTTCGTCGCGCGGCACCCCGACCAGGCCGCGGGTGAAACCGCGATTCACATAGAGCGCCTTCTTGCCCGTCACCGGATGGGTGCGGACGACCGGATGCACGGCGCGCGGATATTGTTCCTTGTCGGCGACGCCGAAATTCTTGTAGAGGCCGCGATAAACCGACTCGCCGTCATGGATGGCGGTCAGGCCCTCGAGATAGGTCTTCATGCGGTCCGACAGCGCCTCGTAGGCGGCGTACATCGAAGCGAACAGCGTATCGCCGCCCTTGGGCGGGCACTGCCTGATGTAGAGGATGCTGCCCATCGGCGGCTCGAGGTCGCAGCTCACGTCGGTGTGCCAGCCCTCGCCGTTGGCGCGGGGCGAATCCTTGTCGGCATGGATGATCATAAGTTCCGGACGGCCGGGTTCGTGCGGCGCCGCCGGGTGAACATGCAGCTCGCCGAACAGCCGGCCGAACGCCACGTGCTGGTCGGGCGAGATGTGCTGGTCACGGAAGAAGATGACGGAATTCTCGGCCAGGGCGCGATGCAGCTCGTCCTGCTGGCGGTTCGACAATGGCTGGGCGAGGTCGATGCCGTCGATCTCCGCGCCGATGATCGGCGTCAGCTTGTCGACGGCGATGGTCTCGTACGGGGCGCCCTCTTCGGCGGTGTGCCGGTAGCGCGGACCGGCGTTGCCGCGCAGTGATCCTTGCATGGCTGTCTCCTACTCCGCCGTCATATTGGCACGGTGGTGGCTTTTTCCCAGCGCTCCTTCGCGCATAAAGCCAATAAATGCCCGCGGCCCGTATTCGGCCTATCATGGGAGAGCGGTCGTTGATGCAGGCCAAGAGCTCCCTTGCCGCCTGCCGTCATCGTTCGCGCGACCGATGGAGGCATGCATGACGGCGCGCAAGACAACGGATACCAACGGTTCTCTCGGCACAGAATCGGCGGCGCTCCGTGAGGAGCTCGAACGACTGGCGGCCGCCATTGAGCGGGCGGCGAAAAGCGAAGGGGCCGAGGCGATGAAGGCCGCGGGCGAAGCGGCGCGCGAAATCCTGGCCCGCGCCACGACGATGGTCGACGGCCTCACCGGCAAGGCGGACATGGCGAAGGCGATGGCGGACGGCCGCGCCCAGCTCGAGGGCGCGATCCGCGACAAGCCGCTGGCCGCCGTCGCGATTGCCGCCTTGGCCGGCTTCGTGCTGGCCGCGCTGGTCCGGCGTTGAGCGGGCGCGGAACGGAGGACGGTTCGATGCTTCTTAGTGTTGTGAAGACGGCCGCTCTCTTCGCCGCCGCCGCCGCGGCAAATGCCGGACGCCGCTTCGCCGCGACGCTTGCCGGCTACCTGGTCGCCGGCGGCCTGTTGGCCGCGAGCCTGTGCTTCCTGACATTGGCCGGGTATCGCGCGCTGTCGCAGGCGCTGGGCGATGTCTATGCTTCCCTGATCGTGGGCAGCCTCTATCTCGTGGCCGGCCTCGCCACGCTGCTCATCCTCCAGATCAAGCGCCGCTGATCGGCTGTCCCTCATGGGAGAGCGTCATGAAGGCAATGGTCCTCGCCGCCACCGGCCGGCCCCTTGAATTCAAAAGCCGGTCCGACCCCCTGCCCGGCCCGGGCGAAATCCGTGTGCGGGTGGAGGCCTGCGGCGTCTGCCGTACCGATCTGCACATCGTCGACGGCGAACTTCCCGACATCCGCCTGCCGATCGTGCCGGGCCACGAGATCGTCGGGATCGTCGATGCGCTGGGACCGGGCGTAAGCTCGCTGGCGCCCGGGCGACGCGTCGGCATTCCCTGGCTCGGCCACACCTGCGGAATCTGTCCCTATTGCGCCGCCCACCAGGAGAATCTCTGCGACCGGCCGATCTTCACCGGCCACGGCCGCGACGGCGGCTTTGCCTCGCACGTGGTCGCCGACGCGGCATACGCCTTTGCCCTCGACGGCTTCGACGATCCCGTCGCCGCGGCGCCCCTGCTGTGCGCCGGCCTGATCGGCTGGCGTTCGCTGAAGCTCGCGGGAGAGGGCCGCAGGATCGGCCTGTATGGTTTCGGCGCCGCCGCCCACATCATCGCCCAGGTCTGCCGATGGCAGGGCCGCGACGTCTATGCCTTCACCCGCGCGGGCGACGCCGCCGCGCAATCCCATGCGCTGTCGCTCGGCGCGCGTTGGGCCGGCGGCTCGGAAGATCTTCCGCCGGAGCCGCTCGATGCGGCCATTCTTTTCGCTCCGGTCGGCGCGCTGGTGCCGGCGGCGCTGCGAGCCGTGCGCAAGGGCGGCAGGGTTGTCTGCGGCGGCATCCATATGAGCGATATCCCGCAGTTCCCGTATCGGCTGTTGTGGGAAGAACGGCAGGTCCTGTCGGTCGCCAACCTCACGCGACAGGACGCCGTGGAATTCCTGCAGCTCGCTCCGCGCGCGGGTGTCCGCACGACGACGACCGTCTATCCGTTGGATCGCGCGAACGAGGCCTTGACGGACCTGCGGGCCGGCCGCTTTCAGGGAGCGGCCGTCCTCGTGCCCTGAGGTTCAGCGGCGCGTGCTGCGTCAAGAGCAGCGCAATTACCTGACGCGCAGCTGGCCCGACAACCGTGTCATGACGGTTTTGCTTTAATTCCGGCCTTCAATCAGCCCGCGGCAGACGACCTGGGCCTGGATCTCGGCGGCGCCCTCGAAGATGTTGAGGATGCGCGCGTCGCACAGCACGCGGCTCACCGGGTATTCCATGGCGTAGCCGTTGCCGCCATGGATCTGCAGCGCGTTGTCGGCGTTGCTCCAGGCGACCCGCGCGGCCAGAAGCTTCGCCATGCCGGCCTCGATATCGCAGCGCCGGTCGCTGTCCTTCTCGCGCGCGGCAAAATAGGTGAGCTGGCGGGCGATCATGGTTTCGACCGCCATCCAGGCGATCTTGCCGGCGACTCGCGGGAAGGCATAAAGCGGCTTGGCGAACTGGATGCGCTCCCTGGCATAGCGCAGGCCGAGCTCCAGCGCGTTCTGAGCCACGCCGACGGCGCGCGCCGCGGTCTGGATGCGCGCGCTCTCGAAGGTCGCCATGAGCTGCTTAAAACCCTGGCCCTCCTTCTCGCCCAAAAGGTTCTCAGCCGGCACCTCGAAGCCGTCGAAGCCAATCTCGTATTCCTTCATGCCGCGATAGCCCAGCACGCGGATCTCGCCGCCGCTCATGCCCTTGGCGGGAAACGGCTCGGCATCGGTGCCGCGCGGCTTCTCCGCCAAAAACATCGACAGGCCCTGGTAGCCGGGCTTCGAGGCATCGCTGCGTGCCAGCAAGGTCATGATGTCGGCACGGGCCGCGTGCGTGATCCAAGTCTTGTTGCCCTGGATCTTGTAGGTGCCGCCGTCCAGCACCGCCCGCGTGCGCAGGCTCGCCAGGTCGGAGCCGGTATTGGGCTCGGTGAACACCGCCGTCGGCAGGATCTCGCCCGAGGCGATGCGCGACAGATACTTCTCCTTCTGCGCTTCGGTGCCGCCGGCGCGTATCAGCTCGGCGGCGATCTCCGAGCGCGTGCCGAGCGAGCCGACGCCGATATAGCCGCGCGACAGTTCCTCGGTGACCACGCACATGGCGAGCTTGCCCATGCCGAGCCCGCCCCACTGCTCGGGCACGGTGAGGCCGAAGACGCCGAGCTCGGCCATCTTGTCGACGACCGGCAGCGGGATCAGCTCGTCGCGCAGGTGCCAGCCATGGGCGTGCGGCGCCACCTCGGCCTCGACGAAACGGCGGAACTGGCGGCGCACTTCTTCCAGGGCTTCGTCGCCCAGTTCGAGCGCGCCGAAATTGCCGGAGTCGAGCGCGTCGGCGATGAGCTCGGCAATGCGCAGGCGCACGGCAGAGGTGTTTCCCGCCATCAGCTTCCGGACTGCCAGCGTGTCGAGCGCCGCGGCGTCGATGCCGAGATCGGCCGGTCGCACGATCTCGACCTGGCTGATCGCAATGCCGCCGGAAAGCTGGGCGAGATATTCGCCGAACGCCGTTTGCAGCATCAAGAGCTCGAGCTCGCCTTTGGCCCCATCTTCGGCCCAGCGTCGCATCTGACGCAGTGCTGCGACGTAAGTCGCGATCCAGGCGAAGCCGTGGGCGGCGAATTGCTCGCGCTCCAGCAGCTTGGGCTCGACCTTGCCCTTGGGCGCCACCAGCGTGCGCACCGCTTCGCGGGCGGCGACTTCATAGGCCTCGGCATCGCTCTCCGCCTCGGCGGCGAGGCCGAGCAGATTGTCCAGGACCATCAGTCTTCCAGCGCGTCTTCCAGGGTGCGCAGGCCGGGCCGCTTGGCGGAGACCAGCACCGCCATGTTGCCGGGCTTGTGCTGGTTCTTCCACATCTTGGTATGGGCCTTGGGAATGTCGGCCCATTCAAAGACTTCGCTCATGCAGGGATCGATGCGGCGCTCGATCACCAGCTGGTTGGCCTGGCTCGCCTGCAGGAGGTTGGCGAAGTGGCTGCCCTGGATGCGCTTCTGGCGCATCCACACGAAGCGGGCGTCCATCGTGAGATTGTAGCCGGTCGTGCCGGCGCAGAAGACCACCATGCCGCCGCGCTTCACGATGTTGCACGACACCGGGAAGGTCTGCTCGCCGGGATGCTCGAACACGAAGTCGACGTCGTTGCCCTTGCCGGTGATCTCCCAGATGGCGGCGCCGAACTTGCGCACCTTCTTCATGTACTCGGCATAGCCCTTCTGGTCGTCGACATCGGGCAACTGGCCCCAGCACTCGAAGTCGTTGCGGTTCACCGTGCCCTTGGCGCCGAGCGACATCACGAAGTCCTTCTTCGACGGATCGGAGATCACGCCGATCGCATTGGCGCCGGCGGTGGCGATGAGCTGGACGGCCATCGAGCCGATGCCGCCCGCTGCGCCCCACACCAGCACGTTGTGACCAGGCCGCAGGATGTGCGGGCGATGGCCGAACAGCATGCGATAGGCCGTCGCCAGGGTGAGCGTGTAGGAGGCGCTTTCCTCCCAGGTGAGATGCTGCGCCCGCTTCATCAATTGGCGCGCCTGCACCTTGCAGAACTGGGCGAACGATCCGTCCGGCGTCTCGTAGCCCCAGATGCGCTGGCTGGTCGAGAACATCGGATCGCCGCCGTTGCACTCCTCGTCGTCGCCGTCATCCTGGTTGCAGTGGACGACGACTTCGTCGCCCACTTTCCAGCGCTTCACCTTGGCACCGATCGCCCAGACGATGCCGGCGGCGTCGGAGCCTGCGATGTGGAAGGGCTGCTTGTGCACGTCGAACGGCGAGATCGGCAGGCCAAGGCCCGCCCACACGCCGTTGTAGTTGACGCCCGCCGCCATCACGAGGACCAGCACCTCGTCCTCGCCGATCGTGTGCGTCGGCACGACCTCGAGCTGCATGGATTGCTCGGGCGGCCCGTGCCGATCGCGCCGGATCACCCAGGCATACATGCTCTTGGGCACGTGACCGAGCGGCGGAATTTCACCGATCTCGTAGAGATCCTTTTTCGGCTGATTAGCCGTCGGATGCGGACGCGCCGCGAAAGCGACAACGGTCATGGGCAAAACTCCTCTCGCATTGCGGCAAAGCTATTGCTGCGGACGCGAGAGTGCAACGCACAAAATACGAAATGGGATGCTTAGCTGACGGGAAAAACAATAAAATTACCCCCACCCTGCGAAAGTCACACATTGCAGCCTTCGCCAAGCCGGGGCACGCTCGCCCAGGTAAACGGTTGTTTACCTGAAGCGGTCCGAGTCCAGGGAGGACGCAATGAAGCTCATGTGGTTTCACCTGATGCCGTACACGGAGCTTCCCGACGACTTCAACCAGAAGCATCCCTCGGTGTGGGTCGACATCCATTCGTCGCTGTTCGACCCACGCCGAGCGCATCACATGTACAACGACTTCATGGACGAGCTCGAATATGCGGCCGAAGTGGGCTTCGACGCCGTCTGCGTGAACGAGCATCACTCCAACGGCTACGGGTTGATGCCCTCGCCCAACCTGATCGCCAGCTCGCTGGCGCGCCGCACCACCGACACCGCGCTCTGTGTCATGGGCAACTCGCTGGCGCTCTACAATCCGCCGACGCGGGTCGCCGAAGAATTCGCCATGATCGACTGCATCTCGGGCGGACGGCTGATCGCCGGTTTCCCGGTCGGCTCGCCGATGGACACCTGCTACGCCTACGGCCAGAACCCCAGCATGCTGCGCGAGCGCTACCTGGAAGCGCACGACCTGGTGAAAAAGGCGTGGACCGAGAAGGAGACCTTCGCCTTCTCCGGCCGCTTCAACCAGCAGCGCTACGTCAACATCTGGCCGCGGCCGATCCAGAACGACCCGCATCCGCCGATCTGGATCCCGGGTGGCGGCTCGATCGAGACGTGGCGGTGGTGCGCGGAGATGGACTACGTCTACTGCTACCTGTCGTACTACGGCTACAAGGCCGGCCTCACGACCATGCAGGGCTTCTGGAACGAGATGGCCAAGCTCGGCAAGGACCGCAATCCCTACCGCGCGGGCTTCCTGCAGTTCGTCGGCGTCGCCGAAAGCCGCCAGCAGGCGCTCGACCTCTATAGCGAGCCGGCGGAATATTTTTATGGCCGCTGCCTGCACGTCGATGCGCGCTTCGCGCTGCCGCCGGGCTACACGACGGAAGCGACGCAACGCGCCGGCATCGAAGGGATGATGACCAAGGCCGCCAACCTCGCCAACCCGGCGACAAAAGCCAGCCTCAAGGCCACCAACATGAAGGACATCGTCGACGGCGGCTATGTCATCATCGGTTCGCCCGACGAGGTCGTCGAGCAGATCCGCCACGTGGCGACCAGCCTCAATGTCGGCCACCTCATGCTGCTGCTGCAGTACGGCAACATGAGCAAGGACACCACCAAGCACAACACGCGGATGTTCGCCGAGCAGGTCATGCCCAGGGTGAAGGATCTGTTCGACGACTGGGAAGACAAATGGTGGCCCAAGCCGCTGGCCAAGGGCCAGCGCGCCGCCGTCCCGGCCTTCCGCCCGCAGCTCGCCGCGGCGGAGTAAGCCTCGTGTCTGCACCGAAGGCTTCGAGCGTCGAGATCAACGGCTTCCCGTGCCGCGTCTGGACCAAAGGCACCGGCCCCAAGCTCGGCTTTCTGGCCGGCTTGGGCGGCCTGCCGCGCTGGCTGCCGTTCCTCGACAGGCTCGCCGAGACGCGCACGGTGATCGTGCCCTCGCTGCCCGGCTATCCCGGCGCGACCGGCCATACCGAACTCGACACGCATCTCGACTGGGTGCTTGCGGTGCGCCAGCTCATCGACAAGGCGGGCCTCGCCGGCGCCGATCTGATAGGCGCCTCGGTGGGTGGCGCGTTCGCCGCGGAGATGGCGGCGATCTTCCCGGGCCACGTCCGCAAGCTCGTGCTGATCGCGCCGTTCGGCCTGTTCGACGACAAGGAACCGGCGACCGATCCGTGGGCGCAGCGCAAGGACAATGTTGCCGGCCTGATGTGCGCAAACGGCGAGACGTGGAACGCGTTGGTCGCCGTGCCGGAAGGCGCCAATTCGATCGAGTGGCCGATCGAGATGGGCCGCGCCTCCGAGGCCGCCGCCCGTGCTTTTTGGCCGCTCGGCAACACCCGCCTGGAAAAGCGCCTTGGCCTGATTGCCGCCCCGACGCTGATCCTGTGGGGCGAGCGCGACGCGGTTCTGCCGCCAAGCTATGCAAAGAAGTTCGCCGCGGGGATCAACGGTTCGACCCGGGTCGAAACCGTCGCCGGAGCCGGCCATCTCGCCTATCTCGACCAACCCGACGCGGTG
>DASZJU010000142.1:0-7491 GCA_035947815.1 Reyranella sp.
TCCAGTCGAGCCGGCCGCGGCCGACGACCCGGAGCGCAGTGATGTCGATCCGGCCGCCCGGCTGGATGTGGCCGAACAGGCGCTGATGCTCGGCCTCGAAGGCCTGGCGGGCGGCGGCGGCGTCGAAGCCCGCGCCATTCAAGGCCACCCTCACCGGCCATTGCTGGCCGTCGTAGCGCAGGTCGACTTCGCGTTCGATCGTGGAGTCGGCGGCGCCAAAACCGTCGCGGGACAGCGCGTCGCGGGCCCGCGCCTCGAGTTGGGCAAAGCCCGAGTCGAGGGCGGGACGGTCGAGCCTGTCGAGATCGGCCACGAAGACCTGCAGATAGTCCTGCCGGACGTCGGACTGCAGCATGCCGAGCGCGCAGAAGGCGCCGGCGGCGCGCGGCAGCAGCGCGCGGCTGCAGCCCAGCGCCCGCGCCACGGCGCTGCCGTGCATCGGGCCGGCACCGCCCGCCGCCACCAGGGTGAAGGTCGCGGGATTGTGGCCGCGCTCGATGCTGAGCCGCTCCACGGCATGCAGCAGGTTCTGCTCCAGGAGGCGTATCACGCCGGCCGCGGCGTCCTCGACCGAGAGGCCGAGCGGCTTGGCGAGCCTGGTCTTGACCGCCTTGCGGGCCAGCGCGCCATCGAGCGTGACGGCGCCGCCGGCCAGCGGGCCGGGGCGCAGGCGTCCGAGCACGAGCTGCGCGTCGGTGACGGTTGGGTTTTCGCCGCCCAGCCCATAGGCGGCCGGTCCGGGCCGCGCGCCGGCGCCTTGCGGGCCGACATGGAGCAGGCCCGCATCGTCGACCCAGGCGATGGCGCCGCCGCCCGCGCCGACCGTGTGGATTTCGACCGACGGCGTGGTGAGGTGGTAGCCGTCGATGGTGAGCTGGTCGGCCACCGGCACGTCGCCTTCTGCCATCACCATGACGTCGCAACTGGTGCCGCCGATCTCCATCGAGATCAGGTTGGCCGGTTCGCCCGGCGCTGCGCAGCCTTTCAGCGCGCCAACGCCGGCGGCCGGGCCGGACAGGACCAGCATCACGGGACGGGCCGCGACCTGCGCGACCGAAACGGCGCCGCCATTGCTCTGCAGCAGAAGCAGGGACCGCGGCAGGCCCAACTGGCGGAGCTGCTCGTCGAGCGCGCCGAGATAGCTCGTCACCTTGGGCGCGATATAGGCGTTGACCACGGCGGTCGAGCCGCGCTCGTACTCGCCCATCGTCGGCATGACCTCGCTCGAGAGCGAAACCCATTGGCCGGCCCAGCTCCTGGCCAGTTGCGCGCCGGCCAACCGCTCGTGCGCGCCGTCGAGAAAGCTGTTGAACAGGCAGACGGCGACCGATTCGACGCCTTCGGCGGCGAATACTCGGGCGGCTGCTTCGACATCGGCGGCGACCAGTGGGGCCAGCTCCTTGCCATCGGCGCCGATCCGTCCGCGCACCGGCAGGCGCAGGTAACGCGGCGCCAGGACGGGGGGAAACGGTGCGCGATGATCCCACTGGTTGTCGCGGAAGCCGCGGCGGATCTCGAGTGAATCGCGAAAGCCTTCGGTCGTCAGCATGCCGACCTTGGCGCCGTTCTTTTCCAGGATGGTGTTGGTGGCCACGGTCGAGCCGTGCACGAACAGCGCGCAATCGCGCAGCAGGGCGCTGAGCGGCAGGTCGAGCTGCCGGGCGGCCAGCCGCAGCACGCCCAAAACGCCCTCGCTGGGATCGGCCGGCACTGACGGCGCCTTGTAAATGCGGACGGCGCCCGCGGCATCGCGCAGCACCATGTCGGTGAAGGTTCCGCCGACATCGACGCCGATGCGCCAGGGAGCGACGAGGGGAGGGAGGGGGGCGGTCATTGGAGCGGCATCACTTTAGACGATGCGAGAAGTACTGTCGTCCTGAGCGCAGCGAAGGACCTCATCGCCGCTTGCCACCGGCATGAGATCCTTCGCTTCGCTCAGGATGACAGGAGGGAGTTCGGCTACGCCAACACAAGTTCTTGGTAACCGTTCGCCGCCACCGCGTCGCAGCGTGCGCGGTAGGCGGGGGCGCTGCCACTGTAGCGGGCGATGATGCGGGTCTGCTTGCCCTCGACATTGGTGTTGATGCCGGTCATCCACGAATTGACCTCGTTGGACAAGAGGCCCTCGCCCAGCGACTTGACGTGATCGGTCCACGCCAACACCGCCTCCGGCCGGGCATCGGCGCGGCTGAGCTTGTGCTCCTGCATGTAGCGGATCAGGCCGGTTACCCAGTCGACGTTGTATTCGATGCTGCGTGGAATGTTGCCGAGCGCCGTGTGCGGTCCCATCAGCATGAACATGTTGGGGAAGCCCTCGACCTGGACGCCCAGGAAAGTCTGCGGCCCGTGGGCCCATTTGTCCTTGAGCTTCAGCCCATCCAGTCCCCGGATATCGATACGATCGAAGCTGCCGGTGATGGCATCGAAGCCGGTGGCATAGACGATGATGTCGAATTCGTACTCGGCATCGCTGGTTTTGATTCCCTTCGGCGTGATGCGCTCGATTGGCGTTTCCGTAATGTCGACCAGCCGGACATTGGGCTGGTTGTAGGCCTCGTAGTACCTGGTCTCGAGCGGCACGCGGCGGGTGCCGAAGCCGTGATTCTTCGGGATCAGCTTCTCGGCGACCGCCTGATCCTTCACGCGTTGGCGGATCTTGCGGGCGACGAAGTCGCTCACGGCCGCGTTAGCCGCCCGATCGGTGAGGATGTCGCGGAAATTGCCCTGCCAGATGCCGAAGCCGCGCTCGGCGTAGAGCTTCTCGAAGAAGGCCTCGCGCTCGGCCGGCGTGACCTCGAAGGTGCCGCGCGGATCGGGCGTGTGCAGGAAGCAGGCGAAGGTCTCGCGGCAGCGCGCGAACATCTCCGGGTAGCCGGCTTTGATGCGGCGCTGCGTCTCCTCGTCGATCTTGCTGTTGTGCAAGGGCGCGCACCAGTTCGGCGTGCGCTGGAACACGGTGAGATGCCCGACGGTCTTGGCGACCTCCTGGATGGTCTGCACGCCGGTGGCGCCGGTGCCGATCACCGCCACGCGCTTGTCGGCGAAGCTCACCGGCTCGTGCGGCCAGCGCGCGGTGTGGAACGAGGAGCCCTCGAACGTCTCCACGCCCTCGATGCGCGGCAGGGTCGGCGCCGACAAGGGGCCGATCGCGGTGATCAGGAAGCGCGCCCGGTAGCGGCTGCCATCTTCCACCGTCACGTCCCACTGCCCGGTGTCCTCGCGGTAATGCGCCGCGCTCACTCGGCTGTGGAACGTGATGTCGCAGCGCAGGTCGAACTTGTCGGCGACGTAGTTGAGATAGCGCAGCGTCTCCGGCTGCGGAGCGAAATGCTCGGACCAGTTCCATTCCTCCAGCAGTTCCTGCGAGAAGGAATAGCCGTAGGAGTAGCTTTCGGAATCGAAACGTGCGCCGGGATAGCGATTCCAGTACCAGGTGCCGCCGACGCCCGACCCGGCCTCGAGCACCCGGACCCGCATCCCCAACTCGCGCAGACGGTAGAGCTGGTAGAGGCCCGATATGCCCGCGCCGATGACGAGCGCGTCGTAGTCCAGAGGGTCGCGCTTCTCCATGACCATGAAAGATCGAGCGCTGCCCGCGTCCGGTCAACTCGCACCTATTGCTCGTCGAAACGTCGATGGCTCTCCCACGGGCACGGCTTTTGCAGTAGAACCGGGACGCGGGTGGGCCATCAAAGACAGGCGAGGCAAGCATGCGACGTCGCGACGTTCTGCTGAAGGGAATGGGAGCAGCGGCTCTCGCGGCTCCGGCGATTCGGTCGGCCCGGGCGCAAGCCGGCAAGACGCTGGTGTTCGGCGGCTCGGTGCCGCTTACCGGCGCCGCGGCGGAGACTGGGCTCAACGTCAACAACGGCTACATCACCGCCGCCAGCTACCTGAACGACGTGCTGGGCGGCGTCGAGATCGCCGGCGAGAAATACAAGATCGAGCTGAAGCTGTTCGACGACGCCAGCGATCCGGCGCGTGCCACGACGCTGATCCAGCGCCAGCTCGACGACGGCACGGATTTCTTCCTGGGCTCGTTTGGCAGCAACATCGTGCTGCCGACCGCGGCGATCACCGAACGGGCGAAGAAGCCGATGGTGCAGACCGGCGGCGGCTCCGATGCGATTTTCACCAAGGGCTTCAAGTACGTGTTCGGCATGTACCCGCGCGCCACGCGCCAGTTCGCCTCGGCCGCGGCTTTGTTCAAGACGCTGCAGCCCACGCCGCAGACCTATTCGGTGATCTACACCAACGACGCCTTCTCCAAGACCGCGGGCGAGGGCGTGCGCCTGTCCTGCGACGCGGCGGGCTTCAAGCGGCTCGACAGTTTCGAGCTGCCCGCCAAGCCGACCGACGTTTCCAGCGTGCTGGGATCGGTGCGCGCCAACACGCCCGATCTTTTGGTCTGCGTCATGCACGATCAGGACTCGCTGTTGGTGGCCCGGCAGATGATCGCCAGCGGCACCAACGTGAAGCTGTTGTTCCAGGGGCTGGGGCCGCAGCTCGCATCGTTCCGCGAGGCGCTCGGCAAATATTCCGAGGCGTTGTTGTGCTCGACCTACTGGGACGAGACAGTACCCTACAAGGACAAGTTCTTCGGCGATTCGAAGAAATTCGTCGAATACTACAAGACCAAATTCACCCGCCCCATTGCCTATCACACCGCCGGCGCCGCGGCCTGCATCGAGACCTACATCCTCGCCATGCAGGCGGCCAAGAGCATCAAGGCCGAGCCGGTGCGCGACGCGCTGGCCGTCGCGGACTACGAGACCTTCTATAGCCGCATCAAGTTCACGCCGGACGGCGATGGCGATGCCATCATCATGGGCTCCATGATCGGCCAGGTGATGAAGGGCAAGCTCGAGATCGTGTTCCCCGGCGAGGCCCATTCGGCTGACCCGATCTACCCGGCGCCGCCCTGGGATAAAAAGGCGTGATCTCTTTCCTCAGCCTCCCCTCGTCTTACGAGGGGAGGTGTCCGCGCAGCGGACGGAGGGGTCATAAACCCCTGGACGTGCGCGCAGTTCATGACCCCTCCGGCCCCCTCGTCAGAAAAAAGGGGCCATCTCCCCACTTCGTGGGGAGGAAGTGTTTGGGGTTAAGCGTTTTCGCATGAATCTGATCGCGCAGACGCTGGCCGACGGCTTGGTGCTGGGCGGGATCTATGCGCTGGCCGCCGTGGGCTTCTCGCTGATCTTCGGCGTGCTGCATGTCATCAACCTCAGCCACGGCATCCTGGTGCTGCTCGGCGCCTACCTGGCGCTGATCTTCTCCAAGGCGCTCAGCATCGATCCGCTGCTCACCCTGCCGCTGGTGATGGCCGTGCTGTTTGCCGTCGGCTACGTCTACCAGCGCTTCCTGATCCAGCACGCCGTCGATCGCTCGCAGCTCGGCTCGATGCTGCTCACCTTCGGCGTGGCGCTGATGCTGCAGAACATCATGATCTGGGTGTTCTCGCCGGACATGAAGAACATCACGCCGAGCTGGGCCTTCACCTCGTTCCACCTGGGCGCCGTGAACTTCGACGCAGTGCGGGTAAGCGCTTTGTTCGCCAGCCTGGTCCTGCTGTGCTGCCTGGCGCTGCTGCTGAAGTTCTCGCCGCTCGGCAGGGTCATCCGCGCGACGGCACAGCAGACGATGGCGGCGCGGCTGTGCGGCGTGAACGTGCGGCACGTCTATGCGCTCACCTTCGCCGTATCGGCAGCCTTCGCCGGCGCGGCCGGGATCATCATCGGCATCATCCTGCCGTTCTCGCCGTCCGACGAAGCGACGTGGACGCTGAACGCCTTCGTGGTCGTGGTGCTGGGCGGCGTCGGCAGTCCGGCCGGCGCGCTGCTGGGTGGCCTGCTGCTGGGCATGGTCAGCACGCTCACGGCGCAATATATCGGCCCGTCATTTCCCAACGTGACCATGTTCCTGCTGCTGGTGCTGCTGTTGCTGGTCCGCCCGACCGGCCTTTTGGGCAACGCGTTCAGCGCGTCACGATGAAGCTCTCTCCCGCCTTGGCCGTGCTGCTCATGGTGGCCTCTGCCGCCCTGCTGGCGCTGGGGCCGCTGGTCCTGCCGCCGTTCTATGTCAGGGTCGGGCAATTGATGCTCTATTCCGCCGGGCTCGCCGTCGCCTGGACGATCCTGGGCGGTTTCGCGGGCTATGCGAGCTTCGGTCATTCCGCCTTCATCGGCGTCGGCGCTTTTGCCGCCGGCCTGGTCGAGGCGCGTTTCTCCGGCGTGTCGCCGCCGTTGCTGCTGCTGCTCGGCCTCGTCGTAGGTGGAGGCTGCTGCGCCGTGCTGTCGGCGGCGATTTCGTATCCGATCCTGCGCCTGCGCGGTACCTTCTTCGCCATTGCCATGCTGGGCGTCAGCCATGTCTGCGCCGAGCTCAACAACAATGTCGATTTCTTCGAGGGATCGCTTGGCCTCAACTTTCCCGCCGTGGCGCCCAAGGACATCGAGCCAGCGACCTTCTTCTACTGGGTGTATCTTCTGGCCGGCCTGGTGGTGCTGCTGATCGCCTGGCAGATCCGGCGCAGCCGCTTCGGCGCCGGGCTTCTGAGCATCCGCGAAGACGAGGATACCGCGCGCATGCTGGGCGTGCCGACCGAACGCTACAAGCGCATGGCCTTCGTCATCAGCGCCGTTCTCACCGGGCAACTGGGCGTGATCTACGCCCATTCGCTGGGGTACATCACCACCGAGTCGGTCTATCGCGACGATACCAACCTCAGCCTGATCGTCTACTCCCTGCTGGGCGGCATGGGGACGCTGTTCGGCCCGGTGATCGGCGCCTTCATGCTGGTGTTCATCACCCAGGTGATCCTGGGCCGGCTGCTCGACTTCCACCTGTTCGCCACCGGCCTGCTGCTGGTCATCCTGGTCCTCGCGGCGCCGGGCGGCGTGCTGGGCCTGGTCCGCACCTTCCAGCTGCGCCGTCGTCCCGCCGCGGTGCCTGCCGAATGAGCGCGGCGCCCATCCTGCGGGTCGACCGGTTGTCGAAGAACTTCCGCGGCCTGGCGGCGATCGCCGACGTGTCCTTTGCCATCGAGCCCGGCTCGATCACCAGCATCATCGGGCCCAACGGCGCCGGCAAATCAACGCTGTTCAACTTGGTGACCGGCTATCTGCCGCCGAGCGCCGGCGAGATCCAGTTTCAGGGCCGGCCGATCACGCGCATGGCGACCAACCGCATCGCCGAGCTGGGCATCGCGCGGGCTTTCCAGATCGCCCGCCCGTTCCGCGATCTCAGCGTCTTCGACAACGTGCGCATCGGCGCGCTGTTCGGCAAATCGGGCAACCGCGACGTTGCCGCCACGACCGCGCGCGGCATGGAACTGGCCGCCATTGCCCACCTGGCGGACCAGCCGGCCAGCACGCTGACGGTCGGGCAATTGCGCCACCTCGAGGTTGCGCGCGCGATCGCCACCCGGGCCGACCTGCTGCTGGCCGACGAGCCGTGCGCCGGCCTGAACCCGACCGAGACGGCCGCCATGAT
>DASZJU010000143.1:0-2081 GCA_035947815.1 Reyranella sp.
GCGGGCGGGACGCCCGCGGTCCGATGAAAACTACTTCACCCACAATTCGAGCGGCACCGCCGGTCGACCGGGACACGCGAGCTTGCCGGTATAGGAGTCCGACAGGCCGGCGCGGTAGGCGCACTCGACGCCGTCCACCGACACGGTCGCCTTCAATCGCGACGACAGGGTCGATATCTGAAGCCGAATCTCACCGGTCCTCTCCTCCGGACCCTCCTGCGTGCACCAGCCGACGTGCTTCATCGTCAAGGGTCCGGCGTATTCCCGGGTTCGCTGGGACGCCTTTCCCGTGGCGACCGTGGCCGTCAATTCCCACTCGCCCAGCACACCGGCATAGCCGGTCACCTGAAGCGATTCGCCCTGAGGCGATTCACCTCGCGCCGGAGCCGCCAGCGCCCCGAGCGCGACCAGGAGCAGCAGTGCTCTCACGACTTCTTCGCGAGGAACAAGCGCGCGTCGTTGACGTCGGCCCGGTCCTTGTCGGCGTCGCTGGCGATGGCGACGACCTTTCCGTAATACTCCCGGGCCTTGGCCGGATCGCCGGATTTCTCGGCGGCTCTTGCTGCACCGACATAGGCGTCGAGCCGGTTGGGCTCCTTTTTCAGCGTCGCTTCGAAAGCGGCGAGGGCCTCCTTGGGCATGCTGCTCTCGAGCAGCATGCCGGCGTAGAACTCGCGCGCGGGCTTGGGCACGCCCGGCGTCACGGGATGCTTCTCGGTCTTGTCCTCGGCATCGGCGGCGGCACTCATGGCTTTCAGCGCGTCGTCGCGCTTGCCTTCGGCGTAGAGGACCCAGGCGGTTGCGATCTGCTTCTGGATATCGACCTGCTCGGCCCAGTAGGCGTCCTTGGCCTGGCTGAGCTTGTCCTGCAATTCGGCGAGCTTGGCGATGTCGGCCTTGGCGGCTGCCGGATCGCCCGAGCGGGCAGCCCCCACCGCGCGGGCAAAATAGGTGATTGCCTGGACCTGCGGCAGCGGGCTGGGGCGGACTTCCAGCGCCGCCGCTGCCTTCCAGTCGCCGCGTTCCACCACGTAGCGCGCCGGCGAAATGGCCCGCGCATACGGACCGGCAAGGTAGTTCTCGGTGAAGCCGGTGACCGTCGCCATCTCGTCGATGACGTCCTTGGCTTTCTTGTCCTGCCCGAGCTGCAGATAGGCATAGACCAGGTAGTCCATGGCATGCAGCTCGTCGTGGAAATCGCCCGCTTCCTTCGCGGTACGCCCCGAAGCCAAGTTGGAATCGATCGACTCCTGCCAATAGCCGACGCGGGTGAAGACGTGCGACGGCATGTGCAGGGCATGCGGCGCGGCGGGGGCGATCTTGGCATAGCGCCGGGCGGCTTCGATGCCTTTGTCGGCGATCGGCGGATAGTCGTAGAGATGGATCAGGTAGTGCGCCACGCCGGGATGCTGGGGCTGGCGCTTGGCGATCTCTTCCAGGATGGCCGCGCCCTTGAGCTGGTTGGCATAGGTCTTGTCGGCCGGCGACGCCGAGGTGTTGAGCGCCAGCGCATAATGGATCTGCGCTTCGTCGTCGTTCGGATAGCGCGCGGCCAGCTGTTCCATGGCCTTGGCGTAGGCCAGCAGGCGCGTGCGGTGATCGACCTTGTCGGAGTCGGCGTACATGGCGCCCAGTGCCGCGAGGTAGTCGCGCTCGCGTTCGGTCTTGGCGCCGATGCTGTTGGCTTTCGCCAGTGCCGCAGAACCCTCGACGAGGTTCTTCGCCGGCGGCGCGCCATGGGGGTTCCACAGCAGGCTGAGCGCAATGCCCCAATAGGCGATGGCGCACTCGGGATCGGCCTTCAAGGCATCCTCGAAGGTTTTTTGCGAGGCCCGGTACCAGAACGAGTGCTGATAGAGCATGCCGCGGTCGAACAGCTTCTGCGCTTCCGGCTTGCACGATGTCTCGAAATGCACCTTGCCGAGCTTGTTGTCGTCCGTCTGTCCGAAGGCGGGCAGGGCAAGCGAAACGCCGGTCGCTGCAATAGCTGCGACGGCCAATGACGTTTTCTTCATGATCCAGCTCCTGGTTGGTCTCAAAACCGAACTCGGTGCGGTCATTGCATGGTCTGAATTAGAGAG
>DASZJU010000144.1:0-15548 GCA_035947815.1 Reyranella sp.
GGAAGGCAATATCGCGCGATCCTGAACGATCCCGAGATCACGCGCCGCTACCGCGTGATCGCCTTCGACCTGCCGTGGCACGGCAAGTCCTCGCCGCCGCCCGGCTTCGAGAGCGAGGTCTACCGGCTTACGACCGATCTCTATGTCGATACCGTGATGGCCGTGTCGCGCGCGCTCGAGCTGAAGCGGCCGGTGGTGATGGGCTGCTCGATCGGCGGCCGCGCGGTGCTGCACCTGGCGCTTCGCCACGGCGCTCATTTCCGGGCGGCCATCGGCCTGCAGTCGGCCACCCATGCCGAGGCGGGCGCCGACACCCGCCTGCGCGACCTCGGGGTGCTGTTCCGTCCCGATGTGCACGGCCAGGAGGCGGCAGCGGGCACGGTTGCCTGCCTGATCTCGCCCACCTCGCCGCAGGCCGAGAAGTGGGAGACCTTATGGCACTACATGCAGGGCGGTCCGTCGGTCTTCCTGGGCGACCTGCATTACTATTTCACCGACGGTGATCTGCGGAACGCCGCTCTCGATCGCCTCGATGCCGAGAAGTGTCCGCTCTATCTGCTGACGGGCGAGTACGATCTCTCCGCCACGCCGGCGTTGACGGCGGAGCTGGCGCGGCTGGTGAAGGCCCGGCACTTCGAGGTGATGGAAGGATTGGGACACTTCCCGATGTCGGAGAGTCCCCGGCAGTTCCGCCGCTATTTGCTGCCCGTGCTCGATCGCATCGCTACGGACGGGGCGGGTTGACGGTCAGGGGCTCGCGCTCCTCGAGCACCCGCCCATCGGGGAAGATCGTGACCTTGCTCGGCACGCCCTGCGGCCGCGTCGGGACGGCGTCGCGGCTGGTCTCGGCCTTCCACGAGCCGTTGTTCTGCGGCGTGATCCGCTCCACCCGGTAGCCCTGCGATTCGATGCGGTCGCGGGAATAGCTTTCGGTATTGGGGTAGCGACTGCCATACGAGGCCGAAGGCGCAACGGGCGTCGGAGCCGAGAGCGTTGGGGGCGGCGGCAGAGCACCGGGCGACATGGTTTCCGGCATGCGTCCGCCGTTGCCGATCGAGCCCGGCGCGTATTGCGCAAAGGCCGGCGAGCCAGTCGCGATCACGAAAGCGAGAGCCAGGATGAGACGAGTGCGCATGTTGCGGATATTGGAGCTCCGAAGCCGCACACAAGTCCATACACAAGTATGAGAAAGCCGGCGGCGCTGGCGGGGCGCAAACGAGGCGTAAACCGCCCCGCCAGGCCGGGTCGCAAAGACCTTTCGGCCTACTGCTCCCTGATATTGCCGCTCGGCTCGAGGATCACGGCGACCTCGACGTTGTCGCGCATCGCCTTGGCCGCCCAGTTGCCGGCCACGTCGCGGGTCAGGCTCTTGACGCCGGTATAGCCCCGCGCCTCGAGCTGCGCCTTGGCCGCGGCCTCGGCCGCCGATGCGTTCGACGGCGTCTTGGGAAAGTCGGTGCGCGGGTTGCTGGTGCTGCCCGGCATCGAATCCATGGCGCGGCCGCCCGGGGTGCTGGGGGCCTGCATCTGGGCGTGGGCCACGCCTGCGGCGGTGATCAGCGCGAGGGTGGCAAGGGTGGTGCGGATCATGGTCGTCCTCCTTCCGTTGCTATGGGACGGGGAGTGAACGCCGACCCGCAGGAGGTGTTGCATGACAAATGGAGTGCAACCTTTCGGCGCCTGATGGTTCCGGCCCACCTTGTCAGCCGCTGGGGGAAGGATCACGATTTGCGCAGGGTCGCCGAATTTTTCGCGAGAGGGCGCCCATGCCCGGCAAGTCCATCGTCATGGCGGTTGTTCTCAGCGGCTGGCTCATCGCCGCCGTGATCGCGTTCATGATCGTCGCCTACACGAGCTTCTTCGGCATCGCCGTGGTCGGCCTGATGATCTGGTTCGTCAGCATCCGTGTCGACCTGGAACAGGAGGGGCCCGTGGGCGTCGGTGTCTCGCCGGGCTTCTTCGCCCGACAGGTGAGAAGAAGGGCGGAGATGTCACCCGCCGAACGAGCAGCCGTTCGCGGGGAAAAGTCACTGGAGGCGCAATCAACCCGCTTTTTCAGACATCTCGGCATCGCGCTTACGCTGATCGGCGCGGCCGGCTTCCTGTACTTTCAGTTGTAGGCGACGCCTTCAATTCGATTGCCCCACACAGTTCGAGTAGGTCTCGGTCTGGCTCGGCCCTTCCTCGACGAAGGCGCCGTCGCCCTTGCTCCAGAACACGAACGATTGGCTTTCATTGGCGTAGCGGATGCCCGAGCCCGACGCCGTCTGCTGCAGGGTATGGGTTGTGCCGTCGGCCTGGGTCACGACCACGTGCCCGCCGGGCAGCGGCATGCCGTTGGGCGCGCTGCGCACGGCACCGGTGAAGTATTGCACGACCAGCGATCTGCCCTGGTCGCAGGTATAGCGGACGGTATTGATCGGGGCAGGGGATTGGGCGCTGGCGACGCTCGTCGCGAGGAAAGATAGCGCGAGGCAGCCGGTGACTTGGCGAAGCATGGTCGTCTCCTCCAGGTCGAACGCTGCTCTGCCTTGATCTCCTTGTCCATGGTAGTTGGTGCCGTCCTGGTCTGGAGATCCGCGGCAATGAGCCTTGAGTCAGTTCGTGCTTTTCTGGCGACGCGAGCACCCGACATCACCATCGTCGAATTGGACGGCAGCACCGCCACGGTTGCGCTGGCGGCCGAAGGCCATGGCGTCGCCCCGGCGCAGATCGCCAAGACCCTGTCGTTGCGCGTGAAGGAACGCAATCTTCTGCTCGTCACCAGCGGCATTGCCCGGCTCGACAACAAGAAGGTCAAGGCGGCTTTCGGCGGCAAGCCTCGGATGCTGGCACCTGAGGAAGTCGCTGCGATCACCGGCCATCCGGTGGGCGGCGTCTGTCCCTTCGGGCTGGCGACGCCGCTGCCGGTCTATTGCGACGTCTCGCTCAAGGCCTTCGACGAGGTGGTGCCCGCCGCCGGCTCGACCCGCAGTGCCCTTCGCATCAATCCCCAGCGCCTGGCCGAACTGGTCGAGGCGGAATGGGTCGACGTCTGCCAGAGCGCCGGCTAGCTCAGGCGCTGTTGCGCTTGCCCCATCGCTCCAGGTAGTCGATGCAGAACGCCAAATCGGTGACATCGACATAGCGTCGGCCGATGTCGCGCAGATTGTCCTTGTGCGGCTGCTCCTCGATGTCGCCGACGCAATCCTCGGGCACCAGGGTGCGGAAGCGGTGGCTGAAGGCGTCGAGCGCCGTTCCGCGGATGCAGCCCGAGGTGTTGCAGCCGGTCACGATCATCGTATCGACGCGTTCCTTCATGAAATAGTTCGCAACGCCGGTTTCGAAGAAGATCGACGGGCCCTTCTTGGTCACCTTGAGGTCGTAGCCAGGGTCATAGATGCGCGGATCGAGTGCCGTGCTCGGGTGATCGTGCAGGAACGTCTGCTTGACCGCCGTGATCTTCCAGTAGGGCATCTCGCGCTCGTTCATGTAGGCGGTGTTGCACACCGCCACCGGCACGCCGACCCGCCGTGCGACCTGCAAGAGCTTCGCCGTGTTCTCGACCGCGCGCATGACCAGCGACGCGCCGCCCAGCGGATATTGCGGGTCGGTGAAGCCGAGCTGGAAGTCGACCACGACGATGCCGGGCTTCTCGCCGGTCCCCACGGAGATCTCGCCGTAGCTGCGGCGCTGGTAGTCATCGGTCATGCGAACTCCTCCTCACCGCAATAGAGCATGTTACCACCGCGTGACCACGAAAAAGCCCGCCCCGTCGGAACGGGGCGGGCTGGTGTTTCGCCAAAGTCGGAAGACATCTAGCGCGTCTCGACGACCTTGCCCTGGTCGTCGAGCGCGACGGCGACGGGCTTGTTGCCGGCGTTACGCGCCACGGCATGCCAGGTGCCGTCGGTGCCGCGCGACAAGCCGCGCACGTCCGAGTAGCCGCTCTTTTCGATCTGTGTGCGCGCGACCGCTTGGGCCACGGTGACGGTGGGCTCGCTGCGCGGGCCGAGCGGGTCGGCTTGCAGCGGATCGCGCGGCATGGTCGCGCCGCCGATGGGTGAACGAGCCTCGGCTTGCGTGGCCGCGGCGGCGAGGACGAGGACGAAGGCGATGAGGGGACGGTTCGTCATTTCAACTACTCCTTGAACTATTTTTGCTACTTTTACGACGTGTCCTTGCGGACGCGCGCCATCCTGACGAGCTTTGCGGCGACTTTGTGGTATGGGTGTTCACGGCTGAATGATCACGCGCATCGACCGTGCTACAATTTTGCTGATGACCTACACAGCAGCAACGCCGATCAGCGATTCATGCAGCCAGAGGACGGCGAAGTAAGCCACCGTGCCGATGGCGACCACGATCGCGTCGTTGCGACCGAAGCCTGCCACCGGCGGGGCGCCCGGATCGCCGCGTCGTTTCACGGCGATGCGATCGTACACGGCCCAGACAAGCAGGGCGCCGAACAGCAGCATCGAGCCCAGATCGCCATTCACCAACAAGTGAGAAAGCGCCCAGATCTTGACGGCGACAAGCATGGGATGACGCAGCGCCGCCTTGATCTTGCTGGGCGGCGCGTAGGTTGAAGCCAGCGCCACGAAGGCGAACCACAGCAGTACCAGCGCGATGGGATGGAAGATCGCGTAGGGCGGGTCCCAGACCTGGATGTAACCGGCGCTTCGGTAGCGGCTGAAGCCCCAGACGATCAGCACGAGGCCGACCGCCGATGTCAGCGAGTAGAGGCCCTTGTAGGGACCTTCGCCCAGCCGGCCGATCACCGCCGCGCGCGCCGTGCGCATCGTGGTCAGGGTGTGGATACCGAGGAAAAGGATCAAGCCGAGAATCAGGACGCCCATCGGCCAAAGGTAGCACATTCGGCGGACCGTTCCCGGAGGTGCGAAAACTCACATTTTCCGCCCCAGGGACGTCTTATTTGAGACCTGACGGCGACAAGATGCTGAACAGAAATAACAGCAACTTGTCGACGGGTTCAGGCGTTCTTCCATTACAGCCGCCAAAGGCGGCGCCGGGGCGCTCCATGCGAATTTTACCTGTTATCATTACCTCGATCCTGTTGCTGGCTGGCGGGCCCGCCTTTGCGCAGCAGGTCGCCCTGACGGCGGGCAAGCCCGATTGCCCGCCGGGCGAACCGGATTCGGTGCAGATCAGCTGGACCCAGCCTTGCGACAGCGGCACCTGGCTGTTCGACACGGAAGCGGGTTGCCGCATGTGGGACTGGCACCCGGAACCCGAAGACACGGTCGTTTGGAAGGGCGCCTGCCATGCCGGCCTGCCGACCGGCCATGGCGAGGCGCAGTGGTTCGAGCACGGTCGCCCCATCGACCGCTTCACCGGGACCTACCGTGACGGCCGGCGTGAGGGCGAAGGTCACTACGTGTGGAACGAGAATGTCCGCTTCGACGGCCTCTATGCCGAAAACGTGCCGCAAGGCTACGGCGTTGCCCAGATCGAGGGCGAGACGTTGGCTGGCGAGTGGAACAAGGGCTGCCTCAGCGCAGGCGGGAAGGTTGCGGCGATCGGCGTGCCGCGCACGTCCTGCGGCCCGGCCGAGGGCGCAAAGGCGGGTAAGGTCGCGGGCCGCCACTAGGTCGTCGGCGTGTATTGGAGCCAGTGGGCCACAAGGCCGATCAGGCCCGACGCCACGATCGGATAGGCCGGATTGATCCTGGTCTTCAGCAGCAGGAAGAACACAACGACGGCAAGCGCCACGTAGAGGAAGTCGGTGAGCGCGCCGCGGCCCATGATGACGGCGCCGGCCAGCACCAGACCGACCGCGACCGAGCCCAGCCCGACCTGGATGGCCGGCCGCCAGCGCCAAGTGGCGAGATGGACCCACAGCCGGCCGACCCCGAAGGTCAGGAGGCCGGTCGGCAGGAAGAAGGCAACCAAGGCCACCGCCGCGCCAGGCAGGCCTGCGACCACCGCGCCGATCGATGCCACCATCATCATGTTGGGTCCCGGCGCGAGTTGGCCCAAGCTGTAGAAGTGCAGCAGTTCGGGGAACGTTATCCAGTGATAGGTGTCGACCGACAGCGTCTTGAGCTCGGGGAACGCTGCCATGCCGCCGCCGACCGTGAGCAGCGACAGGTAGGCGAAGACGCCCGCGATGTCGCCGAGCTGCTTCATTTGATGCCCTGCCTGTCGCGCGGGCGGTGCCACCAGATGGCGACAGCGCCGGCGACCACAAGGGCATAGGGCACCTGTATCCCGAAGCCCGCGACTGCGGCCGCGGTTGCGAGCACGAAAACGTAATCGGCAGCGGTCCTCAACACCTTGGCGCCGAGCTGCACCATCACCACCAGAATCAGGCCGACGGCGCCGGCGGCGATGCCGCGCAAAAAGGCTTGCGACCAGGGATGGGTGCCCCCGACGCCGTAGGCGTAGGCCGCCGCGGTCATGAGCGCCGCGCCGGGCAGGCACATGCCCAGGGTGGCCAATAGGGCACCCCGCCCGCCGCGCAGGCGGTCGCCGACCAGAATCGCCATGTTGGTGGCGTTGAGCCCGGGCAGGGTCTGGCTGATCGACAGGAGCTCGACGAAGGTGACGTCGTCCAGCCAGCGCTGGCGCACGACCAGGCCGGTGCGCAGGTAGCCGACCACGCCGCCGCCCAGGCTGGTGGCACCCATCACCAGGAAGACCCAGAAGATCTTCCACAGGGATGGTGGAAGCGGCGCTGATGACGCGGCTGGCTCGCTCATTCGTGCGCTTGAGGAGGGTTGCCCTTCAGACGGTAGACCGCGCCGGTCTTGGTGGTGGTGAGCGCCAGCCAGTCGGCCGAGACCTGCTGCAGCTCCAGGAAGAAGCGCTCGCAGGCTTGCAGCGACTTGGGACTGATGCCGGTGGGCCCGTCGAAGTGGAGCTGATAGGCGAACTCGCCGACGAAGGGATGATGGTCGCCGCGCGAGCGCCACAAAGCGAGATTGGCGGTGGCGGCCGAGTGGTGGCCGAAATCGAGCAGGCAGATGTCCTGCAGCAGCTCCTCGACGATACACTGGTTGACCAGCGATACGTCGTCCGGACCGTCGCACGAGATCGTGGCCAGCGGCGGGAAGATGCTGGCGAGCTCGGGCAACGACATGTGGCCGAGCGAGGCCATCACGACGCGTTCCGCCTGGGGCGCCTGGCTCAGGCCGAACTCGACATTGTGCGAGAGCAGCCGCCGCATGCCGCCGATCCGCTCCTTGAGCGGCATCACCTCGAGCTTGAACTTGATCTTGTACTTGCCGTCGATGCGCGGCCGGACGTCGAGCGCCTGGGCCTTGGCCATGTCGTCACTGCGGTACTTGAAGACGATCTCTGGATCGCCGATCGCGAAGCCGTCCTCGTAGGCAATACGCCGGCGCACGATGAAGGCGTTGTTGTAGAGGTGGAAACCGCCGGTATCGAGGAACAGCACCTCGCGCACCTCGGGCCGCTGCTGCGATTTCGGCGTGTGTTGGTAGCCGACGCCGGTCTTTTCGGCGGCGCGCTGGACCAGGCTGGCGAATTCCTTGAAGACGTGCGCCGAGGTGAAACGGTCGGGCTTCAGGATCAGCTTGCACTGCAGATAGCTTATCTCGTCGCAGCGCCGTCCGTCGGCGTAGGCGGAGCTATACTGCTCGGCCAACCATGTCTGCAGCATCGATTCTTTGGTGTCGACTGTCATAGCCACTCCCTGGCGCTACCGTATCGCGCGCTCACCGGCCTGTCATCCCGGCGTTGACGCGCCGACCTTGCCGAAGGATTCGACCTTGCCGTCGTCGTAGCAGACGTAATAGCGGTCGGAGACGCTCCATGGCACGCGGCTCCAGAAATCCTTGAGCAGTTCGTAGTAGGCGCATTCCTTGCCGGGTGAATGGGCGACAGCGATGGGCTGGCCCATGATGGACTGCACCTGGTCCCTGCTCATGCCGGCCTGGACCCGATCCATGTTCTTGGCCGGCACGGTGCAGCCCGCAGCCAGGCCGGTCATCGACAATGCAAGAGCAAGGCGCTTCATCGGGCTTTCGTCCGCTTCTTCCGTCCGCAGTGTACGCTAGCGATAAGTCAGGCTTGGCCTCACCGTCAACAATTGTCGGCATGTCGCCGGCTGGCGAAAGCGCCGCCGATGCGCTAGGTCCGATGCATGCAAAACGCTTCCCGTTTCCACCTGCCAGACTTGGGCGCGACGCTGAGCGGGCCCGTCGCCGGCCTCTCCGAAACGCCGATCGCCGAAGTGTCGATGAGCGTGTTCGGTGATCCCGAGGTGGTGCCGCTGTGGTTCGGCGAGGGCGACCTCGTGACGCCCGCCTTCGTGCGCGACGCGGCGGCCAAGGGCCTGCAGGCCGGCGAGACATTCTATACCTGGCAGCGCGGCATCCCCGAGCTGCGTGCGGCCCTCTCGGCCTACACGGAGCGCCTCTACGGCATCAAATGCCCCGTCGACCGGCTGACTGTCACGACGGGCGGCATGCAGGCGATCCTGCTGTCGTGTCAGCTTCTGCTCGATCCTGGCGACAATATCGTCATCGTCTCGCCGATCTGGCCGAACATCACCTCGGCGACCCGGCTGGTGCGCGGCGAGCCCAAATATGTGGCGCTCGACCGCAAGCCGGACGGCCGCTGGACGCTCGACCTGCAGAAGGTGTTCGACGCGGTCGACGACCGCACGCGCGCGATCTTCGTCAATTCGCCCGGCAATCCGACAGGCTGGACGATGAGTGCGGACGAGCAGCGCGCGTTGCTCGACTTCGCCAAGAAGCGCGGCGTGTGGATCATGGCCGACGAGGTCTATGCACGCCTGATCTACACGCGGCCCGTCGCGCCGTCGTTCCTGGAACAGGCCGGCCCGGACGATCCGCTGCTCGTGCTCAACTCCTTCTCCAAGCCGTGGGCCATGACGGGTTGGCGGGTCGGCTGGCTTACGCATCCCGCTCGCCTGGGCGATCAATTCGCCAAGCTGGTGCAGATCAACACGTCGGGCGTGCCGCATTTCCTGCAGAGGGGGGCGATCGCTGCGCTCGAAAAGGGCGACGGCTTCATTACCGAGATGGTCGAGCGCTGCCGGGCCGGCGGCGAGCTTGTCTTCCAGCGCCTGTCGGCTCATCCGCGCATCACCATCGCGCGGCCGGAGGCAGCGTTCTACGCCTTCTTCGCCGTCGACGGCGTCAAGGACACCATGGCCTTCTGCAAGAGCCTGGCGAAGGACTACAAGGTCGGCCTGGCGCCGGGCGAGGCGTTCGGGCCGGGCGGGGAGGGTAATGTACGCCTCTGTTTCGCCTCCGGCGCAGAGCGGCTGAGCAAAGGCCTCGACCGCATCGAAGCCGCGATCAAGGCGCTATGATGCGGCCATGTCCGACACCCCCTCCATCGATGTCCGGCGCCTGCGCAAGGTGTACGGCGAGATCGTCGCGGTCGACGATCTGACCTTCTCCGTGCCGCGCGGCGCGGTGCTCGGTTTGTTGGGCGGCAACGGCGCGGGCAAGACCACGACCATCGCCATGCTGCTGGGACTGCTCGAGCCGACGGCGGGCGAGATCCATGTGCTGGGCGTCGACATGCTGAAGCGCCGCTACGCCGCCCTGCCGCGCATGAATTTCTCCTCGCCGTATGTCGACCTGCCGCATCGCCTGACGGTGCGCCAGAACCTGCTGTTCTACGGTCGGCTCTATGGCGTGAAGAACCTGGCGCGCCGCATCGAGGAGATTGCCGAACACATGCAGATCGGGCCGTTTCTCGACCGTCAGTCGGGCAAGCTCTCGGCGGGACAGAAGACGCGGGTGGCGCTCGCCAAGGCGCTGATCAACAGCCCCGAGGTCCTGCTGCTCGACGAACCGACGGCCTCGCTCGATCCCGATACCGCCGACTGGGTGCGCGGCTACCTCAAGGATTACCAGCACGAGACCCACGCCACGATCATGCTCGCCTCGCACAATATGGGCGAGGTCGAGCGGTTGTGCGACGACGTGATCCTGCTGCAGACCGGCCGTGTCTTCGAGCGCGGCAGCCCGCGCGAGCTGATCGAACGCTTCGGCCGCGAGGACATGGAAGAGGTGTTCCTGGACATGGCGCGGGGCCGCGCCCGCGGCCTCGACTCGCTCGCCCGCAAGGAGGCGGCGTCGTGAGCGGTTCCGCCGAACGGATCTATGCCCTGGTGATGCGCCACATCCATATCTGGCGCAGCTCGTTCATGCGGCTGATCGATTCGATTTATTGGCCGGCCGTGCAGATGGTGATGTGGGGGTTCCTGAGCCAGTACCTGGCGCCGCGGGCCTCGTTCGGGGCCCAGGCGGCGGGCGTGCTGCTGTCGGGCCTCCTGCTGTGGGAAGTCGTGGTGCGCGGCAACCTCTCGCTCTCGATCGCCTTCCTCGAGGAGGTGTGGTCGCGCAACCTCGGCCATTTGTTCGTGAGCCCGATCCGCTCCTGGGAGATGGCGACGGGCATCATCATCACGGCACTTCTGCGTACGCTTTTGGGCCTGATCCCGGTGTCGCTGATGGCCTGGGCTTTTTTCGGCTACTCGATCTACTCCCTCGGCCTGCCGCTGGTCGCCTTCTTCGCCATCCTGCAGATGTTCTCTTGGTCGATCGGGCTTGCCATGTCGGGCATGATCATGCGCGTCGGCCAGAGCGCCGAAAGCTTCGCCTGGGCCGCCGTCTTCATCCTGATGCCGGTGAGCGGCGTCTATTATCCGGTGACGGTGCTGCCGCACTGGCTGCAGGTGATCTCTTGGGGCCTGCCGCCGGCCTATATCTTCGAGGGCATGCGCGCCATCCTGGCTGAGAAGACCGTGCATTGGGACATGATGGCCATCGCCTTCGCCCTGTCGGTGGCCTATCTGGTCGTCGGCTTCCAGGTCTTCCAGTGGTTCTTCCGCCTGTCGCGCCGCGCCGGCACTTTGCTGGGGCAGGGCGAGTAGCGACAGCGAACAGGCACAGTTCGGCCACGGCCAAAGTGTCCAGGGCAGCCGACGTGGCATGCTCTGGCTGCGAGCAGCGCCAGGGCGGTGACGCCGCGGGCGAGGGCGAGCAACAACTTCTTCATGCGCCCTATCCTCGCGGAAGCATCTGCTTTTGACCATTGTCGGGATAAACTCCGGCGTCATGAGGATCGTCGCCTGGAACTGCAACATGGCGCTCGACCGCAAGGTCGACGTGCTGCTCGAGCTGGCGCCGGACATCGCCGTGGTCTGCGAATGCGCCGAGCCGGAGCGCCTGCGCCTGCGCTCCAGATCGTCATGGATGCAGAGCGATCCCGTATGGATCGGCCGCAATCCGCACAAGGGCCTCGCGGTGTTCGCCTTCAACGGCTACGGGGTGCGGCTGGCGGAGTCCTATCGCCCCGGGTTGCGCTACATCGCGCCGGTCCATGTCCGCGGTCCGGCTGAGTGCAACCTGCTGGCCGTGTGGGCGCAGAACGCCAGCGCCGGCGGCATCCGCAAGCACCAGTTGGGTCCGCTGCGACGGGCGCTGTCGCGCTACAAGAGCTTCCTCGGCGAGCGGCCGGCCGTGATCGCGGGCGATCTCAACAGCAACACGATCTGGGACAAGCCTGGTTGGCGCATCAACCACTCGACGAAGGTGAGGATCCTCGAGGAGAGCTTCGGCCTGGTCAGTGCCTACCACGCCATTCGCGGTGAGGCACACGGCGCGGAGAGCGAACCCACGCTCTATTGGCGCGACCGCGCCAAGGACGGCCCGACCTATCACATCGACTATGTCTTCATGCCGGCGTTATGGATCGATAAGGTGCGGAAACTTAGCATTGGCACGTTCGAGACCTGGTGCGGTTCGGGCCTCAGCGACCACGTGCCCGTGGTCGTCGATGTCGATATTTAGGTGAGGGGGAGAGCGTGATGGTGAAGGTTATTCTGGCGTCTGTGTCGATCGCGCTTGGCGCCGCCGCCTGCGCGAGTACGGCGCCGCCGCCGCTGCCGCCCGTCTGGTCGGCGAATTACGCCGTGCCGTTCGATGCCATGGTCAGTTGTCTAGCCGCAAAGCCCGCCGGCGCGTTCGCGGTTTCTCCGCCGGACCTCCCTCAGGATGGCGTTGCTGTCATTGCCTTCACGCCGACGAATACACCGCAAGCGGGCTCCGCCTATACCATTCGTCAAACCGGCAGCAGCAGTCAGGTGATTTGGCGACGGCCTGGCAATGTCGGTGGCCTGGACTGGCTGGATGGCGAGGCACGCAGCCGGGCGGATCGCTGCGCCAACAGCTGATTACGGTGCCTTCAGCACAGCCGTGCACGCTGCCGGCAGCTTCGGCCGATAGGGCGCCTGCGGCGCGTCGGGCGGCGGCAGCGTCACCGGCGGGCGCGTGAACCACACGTCGAGCGGCTCGCCGCAGCCGTCGTCGGCATAGTAGCCGGCCTGCGGCTTGCACTGCGGGTTGCCGGGCGGGCAGTGGAGCCGGATGTGGAAATGCTCGTCGTGCCCGACCCACACCACGAGCTTGTTGAGCCAGGCGCGATCGCCGGTGACCGTCTGGCAGAGCCGCTGCTTGATCCACTTGTTGACGAACATACGGTCGAGATGGGGCATCTCCGCCGCCAGCCGCAGCAGGGTGACATGCTGCTGGGTGAATACGCTGTCGTCGATGCCGCTGTCGTCCGCCAGGACGAGCGAGCGCAGCCGCGGGTTCTCGCGCTCGGCCGGCGCCAGCCGTGGGCCGTGCTGGCGCTCGAACCAGATGTCAGCGTCCAGGCCGGTCTGGTGGCTGGCATGACCGGAGATTGCCGGACCGCCGCGCGGCTGACCGATATCGCCGATATAGAGCGGCGCCTGGCCCGCAGCGCGCACCTTTTCCGACAGCGTCTTGATGAAATCGAGCGTGACGGCCTGGCCCCAATAGCGGTTGCGGCTGATGCGGATCACCTCGTAGCCCGGCCCGTCGAGCGGCAGGGCCTGCGCGCCCTGCAGGCAGCCAGCCGTGTAGAAGCCGATCGACTGGGGTGGGCCGGCAGTCGGCGTCGATACCTGGCCCCATTCCTGCGCCGACGCCGCGAAGGCCGTGAGCATCGCTGCGAGCAGCGGAACCACAAAACGCATCATCTTGTTGGCACGATAACCGCCGGCTAAGACTTTGCCCATGGCCGACTATGCCAACATCAAGCTCGAGCGCGATGGCGCGGTGGCCCGGCTGGTGCTCAACCGGCCGGAGCGCCGCAATGCGCTTACCCACGCCATGATGCTGGAGCTGGAAGACGCGTTCGCCAAGGTGCGCGACGATCAGAGTTGCCGCGTGCTGGTGCTGCGCGGCGCCGGCGGTCATTTCTGCGCCGGCGGCGATCTCGAAGCCATGGCCGATATGCCGGCGAGACCTGACAACGGCACCGCGGATCCGCTGGTGCCGGCCTATCGCCAGTTCGGCGACGCGCTGCTGGCGCTTGCCAATCTGCCGCAGGCCACGATCTCCATCGTCGAGGGCTCGGCGGTAGGCGGCGGCTTCGGCATGGCGTGCTGCTCCGACGTGGTGATCCTGCACGACAGCGCACGCTTCGGCATGCCGGAGCCCAAGGTGGGCTTCATTCCCTCGCAGATCATCCCGTTCGTGGTGCGGCGCATCGGCGAGGGGGCGGCGCGCGACCTCGCCGTCACCAGCCGGGTGATCGACGCAACGGAAGCCCATCGGCTGGGCGTCGGCCGCCATCTTTGCGCCACCACGGCCGAAATCAGCCGAACCCTGAGGGCCGTGATCGACGACGTCCTGAAGCTGGAGCCGCAGGCGCTGGCGACCGTCAAACGTCTGGTGCTGGCCTGCGCGACCGAGGATGATCGCGCGGTGCTCGACGATGCCGCCGAAAGCCTGGTCGGCCTGTTGCGACGACCGCAGGCGTCGGAAGGGATCAAACATTTCATGGCCAAGACGGCGCCGCCGTGGGCAAAGGACTAGGCAATGCGCAATTATCGCCATATCGAGGCTCAGCCGATTTCGGGCGCCCTGGGCGCCGAGATCCATGGTGTCGACATCTCGCGCGAGCTCGAGGACGACATCGTCGGTGAGATGCGCCAGGCCTTCCTCGATCATCTCGTGATCTTCCTGCGCGATCAGAAGGCCACGCCGCACCAGCAGGTCGCCTTCGCCAAGAAGTTCGGCGAGCCGATCGAATATCCGCAGCTCAAGGGCCTGCCCGAATCGCCGTTGATCACGCCGGTGATCAAGCTCGAGCACGAGCGCAACAATTTCGGCGGCATCTGGCACTCCGACACGACCTATCTGCCTGTCCCGCCGATGGGCAGCATGTTGCTGGCGCGCGAGGTGCCGCCTTACGGCGGCGACACCATGTTCGCCAACCAGTACCTCGCCTACGAAGCGCTGTCGGACGGGCTGAAGAAGACGCTCGAAGGATTGATGGGCGTCAGCTCCTCAGCCAAAGCCGACGTCACCAAGACCCGCGAGGACCGCATGAAGGCAGCGGGGCAGGAGCTCAAGGTGCTGACCGCCGAGCACCCGATCGTACGCACCCACCCCGAGACCGGCCGCAAGGCGCTCTACACGTCAGACGCACATACGGCGCACATCAAGGGCTGGACCGAGAAGGAGAGCCTGCCGCTGCTCAGATTCCTGTGGGAGCACCAGACCCGGCCGGAATTCACCTGCCGTTTCCGCTGGGACGTGGGCTCGCTCGCCTTCTGGGACAATCGCTGCGCCATGCACAATCCGATCAACGACTATCACGGCTTTCGCCGCGTGATGCACCGGATCACGCTGGCGGGCGACAAGCCGCGGTAGCCAGGTCGCCGGCTGTAATCTTCGGAAACAGCAGGGGCGGAACACAAAAGCGCCGGCCCGCCGGGATCGCCGAGAGCGCCTCTTTGCCATCCTCTACCCATGGTACCAGCGCCGCGTCTTCCCCCAGGCTTTGCAAGACTTCCGCGGCGGCCGAAGGAATGAAGGACCATCCTGCCAACGCTGCGACCCGCACCAGATTGACGCCCGTGCGCACGATTGCAGCGGCCCGTTCGGGATCGTCCTTGATGACGGTCCAGGGTGCGACATCGGCGAGATAGGCGTTTGCCAGCCGCCAGATCGAGCGGACCTCTTCAGCCGCCTTGCGAAGGGCCAATGCCTCATGATGCCCGCGCAGCCGCTTGAGGTGTTTCCCGAGTTCCACGGCGAGTTTGTTCTCTGCCGCGTCGGCAGCTCGAGCGTCGGGAACCGTCGCGTCGAAGCGCGCGGCAGCAAAGGTGAGGCAACGATTGACGAGATTGCCGAAAGTGTCGGCCAGGTCCTTGTTCACGCCTTCGACGAAGCGCTCGATCGTAAAGTCTGCATCGGCATTCTCCGGCGCGTTGGCGGCGAGCCACCAGCGCCAGCTGTCGGCGGGAAGCAATGTCAAAGCCGTGTCCGTGAAGCTCCCGCGTTGCCCACTGGTCGAGAACTTGCCGCCTTCGAAAGTGAGCCAGTTGAAGCCCTTGATGATGTCCGGGAGCTTGAGCGGAAGACCCGAACCGAGAATCGTCGCGGGAAAGCTTATGGTGTGGAAGGGCACGTTGTCCTTGGCGAGGAATTGCACGTAGTGCACGTCATCGCCGCCCTGCCACCAGGCTCGCCAGTCGCGTCCCGAGGCCGCTTCGCTCCATTCGA
>DASZJU010000145.1:0-5251 GCA_035947815.1 Reyranella sp.
CGCCGCGACCGACGCTGCGTTTGCCAAAGCCGCGCATGTCACGTCGCTCACCATCCGCTCGCCGCGCCAGATCGTGCATTACATGGAGACGCGCGCGGCGTGGTCGGCTTACGACGCAGCCGATGACGTCGTCACCGTCACTTTCGCGTCGCAGGGCGTGCAGGTCCCGCACCGCCTGATGTGCGAGCGCGTGCTCAACATTCCGAAGGAAAAGCTGCGGCTGATCACCGAGGACGTGGGCGGCGGCTTCGGGCCGAAATTCCCCATCTCTGCCGAGTCGACGCTGATCGCCTGGGCGACGCGCAAGCTGCAGCACGGCCTGCGCTGGACCAGCGACCGCGCCGAGCTGTCGCTGTCCGACAGCCACGCGCGCGACCTTGTGGCGAGTGCGGAGTTGGCGCTCGATGGGGCCGGCAAGTTTCTCGGTCTGCGGGTCAAGGCGCAGGCCAACTTCGGCGCCTATGTCTCGATGGTCGCGCCGACCATCCCGACCACCGGACTGGCCAAGGTGATTTCCGGTCTCTACCGCATCCCGGCCATTCGCATCGACTTCGACTGCGCCTTCACCAACACCGTGCCGGTCGACGCCATCCGCGGCGCCGGCAAGCCCGAGGCGCTGTTCCTGCTCGAACGCCTTTTGGACATCGCCGCCCACGAGACCGGCCGCACGCCGGTGGAGCTGCGTCGCCTCAACCTGCTCAAGGCCGACGAGATGCCCTACGCGACGGCAAGCGGCTACACCTATGATGCCGCCGATTGCGTAAAACTGTTCGAGACCGCGCTGAAGGCGGCCGACGAACCAGGCTTCGCCAAGCGGCGCGCCGCCAGCGAGGCCAGGGGCATGCTCCGGGGCCTGGGCTTATCCTGTCATCTCCACGGCACCGGCGGCGTCGCCGACGAACATGTCGTGGTCGAGGTCGAGCCCGACCGGCTGGTCGCCAGGCTCGGCACGCAAAGCCAGGGCCAGGGCCACGAGACGGTGTTCGCGCAGATCCTGGCCGAATCCCTGGGCGTGCCGGTCGAGCGCATAGAAATCCGCCAGGGCGACACGCGCAGCATCCCGCGGGGCGGCGGCACCGGCGGCTCTTCCTCCACCATTATCAGCGGCACGACGCTGCGGCGTGCCGCCGACGTGGTGATCGAGCGCGGCCGCGACCTTGCCGCCGAACGGCTGGAGTCGGCGCCCTCCGACATCGCCTATCGCGACGGCACCTTCGAGATCGTGGGCACCGACCGACGTATCGGCCTGTTCGAGCTGGCGGCTAAAAGGCCGTTCTCGGGCGACGCCGTCTTCGGCGACAAGATCGAATCCTTTCCCACCGGTGTCATGGTCTGCGAGGTCGAGGTCGATCCCGAGACCGGCGAGGTGCGCGTCGACCGCCTGACCGCGGTCGCCGATTGCGGCATCGTCGTCAACCCGCGACTGCTGGCCGGCCAGATGCATGGCGGCATCATGCACGGGCTCGGCAATGCGCTGATGGAAGAGGCCATTTATGACGAGGCGAGCGGCCAGCTCCTGAGCGGCACCCTGATGGACTATGCCCTGCCGCGCGCCGACAACGTGCCCGATCTCAGGGTCGAAACCATCGTCACGCCCTCGCCCAACAACTTCCTCGGCCTCAAGGGCGTCGGCGAGCTGCCGACCAACGGCGCGCCGGCGGCGCTCGCCAACGCCGTGCTCGACGCGCTGCGGCCGCTCGGCGTGCGTCATCTCGACATGCCGATCACGGCGCAAAAAGTGTGGCAGGCGCTGCATGCGAGCGATCATGGTCTGTTTGAGTGCCGTTCGCGCTTCGTGAGTGGATGATGGCGCGCGATCGCGAAAATGCCGCCCTTTGGCGCAAATGCGATGGATCGGCCGCAGGGCCCAGGTGAAGATACAGCCATGCTTCGCCGGATCCTCATCGCCCTTGGCGTCCTTGTCCTGATCGTCGTCAGTGCTTTCGCCGCGGTCATCGCCTTCGACTCGCCCGCCGTCCCGCCGGTACTGGCCGCCGGCGAATCCATCCCCGGAATGGCGCAATGGAATTTCGCTGAGCTGCCCAAGGTGCAGAGCCTCAAGGCGCGCGACGGCGCGCCGCTCAACTATCGCCTCTATCCCAGCCGCGCTGACCGCACTGTCGTGCTGGTGCACGGCTCGACGGGCTCCGGCGTGGAGATGCTGAAGCTCGCCCAGGCCCTGCAGGCGGCAGGCGCCTCGGTCTACGCCATCAGCCTGCGCGGTCACGGCGGCAGCGGCACGGCCAACGGCGACGTCTCCTATCGCGGACAGCTCGACGACGACCTGGCCGATCTCGTCAAAGGCCTCGGACTCGAAAAGCCAGGCGTGCACCGCACGCTCGCGGGCTTCTCCTCCGGCGGCGGCCTGGTGCTGCGCATCGCGGGCGGTCCGCAGGCTGGCCTGTTCGACGACTACCTCGCCATCTCGCCCTACATCGCGCAGGACTCGCCCACCAACAAGCCCAACTCGGGCGGATGGGCCAGCGTGGCGTCGCCGCGCGTCATGGCGCTGTCGCTGCTCGACGGCTTCGGCCTGCCGTGGTTCCAGGGGCTGCCGGCGGTCCACTTCGCAACGGCGGCCAAGGCCGACAACAACCGCACGCCGGTCTACTCCTTCCGGCTGCTGGCCAGCCTGCAGCTCGGCCGCGACTGGCGCGCCGTATTGGCCCGCATCGGCGCGCCGACCCAAATTGTGGTCGGCGCCGACGACGAGCTGTTCAACGCCGACCAGTTCCAGCCGATGATGCAGGCCATCAACCCCCGCATCGGCGTGACGGTCGTGCCGAAGCAAGGCCATCTCAGCATGATCGCCGATCCAGCGGCAGTGACCGCTATCGCGGCCACGTGGCGGAAGTCGGCAAGCGACTGACCTAACGCTCGCGCAGATCCTTGAGCGCCAGCGCAATCGCCTCGCGCGTTTCGGGCGGTTGCCGGCCGATCGCCTCGCCGAGCTGATGGAGCTGACGGCGCAAGGTATGGACCTGGTCGACGAGGTCGATCACCGTCTCGACCGACTCGTCATCGAAACCCATCTCGTCGACCAGCTCGGCGAGCAGGCGGGCGCGCGCCACGTCGACGGTCTCGAAGATCCAGGCGTCGCCCTCGGCGCTCGGCCGCAGCAGGCCGCGTTCCACCCAGCGCTCGACATGGACAGTGGTGAGCCGGCCGTGCACGCGCAGCAGGTCGTCGAGGCTGGTCATGCGAACTGCTCCATCGCCTTGCGCGGGTCCTGGGCGCGGCCCGCCTCCCACTTCTCCAGGAATTCCTTCAAGGCGGCGTCGGGTTGCTCGGGCAGCACGACCTTGAGCTTGACGTATTGATCGCCGCGTTGCTTCGACTTGCGGTCGAGCAGGCCGCGGCCTTTCAGCCGCAGCGACGTGCCGGTGTTGGAGCCCGCCGGGACAGCCAGCATGACCGGTCCGCCCACCGTCGGCACGCGGATCCTGCCGCCCAGCACCGCCTCGGTCAGCGTCACCGGCACCTCGACATGGATGTCGTTGTCACGCGCCTCGAAGAAGGCATGCGGATCGACATGGATCTCGACATAGGCGTCGCCCGGCGGGCGGCCCTTGGCGCCGGGCATGCCCTGGCCCTTCAGTCGCAAGGTCTGGCCGTCGACGGCGCCCTCGGGGATGTCGATGTCGAGGGTCTTGCCGTCGGGCAGGTTGACGCGCTGCTTGCCGCCGCGCGCCGCCACCAGGAACGGTACGCGCAGGCTATAGGTGACCGGCAGGCCGCCCATGTCGAAGCCTCCGCCCTCGCCGCCGCGGAACGCAAAGCCGCCATTGCGTCCGCCCCGTTGGCCGAACATCTCGGAGAAGATGCCGCCCATGTCGACGAAGGATTCGTGGGCGCCGGCGCGCTCGTACTTGGCGCCGTCGAAGCCGCCCGCCTGGTCGCGGTAGAAGCCGCGCGGCGGCACTTCCTGGCCGGTGGCGTCGATCTCGCCGGCATCGAAACGGCGGCGCTTCTCGGGGTCCGACAGGATGTCGTTGGCCTGCGAGATTTCCTTGAACTTGGCCTCGGCCGCCTTGTCGCCGGGGTTGAGGTCGGGATGGTGCTTCTTGGCGAGCTTGCGGAACGCCTTGCGGATGTCGTCATCCGAGGCGGTCTTGGCCACGCCAAGGACGGAATAGGGATCGCTCATAACCGGCAAATGTGATGTCGATTCAGGCGGTTGCAAGCCCCTTGCCGTTCACGGCGTCGGCGAAAAGCCGGTATTTGACGCTGTCGACCGACCATTCGCGGGCCCAGTTCACGAGATCGCCCCACGGATCGTTGAGCTTGCCCAGGCCCGACACCACCGCCACCACCGTGCCGACCTCGATGCGGCCGGCCACCGCCAACCAGCCGCCCACACCCAGCGCCACGGCGACAGCGAGGGCGTACATCAGGTTCATCGCCATGTTCATCGAATACTTGATCTTGTAGATGCCCATGTTGAGGAAAAAGACGCGTTCGATGCCCTTGTCGGCGGGCACGCCGGTGTCGACGATGTCGCCGCTCACCTTGCGCAGGGTCGTGATGCGCTCGCCGGCGCGGCGGTTGATGGCCTGCTGCAGCAGCGGCACGAACAGCGTCTGCGGCAGCAGGAAGGCCGCGCACAACACCAGCGTCCACGGTTCGAGGAAGGTCATGTAGCCGATCACGCTCACCAGGATGCCGGCCTGCAGCAGCGGCTCGGAGATCGCCATGCCGACAAAGCCGCCGATCGGCTCGACCTCGGCCACCGCCATGGCGGAGTGGACTCCGGCCTGCTCGGAGTCCGGGGCATCGCTCTCGTGCCCGGGCAAGGGAACGCCGGCGTCTTGGATGGTCCGCCGCAGGGTTCGCACGGCGTCCTCGGCCACCCAGCCCCGATAGACGTTGAGCGCCAGCTTAAAACCCTGTTCGAGGAGCGCGACGGCGGCGTAGGCGACCGCCAGCCACACGATGGTGCGCGTGGCGCCACTCTTGATGGCGTCATTGACGATGCGCCGCTGCAGCTCGAGCGGCACGGCGCTCAGCCCGAATACCGCCGCCGACAGCGCAGCGAGTCCAAGCTGGTGGACGCCCGATTTTCCGATCACGTAGCCGATGATCGTCCGCGGCAGGAGGGGCCGGTCCATGCGTATTAAACGCCAGCGGCAGGCGGACGTTCCGCTGGGGGCGCGCGACTCCAGTCGCGCGTCTTTGTTGCGGCAAAAGAAGATCGCGCCACTGGAGTGGCGCGCCCCCAGCAACCCTAAAGCCCCAGCACCGCCTTGGCGAT
>DASZJU010000146.1:0-2516 GCA_035947815.1 Reyranella sp.
CAAGATGATCGCCATGTCAGCTCCTGCGGCCGGGCTTCGTGCTGCGTCGGCCGGCATGACGCGGCGGGGCGGCCAAAAAATCGCCGAAGGCGCGCAGGCGCTCGCTGATGTGGTTGATCATCAGCCGGGCGGGCGGCGAGAGGCGGCGATAGCGCGGCACCAGGATGCCGATGCGGCTTTGCGCCAGGCCCGGCTCGACCAGCGGCACATGCACCAGTTCGCCGCGGCGGATTTCCTCCAAGAAGCCGACCGGCGTGAAGAAGCCGATGCCGAGGCCCGATTTGATCACCTGACGCATGAACTCGATGGAGTTGGAGACGATGCGCGGCGTGAGCCGCGCGCCCGAGTCGGCGAACTCCGTCGCCATGATGGCGTCGAGCAGCCAGCGGTCCTGCAGCATGACCACGGGATGGCCAACGCATTCGGTCAGGGTCAGCGTCTTGCGGCCGGCCAGCGGGTGGTCGGACCGCATCAGCGCGCCGACCGCGGTCGGGAACTCGGCGATCACGTCGACACCGCGGTGCCGGTTGTCGACGAACAGCACGCCGAAATCGTTGTCGCCCGAGCGCAGCGCCTCGCCGATCTCGCTGGGATGCACGGCGAGCACGGTGAAGCTCACCTTGGGATGCTTGGCCGACATCTCGTCGACCACCTGTGGCAGGAAGCGCACCAGCAGCGATTCCAGCGAGATGATGTGCACGTCGCCGCTCACCGTGCCGCCCAGGCTGGCGATCTCGGCCCGCGTGCGCTGGTATTCGTTCTGGGTCTCGCGCACATGGCGCAGCAGCAGCTCGCCGGCCGCGGTTGGGCGGACGCCGCTCCGACCACGCTCGAACAATGCCACGCCCATCTCGTCCTCGAGCCGCAGGATCTGCCGGTTGACCGCCGAGGAGGCGACGCTCAGCGCATCGGCGGCCTTGCGGATCGAGCCGTGGCGCGCAACATGGTCGAAATAGCGCAGGACCGCGGCATGCATGGCGATTCGCCCCTCCGGCGGGCGATGCCAAAACGGCAGCGGACCGCGCGAATTAATGTTCTTTTCTAGAGCACCCCGCGTCAATAGCTTTGGCACGGGGAAAACGTCGCCGACGAAGGGGAAGTCGCCATGCGCCAGCTCGGTTCCAGCAAGATCCGCCGCCGCTCACTGCTCAAGACCGGTGCCGCCGCCACCGGCTTCGCCGCCGCCGGTCTCCTGCCGTCGGGCGGCTTCGCCCAGGCCAAGACCCAGACCGTCAACCTCCAGCTCGGCTGGCTCGCCGGCAACAACCAGGTGGGCGAGGTCGCGGCCAAGCATCTCGGCTACTTCGAGGAGGAGAAGCTCAACCTCGCGATCCAGCCGGGCGGGCCCAGCATCGACGGCGTCGCCATCGTCGCCTCGGGCCGCCACGAGATCGGCCAGGTGTCGTCCAGCCCCTCGTTGATGCTGGCGGCGTCGCAGAAGATCCCGGTGATGTGCTTCGCCACCGGCTTGCAGCAGCATCCCTACGCCTATTTCTCGCTGCCCAAGAAGCCGGTGCGCACGGCCAAGGACCTTGTCGGCAAGAAGGTCGGCATCCAGGCCACCGCCAAGGTTCTGCTGAACGCGCTGATGAAGAAGCACGACATCGCCGAGAAGGACGTCGAGATCGTCATCATCGGCTCGGAGATGACGCCGATCCTGACCGGCCAGACCGACGTGGTGAGCGGCTGGATCACCAACACCACGACCCTCAAGCCACTCGGCCCGGACCGCATCGATTTGCGCCTGTGGGATGCCGGCGTGCGCCTCTATGCGCTGCCCTACTATGCCACCAAGGACACGATCGAGAAGAAGGCCGACATGCTGGCCGCCTACACCCGCGCCGCCTCGCGCGGCTGGGAATATGCGCTCAAGAATCCGGAGAAGGCCGCGGCTTTCCTGATCAAGGAATATCCCAACCTCAATCTCGCCGACGAGATCGAGGGCAGCAAGGCGCTGCTCACCTTCGCCTTCAACGCCAACACCCAGGCCAACGGCTGGGGCGCCTTCGATCCGATGGTGTGGCAGGAGCAGATAACGCTATACGACGAGCTGAAGCAGTTCACCGCCGGCGCGCCCAAGCTCGAGGACGTCATGACCACCAAGATCCTCGACGCCACCAAGAGCGTGCGCGCCAAGGTCGGCTGAGGCCGGCGATGGCCGTCGCACTCGCACGCAGGGATCCGGCGCCGGCGGCCAGCGCCGACGCCGTCGTCTGCGAGCATGTCACCGTTCGCTTCACGACCGAGCGCGGCACGGTGACGGCGCTCGAGAATATCGACCTCACGATTGGGCGCGGCAGCTTCCTGACCTTGCTCGGACCCTCGGGCTGCGGCAAGTCGACCTTGCTGCGCGTGATGGCCGATCTGATCGAGCCCACCAGCGGGCGGATCGCGGTGCTGGGCGACGTGCCGGCGACGGCGCGGCAAAATCGCGAGATCGGCTTCGTCTTCCAGGACGCGGCCCTGCTGCCGTGGCGCAGCGTCATGGAAAACGTCACGCTGCCGCTCGAAGTCGG
>DASZJU010000147.1:0-5781 GCA_035947815.1 Reyranella sp.
GATCATGGCGGCAGGCCTGGCGGTCGGGATGATCCCTCTGCTGTTCGGTCTCGCCATTGTCCTGCCGGTGCTCGGGCACGCCACGTGGCATCTTTACCGAAAAGTGTTGCCGCGTTGAGGAGGTTTCCGATCTCTGAAGCCCCAGACAGACCAGGGTCATAGCAAGTTCTCGCGCGAATAAAATCGACGGTCGGTTGGTATCGATCTTCGACGGGCCATGGCTGTCGCCGTCGCCCATGGTCGCGATGCAGATGGCTCGTCGACGAAGACCCGCGCTGGAGGCAGCATGGAAGCGGAAATCGACCTTGGTCTTGACTCGAGTCAGTGGGAAACGCTCAAGGTGCTTGGTGCGCCCAATCCGGATCATCGGCGAATGAATCAGCTGGCGTTTCAGCAACTCGTCACGCGGCAGCTTGCCGCCATGGTGGATGGCCATCCCATCATCACGCCGATGGGGCGCAAGGTCGTGGTACGGGGCTCGCCCCAACTATGGGGCCGCTCGGCCTGAGGCCGGGTAGGTCGTTGTTCCCGTTCGTGCTAGATGCCGCCCTAAGGGATTACAGGGGAGGAAGAACCATGCGCATCGGTCTTGCCGCTATCGGCGCGGTGGTCGGTATCGTCGGAACTGCCGCATCGGCCCTGGCGGCGCCGTCGTGCAGCGTGGAAGCGCTGAACGCGCTGCACGTACCGGACGTCAGCGTGACCGATGCGAAGCCGGTGGCGGCGGCCGGAACGGCTCCGGCCTACTGCGACGTGCAAGGCACGGTCGTCACCAAGGGCGCGGGCGTGGCCGAGGGACTCGCGCGCTTCGCCATGCAACTGCCCGAGGCCTGGCAACAGCGCTTCCTGTTCCTGGGCGTCGGCGGCAACGCGGGCAACCTGGTGCCCTCGGCGAACGTCACGGACCGCAATTCGGCGCTGGGCAAGGGTTACGCGACGATCCTGACCGACACCGGCCATGTCGGCGACGGCACCACCGCCAAGTGGACGCGCCTGCCGGACGGCCGGCCGGACACGGTGAAGATGACCGATTTCTTCCATCGCGCTGCGCACGGCGTCACCGTCGCCGGAAAGGCCTTCGCCGAGGCCTACTACGCCGCGAGGGTGGAGCACGCCTATTTCGACGGCTGCTCCACCGGAGGACGCATGGCGATGATGGAGGCCGGTCGCTACCCTGAGGACTATGAAGGGGTGATCGCCGGCGATCCGATGATGAGTTTCCATACCTACGCGGCGCGCGCCGTCGTGCAGAAGGCGGCACTCTCATCCGCCGCCGCCTACATCCCCGAAGCCACGATCGCGGCCATCGACGCGCGGGTGACGGGGCGCTGCGATGCGATCGATGGCGCGACGGACGGCCTCGTCCAGGCCCCCTCGTCCTGCCCGGTCCATGCCGAGGATCTGCTCTGCCGCACCGGTGAGACGGAGGCCTGCCTGAATGCGGACCAGGTGCGGGTGCTGAAGAGCTATACCTCGCCGTTCCGCGACACGCAGGGACGTGTCGTGTTCGGCCCGTGGGCGATCACCGACCTGTCGGGGCCTCAGGGTCTTGCCTACAACGTGACCGGGCGGGCGGCGCCGGACCTCTCCGATCTCGCCTCGCCATGGAAGGCGGACCCCAAGACGGCGCCGCGGTCGTGGGCGCTGGTGAAGGAGGCGTTGACCCACTGGCTCGGCTTGGGCCCCAGCGCGACGGTCGCCGACCTGGATGTCGATCCAGGCACCAACACGGTGGGCGACAAGATGCTCGCGATGATGGAGGCGACCTATGCCGAGGGCAACACGCGCGACCCGGCGAAGCTCAGGCCGTTCATTGCGCAGGGGCGCAAGATGATCCTCTATCACGGCGCGAGCGATCCCTCGATCCCGGCGTCGCAATCCATTGCGTTCTACCGCGAGCTTGCCGAGCAGCAACAGGGCCTCGAGCGCACGCAGGCGAACGTGCGGCTCTTCCTCGTGCCGGGAATGCACCATTGCAGCGGCGGACCTGCGCCGGACCGGTTCGACACGCTGTCCGCCCTCGAGGCATGGGTCGAGCACGGCAAGGCGCCGGATGTGATCCAGGCGAGCACCCGGCCGGAAAGCCCGCTGCAGCACCGACTGCCGCTGTGCCCTTACCCGCAGCAGGCACGCTATCGCGGAACGGGAGAGATCACCGATTCCTCGAACTGGAGCTGCACGGCGGGGACGGCCGAGTAGCGAGGCCGCGCGCCCGAAACGGCGCCCTCGGCATTCCTCTCTCTCTGGCGGTGGTCAGAGGCGACGGTAGGCCGGTCCTGCTTGCTGCCGGTATCGGCACTTGCTCATACGCTCGGCCGCGAACGCGCGTGCTGGCGGGCGGCAGGGCCTGCAGCGATGAGGCGGCTTGGTTACAAGCCGCTGGAGCGCGTACCGCTCGCACGGAATCATGTCATTGCTGGGGGCGCGCCACTGCGCGCGGAGTAAACTACGCGCTGAAGTGGCGCGTCTTCTCATGCTCTTTTGGAGCGCTCATGATCATGAGCGAGCCAGAGGCTCGTGGTCCGGAAGACCAGGACGCGCCCCTGGAGGGGCGCGCACCTCCAGCATGCCTCGTGTTGCTTCAGCCCGTCGTCGGCCTGAGCGAGAACCCGCCGACGATATTGCCGTCCTGCGCCGTGTGCACGACCTCGACGTCGCCCAGGCGGTGATCGCGCAGCTGCGCCGGATCGGCTTCGACGCCGAGCGCCATGCCGAAGAAGCGGTCGGGGCCGTGGCGGACACGTCGCACGTGCCCCGCATCATGGTCGGCGATCTCCAACCGCGCGCCCGGCGTCGTCTGGCGCAGGATCACGCAGTCGGGGAACGGCTTCGGCACGCCCTCGCGCACCACCTCGAACCCGCGATGGCCGCCTTTGGCCACGTAGCGCTCATAAGGCGCGCTCGGGATCGCGAAATAGAAGCGCGTCGCCTGCACCGGCCAGCCGGCAGCCTGGACCACGAGCCCGTTCGGCCCCGCGCCGGCCTGCGCCAGGACGAAGTTGGTCCACATCGGCTTCTTGATCGCCATCAGCGCCATGTTGAACGGGGCGAGGTTGTGCTGAGCGATGTGGCGGTCGTAGCGCGGGCTGGAATCGATCGAGAGCGGCACGTTGCCCATCGGCGGAAAGAAGTTCGGCTGCTCGCCCGAGGTCACCAGCACCTTGACGCACGGGTGCCCCGCCTTCAGCCAGTCGGCCGGCAGCATGCCGCCCAGGTTGATGCCCTGCAGCGCCGCGGCGAGGTTGGCGAACACGGCATTGACGTTGAAGCGAAACGCCGCCACGTCGTAGCTCTGCGGCGCGAGGTAATAGAGCTCCGACGTCGGGTTGGCGTCCATCGGATCGTAGTTGCCGAGCGAGGGCAGCGGCACGGCCGGGCTCAGGAAAGTGTTGAAGCACTGCGCGTCGCAGATCACGTTGATCGGGTTGGTGCTGAAGAATGCACGCCCGGCGGGCTCGCTCGGGCACGAATTACCGATCACCGCGCACACGTAGAATTCCGCGCCGGAGTCGAGGAACGGCGGCGTCTGGACCTGGCCCTGCGCGTCGTAGAGGAAGATCTGCGACGTCGCCCAGAAGTTCGGCGGCACGTGGCCGAGCTGTACGACCGGCATGCCGCCGTCGCCGTTCCGCCGCCCGTCGTCGCCGGCGAAGCTCGCGACGAACAGGAACGCCGTCTGGGCGCCGGCGAAGGCGGGCGGCTGGAGGTTCGAGAATGCCGGCTGGGCGAGCGCGCCGTTCTGCGGGCTGTCGTCCGGCTTGCCGTTGCCGATCCACTGGCCGAAGGCGGTGACCAGCTGCGGCGGGTTGGCGTTGTTGAACTCGAGGTACAGCGGGTTGACCTGCGTGCCGACGGGCCCCGGCGGCTCGGCCGGCGGCATGGTCGGCCACATGGTGTTCATGGCGCCGACCGGCACGTACTCGGGGACGTTGTTCGGCCCCACCGAGCCGCTCAGCATGTCGTAGAGCGGGCTGTCGGCGGGGGTGGAAGTCGGCGCGAGCGGCGCCAAGCCGGCCAGCCCCATTGCGTTGTTGTTGGCGATCTTGCCCAGGATGCCGTTCGGATGGTCCGGGTAGAGCAGGCAGAAGCCGCCCATCGGGTTCACCGGGTCCATGTGGAGGCCGGTCGCCGTGCCGATCCCCGCGACGTACGCGCCCTGCAGGCGCTTGAAGATGGCATAGTTGAAGCTGGTGTTGCCCGGCATGTGCGGCCCCCCCTTGAACTTCCCAGACCGGGTCAGTGTTGACGCCGTTCGGGCGAGGGGGATGTGTAAAAACACACAATAGAAGAACCAGCCGCTCGGCGGCGCGTTAACCAGCGCCGCCACTGCTTAGTGCTCGCTCGCGCGGCAGCCGCTCGGCCTTCTCGGCGTCGTCGAGTTCCCAGGCCTGGCGCAATGCCGCGCGCAGCGAGGCGTGCAGATGCTAGCCGCGAGCTAGCTAGCCACCCGGCGTGGTCGCCGCGCCGACGCCGGCACCTACAACGCCGCCAATGACTGCGCCCGGCAGGATGCCGATACCCGTCACCGCGCCAACGCCGGCACCGCCCGCGGCGCCGATCGCGCCGCCAGTCACCGCGCGCTGGCCCCACGTGTCGCCGCAGGCGGTTGCGCTGAAAAGAATCGCAATCATTACCATTAACTTGCTCGCGGACATGGATGCCTCCCAATGGAATTGTGCGGTGATGAACCCTGAGCACTGTCGGCTAGCGCCGGGACTATCCAAAGGGCAGGACGAGGACTCTTGGTTCGGGTAACGCCGTGGGACTGCAAAAGTTCCTCAAACCGTCATTCCCATTCTTAGGAGTGGTCGATGTTGGACAGACCCCACGAACCGGCCGCCTACGCTGAGCCAATCGCTACCAATGTCCGCTTCTGGCACTTCTCTGACTTGGCGTGACTTCCGACACAAGTCCGCTATCCACTCGCAAACGGACAGGGATCAACTCTCGCTCACCAACTTCGATCCATGAGCACGTTGCCTTGTCAGCCACGCTTATCCAGAGCGCGAAGCGGCAACCCGATTCCAGATGAAGAGCACGACAATGGCGCCGACGGTCGCAGCGAGAGTCATGTTCCTCTCCCCCAAGGGGGAGATGAACATGAGAGAGCTCGAACTGGTCACGGAGGCGGGGCGGGTGCCGGCGGCGGAACCTGCGGCTGAACGCGCCTTCTAGCCGGCCTGAAACGCACCGGGTCTGTCAGCGCTGAAGAGGAAACGCGAGACAGGGGATCCGGCCAAGCGCGGGAGCCTGGCCCTGTCGAAGGGGACGACACCCAGGCTTCGTTCCCTTCGCGTTTGCACGATGCCGAGTGCGGCCCGTCAACCGTGCCGCGGCAAGGTGAAGCCGCCGTTGGTCAGCAGGCGCTCGAGCACGGGAATGGACGCTGTGGCGTCGCCTTCCTGGCACTTGGCCACCGCCTCACCACCGACGACGTTGGGCGTGGTGTCTATTTGGTGCGAGTTCTCGGGCCCGAGATAGCGCTGGTAGAGGTCGCTGAGCTGGGCACAGTAGCTCAGGTCGGCGGCGCTAGACGTCGGGGCCTGCGCTTGCGCCGCGAGTGGCAGACCCAGCAGGGTGATCGCCGCGAGAAGTGTCGTAGTCCGTAGCATGTGATTAACTCCATAATGGGGGGACGCCCACCAAGTGGGCGGCAAAAATGGCGAAATCCAGCCACGCGCCCGCGTTTGTAAGATTCTTGAAATCGCCGATGCCGACGATGTCGGGCACTCGTCCAGCCGGACCTTTGGCGCCCGCCCGCTGTGCCTCAGTAAGGAGTCT
>DASZJU010000148.1:0-2008 GCA_035947815.1 Reyranella sp.
GAAGCGGTTCATCAGCCGGGTGAGGCCCTGCGGATCGTCCTTGTAGTGCTCGGAGATCGTGGTGAAGCCGCGCACGTCGGAAAACAGGATGGTCATGCGGCGCTCCTCGCCGCCGAGCACGAGTTTCTCCGGCGAGCGGGCAAGCTGCTCGACCATGTGCGGCGACAGATAGAAGCCGAACGCGGAGCGGATCTGCTGCCGCTGCCTCTGCTCGCGGAAATAATTCACGAACGTGAACACCAGATAGATCAGCCAGCTTGAGATCAGCGGATAGGTGAAATCGATCAGCAGGCTCTGGGCGGCGAACAAATACCACGACAGGCCGATGAGGCCGGCGATCAGACAAGCGCCGAGCACCACGACAATCGTGGCCGACAACATTGGCGCGGCGACAATGATGGCGAGCCCGAGCAAAACCGCGACGATGAGCTCGGCGCCGATCGCATAGGCCGGGTTGACCAGAAGCGACTTGGTCAAGACGCTTTCGAGGATCTGGGCGTGCACTTCCACGCCCGGCATGACCGCCTCGACCGGCGTGGTCTTGAGGTCGAGCAGGCCGATCGCCGAGGTGCCGATGAGAACGAGCTTGCCACGAAGCCGGTCCCTGGGCAGCTTGCCCTGCAGGACATCCTTGGCGGACACGTAACGCGCCGGATCGCTCCTGTTGAAATGGACGAAGATTTGGCCACGCTCGTCGGTCGGCACTTCGAGGCCGCGTATGGCCGCCGACTGCACGCCGTCGCCGGCCGGGTCGACATGCACGATGATGGCGCCGGTCTGGCTCACGACCCGCAGCATTTCCAGGGTCAGCGAGGGCACCAGCGCGCCCTGGGCTTCCATGACGAGCGGCACGCGGCGGACGATGCCGTCGCGCTCCGGATTGATCGAGAATAGTCCGCGGCCGGCCGCTGCCTGCTCGATCGGCAGCACATTGCGCAGCAGCCCGGGAAACTTCACCAAGAACGGCGTCGGGTCGGGTCCTTTGAAGGCGAAGCCGGTTTGCAACGTCACTTCCGCGTCCGAGCGCGGCTGCGGCGTCGCCGCGCCAGCCTGGCCGACGACGACACGCGCATGCTTGATGGCATCGGCCAGGACCTCGTCATTGCTGGGCAGGCCGCCCAGTTTGGCGCGGGTCTCGTCGTCGAGGCCGCGGAAGCTTTCCGCCGCCACGGCGGGCGACATGCGATCGGGCTCGGCAAAGATGATGTCGAAACCGATCACCAGTGCGCCCTGCTCCTTGAGCCGCGTGATCAGGTCGGCCACCAAGGTCCGCGGCCACGGCCATTGCCCGATCTCCTTGAGGCTTGCTTCGTCGATGTCGACGATGACGACCGGTTGGAACGTCTGCTCGCGCGGGCGAAAGACCTGGAACAGGTCGAAGGTGCGCAGCCGCAGCTCTTGCAGCGGCGGCGGGTCGAACACGCGCAGCGGCACCAGCGCGAACAGCAGCACCGTGCACACCGCCCGCGCCAGACCGAACTGTCGCGCCCAGCGCGCTAGCGTCTTCATGATCGACCGGCCCCGGAATGACGATCTGAGTTTATATTATTTCTCGCGGAACGACCGCATCAACTGGTCGCGCAGCGGCTTGACCAGGTAGGACACCAGCGTGCGGTCGCCGGTCTGGATGAAGGCTTCGACCGGCATGCCCGGCGTCAGCTTGACGGCGCCGAGGCGCCCGACCTCGTCGGCGGTGATCGCGATACGGACGAGGTAGAAGCTCTGGCCGGTGCGCTGATCGACATTGGTGTCGGCGGCGACGCGCTGCACCGTGCCGTTGAGTTCCGGCGTGGTACGCTGGTTGAAGGCCGAGAAGCGCAAGACCACCGGCTGGCCGAAGGCCACCAGATCGACGTCCTTGGGCTCAACCTTGACCTCGACCGACAGCGTGTCGGAGTCCGGCACGATCAGCATGATCTGGTCGCCGGCGGCGATGACGCCGCCGACCGTATTCGCCGTCGTCTGGAACACGGTGCCGTCCTGTGGCGCGCGGATGTCGATGCGGCGG
>DASZJU010000149.1:0-1797 GCA_035947815.1 Reyranella sp.
GGCAACGAGACCTGGCTGGTGCTGGGCGGCGGCGGCCTTCTCGCGGCCTTTCCGCTGGCCTACGGCACGATCCTGTCGGCGCTCTATGCGCCGATCGTCGCCATGCTGCTGGCGCTGATCTTCCGCGGCGTCGCCTTCGAATTCCGCTGGCGCGATCCCGCGCACCGCCCCTACTGGGACATCGCCTTCAGCATCGGCTCGATCATGGCGGCCTTCGCGCAGGGCGTCACCTTGGGCGCCCTGCTGCAGGGCATCGCCGTCCAGAACCGTGCCTATGCCGGCGGCTGGTTCGACTGGCTGCAGCCCTTCACCGTGCTGGTCGGCGTGAGCCTGGTGTGCGGCTATGCGCTGCTCGGCTCGACGTGGCTGATCATGAAAAGCGAGGGCACCTTGCAGGCGCGTAGTTATCGCCTGGCCTTCGGACTGGGCATCGGCACGATCGTCGCTATCGGCGCGGTGAGTGCGGCGACGCCGTTCCTGAGCGACGTCTACTGGCAGCGCTGGTTCGCCTGGCCACAGGTCCTGTTTACGGCGGTGGTGCCGGTGCTGGTCGCCGCCGCCACGCTGGTCTTCTTCACCAGCCTGAAGCGTCGCCTCAACTACACGCCGTTCCTGATGGCGCTGCTGATCTTCACGCTGAGCCTCGCCGGACTCGGCATCAGCCTGTTCCCCTACGTGGTGCCGCCCTCGATCACGATCTGGGACGCCGCGGCGCCAACCGCGAGCCTGAAATTCATGCTGCCGGGCGCGCTGATCATGGTGCCCATCATCCTCGCCTACACCGGCTACTCGTACTGGGTGTTCCGCGGCAAGACCGGCCACGAGGGCTATCACTGATGCCGGCACCGCGGCAGTGGCTGTGGTTCGTCGGCCTGTGGGCGGCCGGCGTCGGCGTCACCGCAGCCGTCGGCTACGCCATCAAGTTCTGGCTAAAACAGTGATCACGTCCGTCGCGTCGGCCGGCAGTTGAAGGCCAGCGGCCGGCCGCCGCTGCCATATTCGCGCAAGGTGGCGAGGTCGTCGCTGCCGGTCCATTCGTTGGCCGTGTCCAGATAGCGAAAGCCGGTATTGGTCGGCTGGTATTCCATGCGCCAGGTCTTGCCGTCGAGCGTCACCGAGGCGCGATTCTTGGCATAGACCACGGACACTTCCTTGCGGCCGTCGCAGAGATAGGCGATGCCCGACGGTGTCGGGTCGTCGGGCGCAGGCCGCGGGATCAGGTTGGTTATCGGCGGCTGCTGTTGCACGCAGCCGGCCAGCAGGGTGATTGCGGCAATCGACAGACGCTTCATCGTGCGCTTTCCTCCCGGACGGCACCTGACGGGCCATGACAATGGCCCGTCATCCCGAGCGAAGTCGAGGGATCTCGTCTCAAGGCTGGGATAGTACTGGTGGAAAAAAAGGTCCCTCGGCTTCGCCGCGCTGCGCGCGGCTCTGCTCGGGACGACGGAGGGGACAACTGCAATGCCACAACTCAAGCTGCGCGACGATGCAGAGCTCTACTACGAAACGCATGGCAGCGGGCCGCCGCTGTTCCTGGTGCCCGGGCTGGGCGGCGATGGCCGCTTCTGGGGCGACAATGTCGCGCCCCTTGCCGAGGAATTCACCGTGGTCGTGCACGATCATCGCGGCACGGCGCGCAGCACGCTGTCGAAGATCGCCTATTCGGTCGAGCAGATGGCCGACGACGCCCTGCAGCTGATCGACGGGCTGGGTTACGAGCGCGTCCATTGGTGCGGCCATTCGACCGGGGGCGCCATGGGCCAGGTGCTGGCCATCGAGCAGCCGGAACGCATC
>DASZJU010000150.1:0-17509 GCA_035947815.1 Reyranella sp.
CACGCGCCGCGCCTGGGTGGTGCAGCGCGGCGGTGTCGAGGAATATGACGGCCGCCCGATCGCGCCCATCGACAACGGCAATGTGAAGGCCACGGCCCTGCAGCCCTTCCCCAACACGCCGCGGCCGCTGCGCGGGCTGTCCGACAAGCCGATCACGCAATACGAATGGGCGCGCGCCGGCATCATCACCAAGGAGATGATCTATGTCGCCGAGCGCGAGAATCTCGGCCGCAAGTTCGCGCTCGACTTCGCCCGCGAGCGGCTGGCCGACGGCGAGAGCTTTGGCGCCGCGTTGCCGGAGCTCATCACGCCGGAGTTCGTGCGTCAGGAAGTCGCCTGCGGTCGCGCCATCATCCCGGCCAACATCAATCACGGCGAACTGGAGCCGATGGTGATCGGCCGCAATTTCCTGGTCAAGATCAACGCCAATATCGGCAACTCGGCGGTCTCCTCCTCGATGGAGGAGGAAGTCGAGAAGATGGTGTGGGCGATCCGCTGGGGCGCCGACACGGTCATGGATCTCTCGACCGGCCGCAACATCCACGACACGCGCGAATGGATCGTGCGCAATTCGCCGGTGCCGATCGGCACGGTGCCGATCTACCAGGCGCTGGAGAAGGTGGGCGGCGATCCGACCAAGCTCAATTGGGAGGTCTACCGCGACACGCTGATCGAGCAGTGCGAGCAGGGCGTTGACTACTTCACCATCCATGCCGGCGTGCGGCTGGCGCATGTGCCGCTGACGGCAAGCCGGGTCACCGGCATCGTGAGCCGCGGCGGCTCGATGATGGCGCAGTGGTGCCTGACCGAGCATCGCGAAAGCTTCCTCTACGAACGCTTCGGCGACATTTGCGACATCATGCGCAAGTACGACGTGTCGTTCTCGCTGGGCGACGGGCTCCGGCCGGGCTGCAACGCCGACGCCAATGACGCGGCACAGTTCGCCGAGCTCGAGACCTTGGGCGAGCTGACGAAGATCGCCTGGGACAAGGGCTGCCAGGTCATGATCGAGGGCCCGGGCCACGTGCCCATGCACAAGATCAAGGCCAATATGGACAAGCAGCTGCGCGAATGCGGCGAGGCGCCGTTCTACACCCTGGGACCGCTCGTCACCGACATCGCGCCGGGCTACGACCACATCACCTCGGGCATCGGCGCCGCCATGATCGGCTGGTTCGGCACGGCGATGCTCTGCTACGTCACACCCAAGGAGCATCTGGGTCTTCCGGATCGCGATGACGTGAAGGTGGGCGTCATCACCTACAAGATCGCTGCCCACGCCGCCGATCTCGCCAAGGGCCATCCCGCGGCACGGCTGCGCGACGATGCGCTCAGCAAGGCGCGTTTCGATTTCCGCTGGAGAGATCAATTCAATCTGTCGCTCGATCCCGCGACGGCGGAAAAATTCCACGACGAGACGATGCCCAAGGAGGCGCACAAGACGGCGCATTTCTGCTCGATGTGCGGGCCGAAATTCTGCTCCATGCGCATCACCCAGGACATCCGCGAATACGCCAAGAAGGGCATGGACGAGATGAGCGAAAAGTTCCGCGCCGGCGGCAGCCAGCTCTACGTGCCGGACAAGGCGGCGGACTAGACCCACTTTCCTCCCCTCGTCATACGAGGGGAGGTGCCCGCGCAGCGGGCAGAGGGGTCATGAGTCTTCGTCAAGAGTCATGACCCCTCCGGCCCTTCGGGCCACCTCCCCAGCTTCGCTGGGGAGGAAGTGCTAGTGGCCGCCGCCGCTCAGCTTGATCTCGTAGTTCAGGATCAGGCGATACTCCTCGATCGAAGTCAGCGTGCCATTGAGGAATTGGTCGACAAAGGCAGCGCGCCCTCTGAGCTGCAGCGGCTTCAGCCAGTCGGGCGCCGACTTCGAGGCGATCTGATAGATCAAGTCGAGATCGTATTCGTTGTTGCGGCTGAGGGGCGCGCCGGTGGCGGGGGTGATGGCATTGCCGCCCAGGGTGGCCGATCCCGTGAACACCAGGCCGGGCAGGTCAATGGCGGCAAAGTCGAGGATCAACCCGACCTGCCAGGCGCGCTCGCCGGCGCGGTCGAAGTCCTTGGTGATCTGCTTGGTGTAGCCGATCCACTGACCGTACGGCGTCTGGTATTGCGCGGCGCTGCCGGTCTGGGTGAACACGCCCCACAGCGTCGCCGGCCCCCAGATCAGATCGACCCGCCCGCCGGCGGCGAAGGTGCTGAACGAGGTGCCGGTCAGTAGGTTCAGCCCGTTGCTGCCCTGAACCATGAACTGTCCGCCGAGCCGCACGCGAAGCAAGTCGGTGATGGGAAATCCCAGGACAAAGTCGTTGTAGTTCGAAGTGAGGATGTCGGGGACGTAGTAGACCGACGAGCGCAGCCGGACCTTGTCTATGTCGCCGTACTTCACGGTGCCCAGCCCCATGCCGGCATTGACGTTGGGCGCGCCGGCGCGTTCGGCCATGTTGACGAAGTAGGGGACGCCCTTGAATTTCATGGCCGCGACGTAGCCCGCGAAATAGTTGACGGGTCCCAGCACGCCGCGCAGCGCATAGGCTTCGAAGGTGTTGGGGATCATGCGGTCGTCGTTGGGGTTGACCTCGAGCTCGTCGAGCTGCTGGCGATAGGCGGTGAACACCTGGCCCTTCGCCCGGATCGAGGCGTTCATCTCGCCCAGCGTCCAGAAGCCGTACTGCCCGGGGGCCAGGAGCTGCGTGCCGTCCGTTGTCGTTGGCGCCCACAGAGGCTGGGTGGTGTAGCCGACGGCGGCCAACTGGAAGGTGTCGTAGAACCAGCCCGTCTTCAGGCCGACCCAGCCGCCGCCGGCCCAGGCGGCATTGTTGGGCGGCGTCGGATTGATGCGATCCAGGAAATAGCTTCGAACGTGCAGGACCGCCTGCGCGTCGTCATGGAGGAAGCGCGTGAGCTCCGAGCCAAGCTCGTCGGCGCGGCCGGGCGAGGCCAAGAGGCCTGCCCAGGCAGCCAATAGACCCGCCAGGCGCGCCGCCAGACAGCAGCTTCCCCGCATTCGCAGCCAGATGCCCAGCGCCGTCAGAAGTCCCTCTCCCCAACCATCGAAACGATAGGTACAGGCGGTTACCGAATTACTGAACGGCCGAGTTTTTTGGCGACCTTTTGCCTCTCTGCGCGTTAAGTACGCGGGCAGCAGGCGATCCCTTGCGCCGGTCCGACCGCTGGGGGAGACTCCATCGCTTCGGCCCGTATGAACAGGAAACGGGCTTCACTTGGGGCAGGTCGGACGATGAAAAAACTGCGGACCCTGCTTGGGATCGGCTTGGGGCTTGCCATAGTGGCGGGCGCCGGCTGGTATATTTCGCAGACCGGAACTGCCACGACGACACAGGCGGCGCGGCAAGGCCGTTTTGCGGCAGGCGCCGCGACGCCTGTTGGTATCGCTGCCGCCGCCAAGGGCGACATTCCGGTGGTGGTCCGCGCGCTGGGAACGGTGACGGCGCTCAACACCGTCAACGTCAAGACCCAGATCACCGGCCAGCTCATCAAGGTCGAGTTCAAGGAAGGCCAGATGGTCAAGCAGGGCGACCTGCTGGCCGTGGTCGATCCCCGTCCCTATGACGTGGCGCTTCAGCAGGCGATCGGAACCATGCAGAAGGACGAGGCCCTGCTGAAGAATGCCCAGGTCGACCTCGATCGCTACAAGAAGCTGGTCGCCCAGGATTCGATCGCCCGGCAGCAATACGACACGCAGATCTCACTCGTCCGCCAGTACGAGGCGGCGCTTGTGATCGACCAGGCCCAGGTCGACGCCGCCAAGCTCAACGTTACCTACACCAAGATCCTGGCACCGCTGACCGGCCGCATCGGCCTGCGCTCGGTCGACCCGGGCAATTACGTGACGATGGCCGATGCAACCAGCATCTGCATCATCATCCAGGTGCAGCCCATCTCGGTGATCTTCACCATTCCCGAGGACTCTCTGCCGCAGGTTCGCCAACGCATGAAGGCGGGCGCCTCGCTCGAAGTGCGGGTGCTCGATCGGGCTCAGAAGACCGAACTCGGCGTCGGCAAGCTCGACACGACCGACAATCTCATCGACATCACGACCGGTACGGTCAAGCTGCGTGCCCTCTTCGACAACAAGGATGAGAGCCTGTTTCCCAACCAGTTCGTCAACGTCCGGCTGCTGGTCGACACGGTCAAGGACGCCACGGTGGTGCCGGTTGCCGCCATCCAGCGCGGACAGCCCGGTACCTACGTCTATCTCGTCAAGGCCGACGACACCGTTGCGATCAAGGTCGTCACGCTGGGCGTGACCGACGGCGACAAGGTGCAGATCACGAGCGGCCTGGAGATCGGCGACGAGGTCGTCATCGACGGCACGGATCGGCTGCGCGACGGCGCCAAGATCCGCCGGCCGAGCGCCAACCCGCGCGCGACGTCCGGCCCGCCGGTCGCCGCCGCGCCGCCCGACGCCGCCCCACCGGCCGGCGCCCCCCCACCGGCCAGCGTCGTCGCGCCGGCCAACGCCGCCCAGCCGCAGAGTCAGCAGAAGCGACGCCAGGGTAACGGCAACGGCGGAGGCGCCGGCCGACCCGCCCAGACCAACCAGTAATCCTGGCCGCGACATGAATCCGTCGCGGATTTTCATCGAGCGGCCTGTCGCCACCTCGTTGCTGATGGTGGCGATCATCCTGGTGGGCGTGATCGCCTATAGATTCCTGCCTTTGTCGGCCCTGCCGCAGGTCGACTACCCGACTATCCGCGTGTTGACGCTCTATCCCGGCGCCAGCCCCGAGGTCATGACCTCGTCGGTCACGGCGCCGCTCGAGCGCCAGTTCGGCCAGATGCCCGGGCTTAACCAGATGACGTCGACCAGCTCGGCCGGAGCATCGTCGATCACGCTGCAGTTCGACCTCACGCTCGGCCTCGACGTGGCCGAACAACAGGTTCAGGCGGCTATCAACGCGGCGGGCAACCTGCTGCCGTCCGATCTGCCCTCGCCGCCGATCTACGCCAAGGTCAACCCCGCCGACGCGCCCGTCCTGACGCTCTCCGTCACCTCCAAGACCGAGCCGCTCACCAAGGTGCACGACCTGGTGGATGTCAGGCTTGCCCAGAAGATCTCCCAGCTTCCCGGCGTCGGCCTTGTCAGCCTCGACGGTGGCCAAAAGCCTGGCGTCCGGATTCGCGCCAATCCGACGGCGCTCGCCGCCTATGGGCTGAACGTCGACGATCTTCGAACCACGATCTCAAACGCCAACGTCAATACGCCCAAGGGCAATTTCGACGGCCCGGCACGCTCCTACACCATCAACGCCAACGATCAGATCACGGACCCTGCGATCTTCCGCGACATCGTCGTCGCCTATCGCAATGGCGCGCCGGTGCGGGTGTCCGACGTCGCCACCGTCGCGGAGGCGCAGGAGAACAACCGGCTCGCCGCCTGGGCCAACTCGACGCAGGCGGTGATCGTGAACGTCCAGCGCCAGCCCGGTGCCAACGTCATCGCCGTCGTCGACAGCATCAAGGCGCTGCTGCCGCAGCTGCGCGAGACCCTGCCGCCCTCGATCGACGTGGCGGTTCTCACGGACCGCACGCTCACCATCCGCGCATCGGTGCGCGACGTGCAGATCGAGCTCACCTTTGCCGTCGTCCTGGTCGTGGGCGTGATCTTCCTCTTCCTCGGCGACTGGCGCGCCACGCTCATTCCCAGCCTGTCGGTGCCGCTGTCGCTGATCGGCACCCTGGCGGTGATGTATCTCGCGGGCTTCAGCCTCAACAACCTGTCGATCATGGCGCTCACCATCGCCACCGGCTTCGTGGTCGACGACGCCATCGTCATGATCGAGAACATTGCGCGCTACATCGAGCGTGGCGACGATCCCAAGCAAGCGGCGCTCGAAGGCTCGGGCCAGATCGCCTTCACCGTCGTATCGCTCACGGTGTCGCTGATCGCGGTGTTGATCCCGCTCTTGTTCATGAGCGATGTCGTCGGTCGTCTGTTCAGCGAGTTTGCGGTAACGCTCGCCGTCACCATCCTGATCTCGGCGGTGGTATCCCTCACGCTGGTGCCCATGCTGTGCGCCCAGCTCCTGCGCCGGCGGCCGGGCCATGCGGCAGCGGGCGAACCGCAGGCGCATGTCGAGGCCAAGGCGATGGGCGTCCGCTGGTTCGGGCGGATGATCTCGGTCTACGACCGCTGCCTGATCGTGGTGTTCCGCCATCAGCCGCTGACGCTGCTGGTCGCCGTCGGTACCATCGTGCTGACCGTGTTTCTCTATGTCGTGATACCCAAAGGCTTCTTCCCGATCCAGGACACCGGCCTGATCCAGGCCGTCAGCGAGGCGCCGCAAAGCGTTTCCTTCGAGGCGATGAGGGAACGTCAGCGCGCGCTCGTCGATGCCATCCTGGGCGATCCCGACGTCGAGAGCCTGAGCTCGTTCATCGGCGTCGATGGCACCAACCCGACGCTCAACTCGGGCCGCATGCTGATCAACCTGAAGCCGCGCGACGCTCGCAGCGATACCGCGAGCGATATCATCAGGCGCCTGCAGCGCGAGACCGCGAACGTGCAGGGCATCACGCTCTACATGCAGCCGGCGCAGGATCTTACCATCGATTCGACCGTCAGCCGCACGCAGTACCAGTTCGTGCTGCAGAGCGCCAAGCCGGACGATTTCGACGTCTGGATACCGCGTCTGCTCGACCGCTTGCAAAAGGTGCCGCAGATCGTCGACGTGACGAGCGACCTCGAGGGCAAGGGGCTTTCGCTGTTCATCACGATCGACCGGGACGCCGCCGCACGCTTCGGCATCACCTCCGCGACGGTCGATAATGTGCTCTATGACGCGTTCGGCCAGCGCATCGTGTCGACGGTCTACACCCAGTCGAACCAATATCGTGTGATCTACGAGGTCGAGCCGTCGATGGCCCGCTCCCTCGATGCGCTTTCCAATCTTTACCTGCCGGGTGCCAACAGCAAACAAGTGCCGCTGTCGGCCATTGCCACGTTCCAGGAACGCTCGGCGCCGCTCAGGATCGACCGGCTCGGGCAGTTCCCGGCCACCACCATCTCGTTCAACCTGGCGCAGGGCGCCTCGCTTGGCCAGGCGGTCGACGCCATCACGGCCGCACAGCGTGAGATCGGCATGCCGGCTTCGATCACGACGCACTTTCAGGGCGCGGCACTCGCCTTCCAGAAGTCGCTCAACAGCCAGCTGCTGCTGATCCTGGCCGCCATCATCACGGTCTATATCGTGCTGGGCGTCTTGTACGAGAGCTACATCCACCCGGTCACCATCCTGTCGACCCTGCCGTCGGCCGGCATCGGCGCGCTGCTCGCCTTGATGATTGCCGGCGACGATCTCAATGTCGTTGCCATTATCGGCATCGTGCTGCTGATCGGCATCGTCAAGAAGAACGCCATCATGATGATCGACTTCGCGCTCGAGGCCGAACGCCACGAGGGCAAGGCGCCGCAGGAGGCGATCCACCAGGCCTGCCTGCTGCGCTTCCGGCCGATCCTGATGACCACCGTCGCGGCCCTGGTCGGCGCGCTGCCGCTGATGGTGGGCAGCGGCACCGGCTCGGAGCTGCGCCATCCGCTCGGTCTCACCATCGTCGGCGGCCTGATCGTGAGCCAGGTGCTGACGCTCTTCACCACCCCCGTGATCTATCTGGCCTTCGACCGGCTGGGCCGGCGGCTGCGTGGGGTTCCCCTCGATACGCCGCTCTACCCCACCCGTACCGAGTCGGGCGAGAGACCCGCGCCGTGAATCTGTCGGCCCCCTTCATTGCCCGCCCCGTCGCCACGACGCTGCTGACCATCGGACTGGCGCTCGCCGGCATCATGGCCTTCATAAAGTTGCCGGTGTCGCCGCTACCCAAGGTCGACTATCCGACCATCCAGGTCTCCGCCACTCTGCCGGGCGCGTCACCGGAAACGGTCGCCACCAGCCTCACGACGCCCCTCGAACGGGCGCTCGGCGCGATCGCGGGTGTCACCGAGATGACCTCGCAGAGCACGGTCGGCAATTCGCGCATCACGCTGCAGTTCGACCTGTCGCGCAGCATCGATGGGGCGGCGCGCGACGTGCAGGCGGCGGTCAATGCCGCGCGGATGGACATGCCGGCCGACCTGCCGGCCAACCCACAGTACCGCAAGATAAATCCAGCCGACGCGCCGGTCCTGGTGCTGGCTCTCACATCCGACACTTTGGGCCAGGGCCGCCTCTACGATGCCGCTTCCAACGTCCTGCAGCAGAGCTTGAGCCAGGTGAGCGGTGTCGGCCAGGTGGTGCTGGGCGGCAGCTCGCTGCCGGCCGTGCGGATCGAGCTCAATCCGACGAGCTTGTCGAAGTATGGCGTGGGCCTGGAAAGCGTTCGGGCGGCCATCGCGGCTGCCAATGCCAATTCACCCAAGGGCGCGCTCGAGATCGGTGAACGGCGCTATCAGCTCTACTCCAACGACCAGGCGCGCACCGCCGCCGAATATCGCGATCTCATCATTGCCTGGCGCAACGGTGCGCCGGTACGCCTGTCGGACGTCGCCGAGGTGATCGATTCGACCGAGAACATCCGCAACGAGGGCCAGGCCAACGGCAAGCGCTCGGTGCTGGTGATCATCTACCTGCAGCCCAATGCCAACGTCATCGAGACGGTGGACCAGATCAAGGCGCTGCTGCCCGAGCTGCAAGCGGCGCTGCCCAACGATGTCGACGTGCAGACGGTAGCCGACCGCACCACGACCATCCGCGCTTCGCTGCGCGAAGTCGAGCACGCGCTGATGGCCAGCACCATCCTGGTCATTCTGGTCACCTTCGCCTTCCTGCGCTCGGTCCGCGCCGGTTTCGTCGCCTCGGTTGTCGTCCCAGTGTCGCTGATCGGCACGTTCGGCGGCATGTATCTGCTGGGCTTCAGCATCAACAACCTGTCGCTGATGGCGATGGCGATCGCCGCCGGCTTCGTGGTCGACGACGCCATCATCGTGCTCGAGAACATCTCGCGGCACATCGAGGCGGGCATGTCGAGGGTCGAGGCGGCGCTGCAGGGCGCCCGCGAGGTCGGCTTCACCGTCGTCTCGATGAGCCTGTCGCTGATCGCGGTGTTCATTCCCATCCTGCTGATGGGCGGCATCGTCGGCCGGCTGTTCCGCGAATTCGCGATCACGCTCACGATCGCCATCCTGATCTCGATGGTCGTGTCGCTCACCACGACGCCCATGCTGTGCGCCTTTGTGCTGCGGCCCCACAGCACGCGGCCGCCCGGATGGTTCTTTCGCGCCAGCGAACGCGGCTTCAACGGGCTCCAGAGCTTCTACGGCCGCACCCTCGGCGTGGTGTTGCGCCATCCGCTGGCGACGATGTTCGTCTTCCTGGCGACCGTGCTCCTCAACGTCTATCTCTACGTGACGATCCCCAAGGGCTTCTTTCCGCAGCAGGACACCGGGCGCATCATCGCCGGCATCCGCGCCGACCAGAGCATTTCGTTCCAGGCGATGCGCCAGAAATTCCGGCAGTTCATGCAGATCGTCCGGGAGGATCCGGATATCGCCAGCGTAGCCGGCTTCACCGGCGGCTACTCGACCAACTCGGGCTTCATGTTCGCCACTCTGAAGCCGCTCGGCGAACGCACGCTGTCGGCTGACCAGGTGATCGCCCGATTGCGTCCTAAGCTCGCCCAAGTCGCCGGCGCCCAGCTTTTCATGCAAGCGGTGCAGGATATCCGCGTCGGCGGCCGCCAGGGCAACTCGCAGTACCAATTCAGCCTGCAGTCCGATTCGCTGCCCGACCTTTACGTCTGGGGACCCAAGCTGCTGGAGGCCTTGCGGAAGGATTCGTCGATCATCACGGATGTCGACTCGGATCAGGCGCAGAACGGCCTGCAGGTCAACCTCGTGATCGACCGCGATGCCGCTGCCCGGCTTGGCGTCAATACCCGCAGCATTTCGTCGACGCTCTACGACGCCTTCGGCCAGCGCCAGGTCTCGACCATCTACAATGCGCTGAACCAGTACCATATCGTCATGGAGGTCTCGCCGGAGTACTGGGCGAATCCGGAGTCGCTGAAGGACATCTATGTCAGCACGTCGGGCGGCGCGATCAGCGGCGCGCAGGCAACCGCCGCCATCGTGTCGACGGCACCGCTGGCGGCGGGCGCGGTCGATCCTGCACAGGCGGTGCGTAACCAGCTCACCAACCAGATCGCCGTCAGCGGTCGCGGTTCGGCTTCGACCGGTGCGGCCGTCAGCACCACGCCGGAAACGATGATCCCGCTACCGTCGGTGACGCGTTACGATTTCGGCACGACGCCGCTTGCCGTCAATCATCAGGGTCTGTTCGTCACCAGCACGATCTCGTTCAACCTGGCGCCGGGCAAGACGCTGAGCGATGCCGTCGCCTATGTGAACGAAGCCATGCGCGAGATCGGCCTGCCGTCCACGATCCATGGCTCCTTCCAGGGCACGGCGAAGGCCTTTCAGGATTCGCTCAACAACCAGCTCCTGCTGGTGCTGGCGGCACTCGCCGCAGTCTATATCGTGCTCGGCATCCTCTATGAGAGCTACATCCACCCGATCACGATCCTGTCGACCCTGCCGTCGGCCGGCATCGGCGCGCTGCTGGCGCTCAGGCTGACGGGCGTCGAATTCAGCATCATCGCCATGATCGGCGTGTTGCTGCTGGTCGGCATCGTCAAGAAGAACGCCATCATGATGATCGACGTGGCGCTGGAGCGCGAGCGCAACGAGGGGCTCGAGCCCAGCGAGGCGATCCACCAGGCGGCGACGCTGCGCTTCCGCCCGATCCTGATGACCACCATGGCGGCCATCCTGGGCGCGCTGCCGCTGGCGCTGGGCTTCGGCGACGGTGCGGAGTTGCGCCAGCCGCTCGGAATCTCGATCATCGGCGGCCTGTTCGTGAGCCAGATCCTGACCCTCTATACGACGCCCGTGATCTACCTCTACCTCGACCGCTTCCGCCGCCGCGATCGCGACCGGCCCAGCCGCGTGGCCCGTGCCCTGGGAAGCACGGGAACGGGCAGTGCCGGGGCGCCGGCATGACGGCATCCCGTCGGGCCGTGGCCCTGGCCACGGCCCTGTCGCTATCTGCCTGCATGGTCGGGCCGAATTACAAGCGGCCGCCGCCGGCCGACCCGCCGGTGCCTGAGTTCAAGGAGACGACGGGCCCGGTGATCGGCGCGGCCGCGAACTTCCAGCCCGCCCAGCCGCGCGACGCCATCGACCGCGGGCCATGGTGGACGATGTACGACGATCCCGTGCTCGATCGGGTGGCGGCCCAGGTCGACATCTCCAACCAGACCCTCATGCAGGCCGAGGCGGCCTACCGTCAGGCGCGCGCCCTCGTCCGGCAGGATGCGTCGGGTCTCTATCCGACGATTTCGGGCGCCGCCGGCTACACCCAGAGCGGCAGCGGCACCGGTGGTGGCCGCAGCACGCAAGGCGGCATCGTGAGTTCGGGCTCGGGCAGCTTGAGCCAGTTTACCATGGGCCCGTCGCTCGCCTGGCAGGCTGACCTGTGGGGACGCATCCGGCGCCAGATCGAGAGCGATTCGGCGGCCGCCCAGGCGAGCGCCGCCGACCTCGCCAACGCCCGGCTGTCGGCGCAGGCCAACGTGGCGATCAACTATTTCTCGATGCGTATCTCCGAGCAGCGCATCCTGCTCTTCGAGGCCTCGGTGGCGGCCTTTACGCGCTCGGCCGAGATCGTGCAGAACCAGCTCGACGCCGGCATCGTCTCGCGCGTCGACCTGGCGCAGGCGCAGACCCAGCTCGAGCTGACCCGTGCCCTTCTCGTCGCCGAGAACATCAACCGCGCCGTGTTCGAACATGCGGTCGCGGTCCTGGTCGGCAAGTCGCCGTCGGCTTTCAGCCTGGAACCCGGGCCGCTGCCGGAGGAGGTGCCGACGTTCGACGCCGGCGTGCCGTCGACGCTGCTCGAGCGGCGGGCCGACATCGCCGCCGCCGAACGCCTGATGGCGCAGGCCAATGCCCAGATCGGCGTGGCCCAGGCCGCCTACTATCCCAACATCACGCTCGCCAGCACCGTCACCTTGGTGGCCAGCAGCCTGCTCCCGCTGCTGCAACTCAGCAACGCGGTGTGGTCGTTCGGCCCACAGCTCGCCGCCACCCTGGTCGATGGCGGCGCACTCAAGGCGCAGGTCGAAGGCGCCCGGGCCAAATATGACGCCCAGGTCGCCTTTTATCGCCAGACCATCCTTGTCGCCTTCCAGCAGATCGAGGATGCGCTCGTCCAGCAGCGCGTCCTGGTGCTGCAGGAACAGGTGCAGCGCGCCGCTGTCGCCTCCGCGCGCCAGGCCGAAGAGCTGTCGCTCAACCAGTACACACAGGGCACGGTGCCCTACACCACCGTGGTGACGACCCAGACCACCGCGCTGGGCGCCGAGCAGACCCTGCTCAACATTCGGCTGAGCCGGCTGACTGCCAGCGCCAACCTGGTGCTGGCATTGGGCGGCGGCTGGCGCGACACCGATCTGCCGGCGCCTATGCCGATCGGCGGCGTCGACCAGACCCCTCAACCGCCGATACCGACAATGCAAAGCATCGCGCCGCCGCGGCAATGGTGGAGGTTCTGGTCGCGCTAGCTGGGGGCGCGTCACTCCAGTGGCGCGATCTTCTTTGGCTCGGGCAAAGACGCGCGACCGGAGTCGCGCGTCCCCAGCTACTCGAGCTTGATCCCGGTGCGAGCGATGAATGTCTGCCAGCGTTCGACTTCGGCACGGATGGTGGCCATGAAGGCCTCCGACGTGCCGCCGACGGCGATGACGCCGTCCTCGGCCAGGCGGTTCGAGACCTCGCGGCTCTTCAGCACGGCGTCGAGCTCGCCATTCATGCGCCGCACGATCTCGTCGGGGATGCCCTTGGGGCCGATCATGCCGTGCCACAGGTTGAAGTCGAGCGTTGGATAGCCCTGTTCGCCGTAGGACGGGATATCGGGCGCAGCCGCCAGCCGCTTGGTGGCGCTGATCGCCAGGCCCCGCAGCTTGCCGCTCTTGATGTAGGGCAGCATGGTCGTGGTGCCGCCGGTCAGGAACTGCAGGTTGCCGGCCAACAGGTCGGTAAGCGCCGGCGCCGTGCCGCGATAGGGCACGTGTGTCGCCTTGATGCCGGCAGCGTCGAGGAAGAATTCGGTGCCGAGATGCACCAGCCCGCCCGGACCGCTCGAGCCGTAGGTGAGCTTGCCGGGCTCGCGCTTGCAGAGCTCGACCAGCTCCTTGAGCGTCCTGGCGGGCAGCGTGGGATTTACCGTGAGCACCGTCGGCTCGTCGGTGAACTGGCCGATCGCCACGATGTCGGCCAGCGAATCGAAGGACGGCTTGTGCAGGATCGAGTTGATCGTGTAGCTGCCCGAGATGGTGAGATAGGTGTAGCCGTCGGCCGGCGCCTTGATCGCCGCTTCCGCGCCAAGATTGCCGCCGGCGCCCGGCTTGTTTTCAACGAGCATGGTCTGGCCGAGGCGCACGCTCATCTTCTCGGCGATCAGCCGGCTGGTGAAGTCCGAGCCGCCGCCCGGCGCGAACGGCGCCACGAGCTTGATCGGCCGCGACGGCCAAGCCTCGGCCGAAGCCCGGCCGCCAAGGCCCAGCACCGCCGCGGCGCCGAGCAGGCTGCGGCGGCCGATCATGGCGCCGGCCACGGCACGCGGATCTCCTGCAGCGGCACGTGCTGCTGGGCGGCATGCATGTCGGTCTCGCCCACGCCGCCCTGGGGGCGTGGGCGGGGCAGGGTGATCTTCACGGCGTTGACGAGGTCGAAAAAGCCGAAAGTGATGATGTTCTGGGTCGGCACGTTGTAAAGCTGCGACACCAACTCCTTGGTGATCACGCCGCTCTTTTTCACCGCCTCGAAATCCTCCTTGGTCTTGAACACGATATCGAGCGTGATCTCGAAGGGTCCGGCATTCTTGCTGCGGATCACCTTGGCGATGTCGCGCAGCGGGGTCGGGTGGGTGGCCACGGTCAGATTTCCTCGTAGCGGATGGGGAACAACGCGGTGGGGCTGTCGACCTTCATCAGGTGATAGACGTTGAACTCGCAGGCTTCGCCGAGCGGGATCTCGAGCGGCGTGAAGGGCGAGGCGAGGTTGCCCGCGGTGGCGATGCGGCCGGGATAGGGCGAGTGCATCAGGCTGGTGCGCGCCTTGCCGCAGATCGCGGTGGCGAGCGACTGGGTGGCCGCCGCGACCTCGACGATGATGCAAAGCTCGTGTGCCGGCGTCCTGACCGGCTCGAGCTCGCCCATCACGCCGTTCTTGCCGTAGATATGGGGAATGATGCGGTAGCTCTCTTCCGGCACTTCGGCGAAGTAGGCGCGCGTGCCGGCCAGCACCTTGTCCAGGATCTCGTCGATCTGGGAGATGAAGATCGGATCGCGCGCGCCGGCGATGAAGATGCTGCGCCAGCCCGAGGTCTTCGCCCCTTCAAGCTTCACCGTGTAGTGCTTGCTGGGCTCGAATCGGCTGCCCGACACGCGCACGCGCCGGTCGGTCACCTGTTCGTACTTGCAGTTGGAAAGATCGAGCGTGCCGCCCGGACCGGCCAGCAGGAAGGGATGGGTCTTTTCGTAGAGCGTATGGGCCGCCACCGAGGCCGTGGTGCAGCGCTCGGCGGGATTGAGCGGTTCGATCTCGAAGTGGTCGCGCCGCAGATAGCCCATGACGTTGCGGCCGACCGGCTCGGCGCAGAGCGCGCCGCATTCCATGATCTTGCCCATATGCCAGGCGAGCGCCGGATCGAAGCCGGCGCGGATCGCCATCGCCGCGGTCGGCGAGGGATCGTAGGACCGGCCGCCCAGCACCACGTCGACGCCTTCACTTTCGTCGAGCGCCTTGACGAACGGCTCGGCTCCCATCTGCGCCACCACGACGGTCGCCGCGTCGACCTCGCGCTGGTCGAGCGGCGGCACGGGACCCAGCGGCTCGATGCGACCGGCCAAAAGCTCGCGCGCGATGTGGGCCTTGTCGATGTCGGCATAGATCGAGGCGAGCTTGAAGTGCCAGCCGCGCTTGCGGGCGATATCCGCAATGATGTCGCGAAAGACATCGACGTGAAGATTGGTGCCGTCGCCGCCGGCCGAGGAGATCAGCAGCGGAATCCTGGCCTCATGCTGCGCCGCCAGCAGGACCTCGATGTCCTTCACATAAGCTTCGCGGCTGCAGGTCATCTCGCCGAGCCCAAGCTTCTGCGGACCTGAGTCGGTCGACCCCGAATCGATGGTTATGGCGTGCGGCTTCTGCGCCAAACCCATCTTGAAGTGATCGACCGGGAAGCCGTAGCCCAGCATGCCCGACGGTGTGAGGATGCGGATCTCGTCGTTGCTCGCCGTCGTCATGGTGCTTCCCCTTGTGGAATTCAGATGGTATACCATTGGTACAATGGATACGCTAGTCGCCGACGATGTTGCTGCGGGCGATGGCCAGAAGCTTTCGGTCGTGGCCTATGGCGCGCTGCTCGACATGATCCTGCGCGGCACCATCGCCGCGGGCGAACCGGTGACAGAACGGCTGATCGCGGTGCGGCTCGGCATGTCGCGCACGCCCGTGCGCGAGGCGGTGCGGCGGCTGGAAGGCGAAGGCACGCTCGAGCGCCAACGCGGCGGTGCGCTGGTCGTGCGACCTTATTCGATGGAGACATTCCTGCACGCCCTCGCGGTGCGTCGCCTCCTGGAGGGCGAAGCGGCACGACTGGCGGCGGGCAAGATCGCCCCTTCCGTCATCGCCGACGCTCGCGAGCGTATCGCGCGCCTGCGCCGCGACGGTCTGGGCGACACCGCGCGCCAGGACGACCGCGACTTCCATGCCGCCATCGCCGCGGCGTCGGGCAACCCGGTGCTCGCGACCGCGATCGGCGATCTTCGCAAGCGCACCGCCATGTTCAGGCTGGGCCGCCTGCCTGAGCGTGTCGACCAGGTCTGCGACGAGCACCTGGCGATCGTCGAGGCGCTGGCCGCCGGCGACGGCGAAGCTGCACGCGCGGTCATGCAGACCCATATCGACAATGTGCGGGCTCATCTCCTGCAACGCCTGACGGCGATTTAGCTCTCTGCCTCGCCCGTCTCGGCGCCTTCTGAGGCGCGAACGGGGGAGGCAGGAAGAGCGCGGGAGGGATAGGCTAGCGGCATGGCCGAGCCGGAGATCCGCAAGATCATCCATGTCGACATGGACGCTTTCTACGCGTCCGTCGAGCAGCGCGACGCGCCTGAGCTGCGCGGCAAGCCCGTGGCGGTGGGCGGGCGCGAGCGCGGGGTGGTCATGGCGGCGAGCTACGAGGCGCGCACCTTCGGCGTGCGCTCGGCCATGCCGTCGGCGACGGCCAAGCGGCTGTGCGCTGAGCTGGTGTTCGTCAAGCCGCGCTTCGACGTCTACAAGGAGGTGTCGCGCCAGATCCGCGAGATCTTCCTCGACTACACGCCGCTGGTCGAACCGCTGTCGCTCGACGAGGCCTATCTCGACGTCACCACCAACTCAAAGGGCATGCCACTGGCCAGCGAGATCGCGCGCGAGATCCGCGCCCGCATCCTCGAGCGCACGGGCCTCACCGCCTCGGCCGGCATCTCCTACAACAAGTTTTTGGCCAAGCTCGCCTCCGACCATCGCAAGCCCAACGGCCAGACGGTGATCCCGCCTGAAAAAGGTCCGGCCTTCGTCGAGGGCCTGCCGGTGGCCAAGTTCCACGGCGTCGGTCCGAAGACGGCGGAAAAAATGAACCGGCTCGGCATTCACAGCGGCGCCGACCTCAAGGCGCAGTCGCTCGAGTTCCTGGAAGAGTATTTCGGCAAGGCGGGGACCTACTACTACGCCATTGCCCGCGGCCAGGACGATCGCCGGGTCGTGCCCAACCGGCCGCGCAAGTCGGTCGGCTCGGAGACGACCTTCATGCAGGATCTCGGCCGGCCGACCGAGATCGAGCAAGGCATCGCCGCGGTGCTGGAGGATGTCTGGTCGTACTGCGAGCGCACCGGTATCGCCGGCCGCACCGTCACGGTGAAGATCAAGTATGCCGATTTCCAGATCGTGACCCGCAGCCGCACCCTGTCCGAGCCGGTGTCGAGCCGGGAAGTGCTGGAACGGACCAGCCTCGAGCTGGTGCGCACGGTGTTCCCTCTGGAGAAGCGCGTCCGATTGCTGGGCGTGTCGCTGTCGAACATGAGTACCGGGGCCCCGCAGGCGCCGCCGCAACTGACTCTGGGACTCTAGAGCGATGACCGGCAGGCCCGCCGCCAAATAACGTTTTTTTGTGTCGGCAGGCGATATTTTGATTGAGAGAACACCGGTCGTCGCAGATCATCTACTCAACGAATGAGCCGGCAAAGCCGGCCGGGAAATGCTGGGCTACATCCAACGATTGCAGTAGGAACGAAGCGAAAACCACTGGCGGATAGGTCTGAACGACCAGTGCATTGTGTTGTCTGCCGTCCGGAGAAAGCCGCCCCGCAGACTTGAGCAAGCAGGGAAGCAAGAAAGGGAGAAGACACCAATGACGAGCATTCAAGGAGCGGCGGAGGGCATTCC
>DASZJU010000151.1:0-14478 GCA_035947815.1 Reyranella sp.
CGGCATCATCGGCGTCGCGCTGTTCGGCTTCACGCTGTCCTATGACGAGATCGCCCGCACGGCGCTGACCGCGGGCAGCGCGAACACCCTGCCGCTCGAAATCTGGGCGATGACCACCAACGTCACCTCGCCGGCGCTCTATGCGGTCGGCGCGGTCACCACCGTCGTCTCTTTCATCGTCATCGGTGTTGCGCTCATCTCGATCGCCGTCATTCAGCGCCGGCGCACGCGCGGTACCGGCGGGCCGATCTGAGATCTGCGGAGCTTCAAATGTTGTCGGAAACCAGGAACGGCGAGATCAACATTGTCGGAGTCACCAAGCGCTTCGGCGACATGGCGGCAGTCAGCGATCTCAACCTGACGATTCCGGATAAGGGCTATTGCTGCCTTCTGGGACCCTCCGGCTGCGGCAAGACGACGATCCTGCGCATGATTGCGGGGCACGACACGCCGACGACAGGAGAGATTCGCATAGGGGGCGAGGCGGTCACGGGATTGTCGCCGGTGCAGCGCGGTACGGCGATGATGTTTCAGAGCTACGCGTTGTTTCCGCACCGCAGCGTACTCGACAACGTGGCCTTTGCGCTAAAAATGCGCGGCTCCAGCAAGGCCGAACGCCATCGACAGGCACGAGATCTGTTGGCCAAGGTACGCATGGAGCGCTTCGTCGACCGGCTCCCGGCGCAGCTGTCCGGTGGGCAACAACAGCGGGTGGCGCTCGCCCGCGCCCTCATCACCAACCCCCGCGTGCTCCTTCTCGATGAGCCCCTCTCGGCGCTCGACGAATATTTGCGATTGCGCATGCGCGGCGAATTGCGGCGCGTGCAAAAGGACCTTGGCATCACCTTCATCCACGTGACGCACACGCAGCTCGAAGCAATTGCGGTCTCCGATCTGGTCGTCGTCATGGCGCAAGGACGGATCGAGCAGGCGGCGAGCGCCCGCGAAATTTTCACCGCGCCCCGGAACGCCTACGTGGCCCGCTTCATGGGTGGCCAGAATGTTCTCACCGGAATCGTGGAGAGCGTCGTTGACGGACACGCGATCGTGGCCGGCGATGACGGCGCGCGCTTGTCGATCGCGGTGGACAAGGAGAGGCTCGGCAAAGGATCGCGTCTCGTCGGTTCGATCCGCCGCGATCGGGTTTCCGTAAGCAAGGCGGAGGGCGGCGCCACACCGTCAAACGAAGTCAACGCATTGCTCGGCGAGGTCCACGCGATTGAATATCAAGGAGCCTATGTCAAGGTTACGATTCAACGGCCGGCCGGCGAGGAGTTCGTCGCCAACGTCTTCGACGAGGACTTCTTTCGCGACGCGCTGGATATCGGCGACAGGGTGCTCGCGCGTTGGTCGGCGCGCGATGTTCTCATCCTCGAGGGCACGCATGATGCGGGAGAGGCATCTATGAGCGAAGCTGCGGAAGCCCTCCTTTGAAATTCCCTCCTCGCGCCTCTGGAGCAACTGGCGAGAAGGTAACGCCGCTCCTCATTGTGCCGCGGAGGTTTATGAACGGGACGGCGTCAGCCGCATCGTGCGGCCATCGGGCGCGGTCGCGGCCAGATGCACTGCTTTAAACGCAAGATTGATTCAGACCGCTCGCCTCACGCACAACAAACAATTGCTGAGACTACATCCTCGATTCCATTGTGGCGTCCCGACAACAGCTTCCAGCGTTTTCACGCAGCCTCGACCCAGATTGGACATGCGCCTCGTGGCACACGCTCGCCGCTTCTGCGCGCAGGCTATATGTCGGCAAATAGCTGTCGCAGTGCCCAAATCACGACGCGCTGCCCGTGTGGGTGGGCACCGTGAAGTGAAAAATGGCGCCTCTGGGCAGGTTGGAGGCCACCCACAACCGACCACCATGAGCTTCGATGATCGACCGGCAGATCGACAGCCCCATGCCCAAACCGTCGGGCTTCGTCGTGTAGAACGGAGCGAAGAGCTGCTCGAGGTTAGCCGGCGTCACGCCTGGTCCCGAATCCTTCACCGCGACCAGCACACCATTCGGTTCGGCTCGAGCGGTGGTGATGAACAACTCTCGCGGTCCTTCCGCGACGGTGCCCATTGCCTGGACAGCGTTGACGATGAGATTGAGGACGACTTGTTGCAATTGTACGCGATCTCCATCGATGGGTGGCAAACCCTTCCCGAGTGCCGTCTGCACCGAGGCGCCGTTCTTGGCCGCTTCGCCGCGCGTGAGCTCAATTACCTCGCGGATCGCCTCGTTCATGTCCATCCGGTCTTTCCGTGGCGGCGCTTTCTTGATGATTTCACGGATTCGGCCGATGACGTCGCCGGCGCGCTTGGCATCCTTGACGATGTGGTCGAGTGCCTGCCGGACCTCCTCCAGATCCGGCGGTCGCGCCGCCAGCCAGCGCAACGCCGCCTGGGCGTTGGTGACGGCCGCGGCGATGGGCTGGTTCACTTCGTGGGCGATTGAGGCCGTGAGTTGTCCCATGGTTGCGACGCGGTTGGCGTGCGCGACCTCCATCTGCATCTCGCGGTAGCGCCGCTCGCTCTCGCGGGCTTCGGCTTCCGCCCGCTTGCGCTCGGTCAGATCCAGCACGAAGGCGACGCCCTCGTCGCGTTGTTCGTCGAAACCGGCCGCGCCCACCAACACGGGCACACGGCTGCCATCCTTGCGCAAGAACTCCTTCTCGAACGGTTGTGAGGTCCCGGTCATCTTCATCTCTTCAACGGCCTGTGCGTCGCGGCTGCGCCATTCCGGCGGTGTCCGGTCCGTCCAGCGCACCCGATCGGAGACAAGATCCTCACGGTCGTATCCCACCATGCGGAGAAACGTGTCGTTGGCGTCGATAGTTCGACCTTCGAGGTCCCAGATGAAGATCCCGATGATGTTGGCGTCGACCAGCCGCCGGATCTTGGCCTCGCGTTGTTCCAGGTCGCGGTACAAACGAGCATTCTCCAGCGCGATCGCTGCCTGCGAGGCGAGCAGCTTCAGCACCGCGCTGCGGGCCGGCGCGAAGGCCCGGGAGGTCAGGGTATTCTCGAGATAGAGCACGCCGATCAGCTTGGCCTGCGTGATCAAGGGCAGGCAGAGAATGGACCGCGCCTGGCGCTGACGGAGGTAGGGATCCGCGGCAAACGGCGACTGGGCGGCGGCATCGTCGAGAATGACGCTCTCCCGGGTGCGCAGGACATAGTGGAGCACCGACTCCGGCAGCACGGCCGCGCTCACGGGCTGGTTGCGCAGCTGCACGACCACCGCGTCACCGCCCATCGTGGCTTCCGCCTCGATTCGCGACTCGGCGTCGCGCGAAAGAATCAATACACCTCGTTCGGCACCGGCCTGCTCAATGGCCGTGCGCATGAGCGTGTCGATCAGCATTTCCAGGACGATCTCGCCCGAGATGGCCTGCGACACCTTGATCACGGTCGCGAGGTCGAGGTGTTCGACCGGCGCCCCGATCGTGCCTGTTGGACCTGGCGCTCGCTCTTCCTCCCTGCGGTGCGGATACATCTCGTCGAGTTGCCGCACCTTGCCATCGGCGCCCCAAGCGACATAGCCGTCGCGCGCCTTCCGTCGATACATCTGCGCGACCTCTTCGAAGCCACGCGCCGCGTAGAAGCGCGCGGCCAGTTCGTAGGCGAGCGCCTCGTTGTGGACAAAGCCGTTGGCGCGGGCCGAGCGGATGGCCTGTTCGTAAAGGTCCATGGCATCGAGTGCGCGGCCTTCGATCCGGGAGATCTCCGCCCCGACCAGTGCGGCGCGGTTCTCGAAATTCTCCGGGCAATTTGCCGCCCAGATCTCGAGCTGTCGGTGGTGCGCGACCAGAGCCTCGACATGCTGCCGTCGCTCGCTGGCCGCTGCGAACTCGCAGGATGCCGCCCGGCAGAGTGCACCGTAGAAGTGGTACTCCGCCGTATCGAACAGTGACGGCGATGTCCACAGCAGCCGTTGCGCCCTCTCTGAGGCCTCGACGGCGGCCGCATAGTCGCCGGCGAAGAAGCGCGCCTGCAGCTTGCGGATCCAGTACCAGCACTCGGCAATCGCTAAATTTGGATTTTCTAAAAAACGGCGCTCCATCCGGAGTTCGTCAAACTGCGCATCGTCAAAGCAACCGAAATGCGGCGTCGAGCCGCGGAGCGTCCGAATGAGCCCGAGCTGCGCTGCGATGAAGTCAATGGCAAGACCGAACCGCATCTTCTGCGCAAACGCGAGGCCACGCTCGGCCTCGGCTTGCACCTCATCGAGCGGATCGCCCGCCGCGAGAAGGTTCGTGTTCACGTGATGGCAGCAGTACGCCGCAAAAACGAGGTCACCGGTCTGGTTCGCGGCCTCAAACGCGCGGCGCACCACGTCGCGGCCCGCCCGGACATGCCTCGTCCACGGCAGGACGACATTTCCAAAATTCATGTAGGTCCTGGCCTGGAAGCGCTTCAGCCCGCGCTGTTCGACCAGGTCATAGCCGAGCCGGCCGAATCGAAATCCGGCCTGGTAGTCGCCGAAGTGCGGTCCGGCGAGCAAGCCAAGCGTCACATAGGCGAAGCACGAGGCGTCACAGTTGCCGCCCTCGAGGCTGAGATTGACGGTCCGACAAATGACCAAGGAGAGCAGGTTCGCATCCGTATACCAGGCAGGCACCGCGAGTTTGGTCAGAACATCCAGAGTGGCGAGGGATGTCGGGTCGCTCATCAAAGGCAGCTCGACGAGTGCCTCGATCGGGCGGTCTCCGAGGGTTGACCAGACCCGCTGGTATTCCCGGCGCGCGTCCTCTGCCGTCGGATGCGGAGACCACTCAATGCCCAGATGCCGGAGGTAGTCGAGGCCGACCGCGACGGCGCGGCCGCTCTGATCGAGGGTCAGGTACAGTTCCATGCGCAAGCACGCGACGGTCGCCTGTTCGACTGTATTGGCGGCGCGCGTTGGCAGCTCCGTTGAGCGCTCCTCCGCTTCCGCCAGCGCGCCGGTCAGGAACTCGCATTCGGCCCGATCCAGCTCGAGCGCGAAGATGAGCTCGTGCCGGCGTTCCCAGCAATCCTCCGTCAACAGAGTCGTACCAGCGATGAGATAGGTGAGCGCCGAGGCGTAAGCGGTCGAAGCCTTGGCTCGCTTGCCGGCGATCAGGTTGAGCTCAGCGAGCTGCTCACGTTCCTCTCGCGCAGTGATCAGCGTCGCGCCGCGGTTGAGCTGATTGACGATCTCGAAGATCGCCTCCTCAAGCTGGTCCGGCGGCGTCCGCGCCGCCAGCAGCCGGCCGATCCGCAGGTGGTCCGCTTCACGCGATGCGTCGGGGATCAGCGAATAGGCGGCTTCCTGCACCCTGTCGTGGGTAAACCTGTAGGCCCCGTCCAGGCGCTCAACCAGCTCCTGACGGACCGCCTCCCACAGTGCCGCCTGGACCTGCTCCGCCGAAGTCCCGAGAACGATCGACAGCATCGTGATCTCGGCGACGTTGCCGAGGCAGGCCAGAGACTGCAGCGCCCTCTGCGTTTCGGCCGGGAGGCGCGTGAGCTTGCCGACCATGAGGTCCACCACATTGTCGGTGTAACCCTTGGCGCGAATGCGCTCGAGGTCCCACGTCCAGCGGGACGAACCATGATCGAACGCGAGCAAGTGTTCCTCGGCGAGCGCGTAAAGAAACTGAACGACGAAGAACGGGTTGCCGGCGGTCTTATCGTGCGCCAGTTGCGTCAGCTGTGCGGCGCGCCTCGGCTCGCAGCGTAGCGCATCCGCAATCAACTGCCCCAGGTGCTCATGGGCAAGCGGCGCGAGCGTGATCTCCTCTACCTTTGCACCTTCGTTCTTGATTGCTTCGAGCTTGCGCATCAGCGGATGCGCGGCATCGACCTCGTTGTCCCGGTAGGCGCCGATCAGCAGCAGGTGCTGCACGTCCGTCTGGGTCAGCAGATCCTCGAGCAGATCGAGTGTGGCCGCGTCGAGCCATTGCAGATCGTCGAGGAAGAGCGCCAGCGGATGTTCGGGCCGCGCGAACACACCGATGAACCTCCGGAACACCAGCTGGAAACGTCTTTGCGCGTCTTGTGGAGAGAGTTCGGGGACCGGCGGCTGTTCTCCGATCACAAGGTTCAGTTCGGGGACAAGGTCGACCATGAGCCGTCCGTTCGGCCCCAGCGCCTCCAGAAGCGTTTCGCGCCAGCTCGCCAACTCGGCCTCGCTCTTGCCGAGAAGGGGCCGCACCAGGCTCTGAAAAGCCTGGACCAGCGTCGAATACGGGATGTCGCGTTTGTACTGGTCGAACTTGCCCGATGCGAAGAGCCCCCGCGGCACCAGCGCCTTGTGCAGCTCGTGGACGACGGCGGACTTGCCGATGCCGGAATATCCTGTGACCAGCACCAGCTCCGGCGCGCCGCTCCTGACCACGCGATCGAAAGAGGCGAGCAAAGCATCGAGCTCGCGCGCTCTCCCGTAGAGTTTCTCTGCAATCAAAAGCCGGTCAGGTGTGTCCTGTTGGCCGAGCGGAAAGGCGTCGATCCGGTGTTGAGCCTCCCATGCCGCAAGGCAGCGCCGCAGGTCGCGCTCCAGGCCGGCGGCGGTCTGGTAGCGCTCCTCGGCGGTCTTGGCGAGCAGCTTCAGGACGAGGGCGGAGAGCGCGCCCGGGACAGTCGCCAGCCGCTCGCTGGGCGGCGCCGGCTTTCTGGCGATATGGCAGTGGACCCACTCCATGGCATCGGCCGCGGTAAACGGCAGCGAGCCCGTCAGCATCTGGTAGAGCGTGACACCCAGGGCGTAGAGGTCGCTGCGGGAGTCGATCGAGCGGTTCATGCGTCCGGTTTGCTCGGGCGCAATATAGGCGAGCGTGCCCGCGATCGACTCGGGCGGCGCCGGCGCCTGCCGCTCGCGCGGCAAGCGCGAAGCGATGCCGAAACCGGTGAGCTTGACCTCTCCGGTGGTGCGGTTCACCAGGATATTGGTCGGCTTGATGTCCTTGTGGACCAGGCCGCGTCGATGGACCTGTGTGAGGGCCGCAGCGAGGGCGATGGCGAGGCGCAGAAAGCTCCGCACCTCCATGGGCGGGCCGAGCAATCGGTGCAGTGGCTCGCTGCGCGTGTCCTCGAGCACCAGCATGATCCGACCGCGGTCGCGGACGAGCTCGAGCGGCCGCACCGCCCACGCCCCGTCCAGCTCGTCCTTCAATCCGTATTCGCGAGCAAGGCGATCGAGGGTGGCCGGTGTCGGATGCTCCGCGGCGGCCAGCACGGCCAGCACGGCGGTCCGATCACCGTCGGCGTGGCGCTCTCCTCTGCAGAACACGCGTTCGCCGTCCTCCCACAACATCTGGAGGTTACTAACGCCACCAGCGCCTAACCAAGGAGATGGATTCATCTGCCGGATCCGCCGTCAGGTGGCCGCCATTGGGCTGAGAAGGTCCTAAACCAACATTCGTCTGCCTAAGAGGATGGCCAGCGAAGGTTTGACCAGCGAAGCTACCACTCACGACACCGCATGACCATGTCCGCTACTGGCACTTCCCGGAAGAAGTATGCGGGGCAGATAGGGTCCGGACCTCGGGGTGAAGCGGGCTCAGCAGCAACTTACTCGGTAAGGAATTGTACGATCTCGGTTTAGAGTGTGAAGCCCGCAAGGCGGTCATGGCGCACGAGAGCGACGCGGCGAGCAAGGTCTACGAGCGCGACGGCGACAGGAGCAAACAGGCCGATAGGGCGGCGCGCGCTCTCAACCGTCATCATCTCAAAAGCAGGGGTGCATTTTAGGGAATGGTGCCCAGGGGCGGAATCGAACCACCGACACTGCGATTTTCAGTCGCATGCTCTACCAACTGAGCTACCTGGGCATACCGTTCGGCTGGCGGCGGGCTGTATAGGACGCGTCAGCTTTCCTGTCCAGTTGGCCGCCGCCCCTCGCCGCCGGACTCGTCTTCGGTCGGGCCCTCGTTGGTCGGCACGCGATAGCCTTCCTTCAGCCAGCGACCGAGATCGATATGGGCGCAGCGCTTGGAGCAGAACGGCCGGTACTGGGCGGCAGCGGGTTTGCCGCAGATCGCACACTTGGCTTCTATTATCCGCACCGCGCGCAGCGGTGGGGTAGATCGGTCAGTCATCGCCTTTTTCCAATGCCTCGAGCTGGGCCGCCAAGGTCGCGCCGCGCCGCGCGCGCGTCAACTCGAAGTGACCGAGCCGCGTGAAGCCGTAGAGCTGCGTCGGCACCGGATCGTCGGCCATCGCCTCGGCCAGGGCGGCCTGCACCTTGTCGCGGTCGTAGGTGCTGCGCATGGTGACGAAGTCGATCACCACCGCGCCCGCGATGTTGCGCAATCGGAGCTGCTGGGCGATCGCCGGCGCCGCCTCGAGGTTGACGTCGATCGGCCGGCGCGGCGCGCGGCCCTGGCGGCCGCCGGCGGCGGCGCTGTCGACATCGACGGCACACAGCGTCTCGCCCGGCTCGAACAGCACCTCGACGCCGCTTTCCAGCACGATGCGCGGGGCGAGCGCGGTGTCGATCTGGCCCGCGACATCGTCGATCTCGAAGGCGGGCATCGCTCCGTTGTGCCAGCGCACGCGGATCTTCTCGCCCAGGCGATCCATCTCGTCCTGCAGCGCGCGCGCCATGGCGCGCTCGTCGAGGATCACCTCTTCCAGGGAGGCGCCGTGGTCGCGCAGCAGGCGGGCGATCGGATCGCGCTCGCCGGGAATGCGCGCCGACAGATCGGCCGGCGGCTGGACGTCGAAGGCCTGGCGGCGGATCGCTTCCCAGCGCTCCATGACCTGCTCGGCGTCGATGCGCAGCACGTCCGGCGCGGCGCCGGCCGCGGCGGTGCGCAGGACGATGCCGCCCTCCAGCAATCCTTCGACATGGCCGCGCAACCGGTCGCGCTCGGACTCGCCTTCGATGCGGCGCGAGAAGCTGACGCCCGCGCCGACCGGATGATAGACGACGTAGCGCCCGGTGACCGCGACGTTCATCGAAAGCCGCGGGCCCTTTTCGCCGTCGCCGTCGTTTCGCACCTGGACCATCAGCGGCGCACCGGCCGGCGGCCAGTCGTCGCTGCCGGCGCGATCCTCGGCGCGCAGGAAGCCCGAGCGGCCGATGCCGATATCGACGAAGGCGGCATCGAGATCGGGCATCACCCGTTCGAGCCGGCCGAGGAACACGCTCTCGACCCGCGACGGGCTATCGCGACGCACGATCTGCAGCTCGACCAGGCGGCCCTCGGCGACCAGCGCCATCAGGAATGCCTTGGGCAGCACGTGGCAGATCAGCCGGTCGACCTTGCTCACGGCTGCGCGGCCTTCAACAGGCCCATCGTCTCGAACAGCGGCAGGCCCACGACATTGCTGTAGGAGCCGGAGACGAAGGCGATGAAGCGCGCGGCGCGGCCCTGGATGGCGTAGCCGCCGGCCTTGCCGCGCCATTCGCCGCAGCGGAGATAGTCGTCGAGCTCGGCCGTCTCGAGCCGCTTGAAGCGCACCACGGTCTCGACCAGCCGCGCGCGTACCGTTCCATCCGGCCGGCCGACGGCGATGCCGCCCAGCACGCGGTGCCGCCGGCCCGACAGCAGTTTCAGGCAGGCGCGCGCCTCTTGTGCGGTCTCGGCCTTGGGCAGGATGCGCCGGCCACAGACCACGACGCTGTCGGCCGCCAGCACGACGGCGCCGGGATGGCGACAGGCGACGGCGGCGAGCTTCGCCTTGGCCATGCGCAGCGCATAGGCACGCGGCGCCTCGCCGGGTCCGGGGGTTTCGTCGATGTCGGCGGGGTCGATCTCGGCGGGCTCAAGTCCGACCTGCCGCAACAGGTCGAGCCGGCGCGGCGAAGCGGAGGCCAGGACGAGCGGGGGGATCGACGGGGCGCCCAACGCCTACTTGAAGCGGAAGGTGATGCGGCCCTTGGACAGGTCGTAGGGCGTCATCTCGACGGTGACGCGGTCGCCTGCCAGCACGCGGATACGGTTCTTGCGCATCTTGCCCGATGTATGGGCGAGGATCGTGTGGTCGTTGTCGAGTTTCACCCGGAACATGGCATTGGGCAGCAACTCTGCGACCACACCGGTGAATTCAATCAGATCTTCTTTGGCCATTCGGCCTCCGGCTTGGGGTGAATTATGAACGAAGCGGGCGGAAAATGGGCTGCGAGAAGGGTTTAGTCAACTGCACTGAGGTGGGGGATAAGGCCAACCCGCCCTTCTCAGCGGCCCGTGCCTCCCTTATACAAGGCGCGGCTGCGAACGCCCGGGGAAGGAAGGACCAGTCGCAATGAACGCACAGCAGAGGTGCAGCTTTCTGGCTGCCCTGATTCTGGCCCCCGCTCTGACAACGGGCCTCGCCTTCGCCCAGACGCTGACGGCGCCGCCTGCCCCCAATGCCATCACGGCGCCGGCCCAGAAGACGATCGGCGTCCCCAAGGCGCGGCAATATTCGCAGGCCTTGATCGTGCTGAACGCCCGCGGCGCCAAGCTCGACGGCCAGAAGCTCGTGCTCGACGGCGTCCTGCCGAGCGCCACGCTGTTCACCAGCCGCCCGGTGCGCAGCGTCGGCCACATGGTGACGCCCGACATGGTCGAGATCTGGCACGCCGGAAGCTTCGCCAAGGATCCGCCGAACGCGACCGTGTCGGTGTTCTCCAAGGACGGCTCCAGTGTCAGCGACGCCGTGGTCGAGTTGACCACAGCCAAGCTCGAGGGCGAGCGGCTGACCTTCGACGTCAAGGTCCTCGAGGGCAGCCTCGGCAAGGCCGACGGCCCGGCCTCGGTCTTCATCGACACGCTGTGGTGGGGCATCGGTTCGAACGGCGCCACCTACTACGGCCAGAGCCAGACCACCGGCGGCATCACGCCCAACATCGAGGATCCCAACGGAACCAGCACCTTCACCGGCTGGTCCAATCCCTCGCCCACCGGACCGTACGTTCCACCGCCGATGAACTACGGCCCAAGCCCCGGCGCACCACCGCCGCCGGACATCGATCCGCGCTACCAGCAGCGCTACAACGCGCCGACCTGCGGCAAGCCTCCCCTCCTGCCCTGCTACTGAGGCCATCCATGAATCCGCTCAGCATCTTGGCCGGACTGGCGATGGCCGCGGCGCTTCTTGGCGTGTCGATACCCGCCGACGCGCAAACCACCGGCGCGCCAGGCAACGGCTCGCCGTCAACCGGCGCGCCGGCGACCGGTACGGCCAAGACCATCGGCCGGCCGCAGCCGGCGGCCGTCGTGCCCTCGATGATCGTGCTCAACGCGCGCGGCGCCAAGCTCGAGGGACAGAAGCTCACGCTGGAAGGCATCTCGCCCAACGCCATCATCTTCGCCGACCGACCGGTCCGCTCGGCCGGACATGCGTTGACGGCGCACCTGCTCGAGGAATGGAGCAGCAACTCGCCCGACAGTTTCGCCAAGACCGCGCCCAATGCCACCGTGTCGGTGTTCAACAAGGCCAAGGCGGGCGTGACTGACGCAGTGGTCGTGCTGAAATCGCCGAAACTCGAGGGCGACCGGCTGACGTTCGACGTCGATGTGCTCGAAGGCGACCTCGCCGGCGCCGACGGCGCCGCCTCGGTCTTCATGGACATCGTCAACCTGCCGATCGCGCGACGGACTTCACATCACGGTGCGTGGTACGCCGGCAAGCCATAGCCTCAGTCGCAATGCTGCGCGCGAACGCGCAGATAAACGGCACGCGGTCGCGAAGAGATTCACCAAACGCAGATTCAGTGAAGCAGGGCGCATGATCTGGCATGCGCAGCCATGCATCCGTTCGGCGCATTTCGATCACATTCGGGGCAATTATGGGGCGTGCATCATTTGTAAGGAGTACCAGATGCATCGCACACTTATCGCTCTCGTTCTGCTCGGCGTCTCGACCGTCGCCGCATCTTCCGTGCAGGCACAATCCGTTCCGTTGGCCGGGAACGGCGTCGCGACCAGCACCATGAACTACTCGGCCATCCCGCAGGTTGCACGCGAGCCCAAGGGAATCGTTTCGACGTGGACGCCGTCGGCCGAGGAAGCCTACATCAAGGAGGCGATCCGCGGTGCCGGCTACTCAGGCGTCAACAGCCTGGAGCGCGACAGCGACGGCACCTGGCACGCCCGCGCCTACAAGGGCCCGGCCGACGTGCTGGTGGCGGTCGACCGCTCGGGCCATATCAGCGAGATGCGCCAGAACGGGCAAAACCTAAACTGACGGCCCTGAAGGCGCGCCGAAGCGCGCCTTCAGCCGCGCGAGGATCTGGTCGCGCGCGCTGCGGTAGGCGCTAAGCCGCATGTCGCGCGACCCCTCGACGACGCTGGGATCCATCACCGGCCAGTATTCGACCTCGGCCGCCGTGCCGCGGGTGAATTCCAGCGCCTGGTGATGGGCCTCCGGCGACAAGGTGACGATGAGGTCGAACGAACTCGGGTCGACGTCGTCAAAGGTCTTGGCGTGGTGGCGGTGGACGTCGATGCCGAGCTCGTCGAGGGCGGCGGCGGCAAAGAAGTCGACCTCGCTTGCCCGCACGCCCACCGAATCGATGTAGGACGCCTGGCCATAGAGACGCTTGGCCAGGGCCTCGGCCATCGGCGAGCGGACGGAATTCTCGCTGCAGGCGAACAGCAGGCTGGCGGGAATTCCGTTCATCGCCCGCGGCCGGTCACGACGTGATGTGAAGGGCGCAGATCAGGGTGAACAGCCGGCGGGCCGTGTCGAGATCGACCTCGATCTTGCCGGCAAGCCGCTCGCGCAGCAGCTCCGATCCCTCGTTGTGCAGGCCGCGCCGGCCCATGTCGAGCGCCTCGATCTGCGACGGTCCGAGCTTCTTGATGGCGGCATAGTAGCTCTCGCAGACCAGGAAGTAGTCCTTCACGACCTTCCTGAACGGCGTCAGCGACAGCACGATGTCGCGCAGCTTGTGGTCGTGCGAATCGCGCACGTCGAAGACCAGGCGCTGCTCGAAGATGCCGATCCGCAGGCGGTAGGGGCCGGGCGCGCTGCCGACCAGGGCGAAGTCGTTGTCCTCCAGGAGGTCGAACAGCGCCACCGCCCGCTCGTGCTCGACCTCGGGCGAACGGCGCGCGACGGACTCCTCGTCCAGCACGATGTCGGCGATGCGACGAGCCTTCGACATGGCGAGGCTCAGGAGCGGCGGTTCAGCCGGATGGAAACCGACCGGCCGTGCGCGCCGAGCCCTTCGGCGTCGGCCAGCGTCAGCGCCGCGGGGCCGAGCGCCGCCAGCGCGTCGGGCGTGCAGGCCACCAGCGAGGTGCGCTTGAGGAAATCGGCGACGCCCAGGCCGCCCGAGAAGCGCGCCGCGCGCGAGGTCGGCAGCACGTGGTTGGTGCCGGCGACATAGTCGCCGATCGCCTCGGGCGTGTAGCGGCCTAGGAAGATCGCGCCGGCATGGCGGATCCTGTCGGCCAGCGCCGCGGCGGGGGCGGCTTCCATCGCGAGCTCGACATGCTCGGCGGCGATGCGATCTGCGATGGGCGCGCACGCGGCAAGCTCAGGCACCAGGATGATACAGCCGTTGTCGCGCCAGCTCGCACCCGCGATGTCGGCGCGCGCCATCGTCTTGAGCTCGTCCTCGACGGCGCGTGCCACTGAATCGGCAAAGGCTGCATCGTCGGCGATCAGCACCGACTGCGAGGAGGCATCGTGCTCGGCCTGCGATAAAAGATCGGCGGCAATCCAGGCCGGATCGTTCTGGGCATCAGCCACGACCAGGATCTCCGACGGGCCGGCTATAAGGTCGATGCCGACCTGGCCGAAGACGCGGCGCTTGGCGGCGGCGACATAGGCGTTGCCCGGCCCGGTGATCTTGTCGACCGGCTTGATCGACGCCGTGCCGTAAGCCAGCGCTGCCACCGCCTGGGCGCCGCCGATCCTCCAGATCTCGTCGGCACCGGCGATCTCGGCCGCCAGCATGACCAGCGGATTGAGCGTGCCGCCCGGCGTCGGCACCACCATGACGATGCGTTTCACGCCCGCCACCTTGGCCGGCACGACATTCATCAGCACCGACGAGGGATAGGCCGCCGTGCCGCCCGGTACGTAGACCCCGACCGAATCGATCGGCCGATAGCGTGCCCCCAGGCGGGTGCCCGAGCTGTCGGTGAAGTCGACGTCGGTGGGCAAAAGCGTGCGGTGGAAGGCCTCGATGCGTCGCGCGGCGAACTCCAGCGCCGAGCGCTGGACGCTCGGCACCTTGTCGGCCGCGGTCCGGCGCTCTTCGTCGGATACCCGCAGGCCCTCGGCGTCGAGCTCGACCTTGTCGAACCTCCGGGTGTACTCGACCACGGCCGCATCGCCGCGGGCGCGCACGTCCTGGACGATCTCAGCCACCACCCGGTCGACGTCCTCGTCGCTTTCCCGGCGATGCCCCAGGAAGGCGACGAAATCCTTCTCGAAGTCCGGCGACGAGGCGTCGAGGCGCAGCGGTCCCTTTCCAGGCCGTCGACTGTCAGGCGGCACGGCTGACCTCGCGGAAGCGGTCGATCCAGTGGCCGACGCGCTCCGGCTGGGTCTTGAGCGCGGCGCGATTGACGATGAAGCGCGAGG
>DASZJU010000152.1:0-1723 GCA_035947815.1 Reyranella sp.
GTAATCGTGACGGGTTCGACCGCGGCGGCCGCGGCGAACGACTTCCCCTATGGCCGGTCGCTGGCCTTCACCGTCTATCGCAACGGCACGGAAATCGGCCATCATACGATTTCCTTCCAGAACGAGGGCGTCAATCGCAAGGTCACGGTGGTAATCGACCTTGCCGTCAAGGCCTTGGGCGTCACTGCCTATCGCTATATCCATAACAGCCACGAGGTGTGGAGCGGCAACGCGCTGCAGGCACTCGAAGCGCGGACCGACGACAACGGCAAGAAGTACATCGTGCGCGTGCAGCGCGGCAGCAATGGCCTGGTGGTGGACCGCGAGGCGTTGCCCCAACCGTTTGCCTCCGCCAGCGCCGACCAGGGCGTGCAGCTTCCCGAGATCGGCCATGAACTGTTGCCGCCCAGCACCCTGCCGACGTCGAACTGGAACATGGGACAGGTCGGCCAATCCGTCCTGCTCAATACCCAGTACGGAACCCAGTCGCATGCCACGATCACGCCAATGGGCCGCGAGCCGGTCAAGACGGCGAGCGGCGGCACCGTCGAGGCGACGCGCTACCACTACACCGGCGACCTGCGGATGGATCAGTGGTTCGACGACCGCGGACGCTGGGTCAAGGCGGCGTTCCCGGCTTTCGACGGATCGACGATCGAGTACATTCTGCAGGAATGAGTCCTGCCGAGCGCTTCGCGCGACTGCCCGATCTTTTAGCCGCCGACGCCGACCTCCGCCGGCGCGGCCGCTGGCTTGATGTCGACTGTCGCATCGATATCGGCGCCGAGCCCTTCCATCTCGCCATCCGCCAGGGCGGTCTCGCGACGCTGAAGCGCGGACCGCGCCTGATGCGCGCCACTTCCTTCACGATCCGCGGCACCGACGAGGCCTGGCGGCGGCACTGGCGCAAGGTGCCGGAGCCCGGCTGGCACGACCTCTTTGCGCTCAGCAAACGCGGCGCCGCCTCGATGGAGGGCGATCTGCGGCCGCTCCTGCAGAACCTGCAGTACTTCAAGGACCTGCTGGCGCTGCCGCGCCGCCTGCCGGAGGAAGACTGAGCCATGGCGCCCATCTTCGAGCCGATGACCGGCCGCTACGTGCGGCTGGAGATCGAGGGCATCCCGCACTGCGTTTATTTCGAGGAGGCCGGCCAGGGAATCCCCTTGGTCTGCCTGCACACCGCCGGCGCCGACAGCCGCCAATACCGCCACCTGCTGGCCGATTCCGAGATCACGCGGCGTTTCCGCGTGCTCGCCTTCGACATGCCGTGGCATGGCAAGTCGACACCGCCCGACGGTTGGCAAGCCGGCGAGTACCGGCTGACGACGGCGTCCTATACGGCCGCGATCCGCGCCTTCTGCCGCGCCCTGGAGCTCGACAGGCCCGTGGTCATGGGCTGCTCGATCGGCGGGCGCATCGTGCTCAACCTGGCGATTGCGCACGCCGCCGAGTTCCGCGCCCTGATCGCGCTGGAGGCCGCCGACTTCCAGCAACCCTGGTACGACACGGCATGGCTGCATCGGCCGGATGTCCATGGCGGCGAGGTCTGCGCCGCGCTGATCTCGGGCCTGATCGCGCCCCACAGCCCGCCTGTCAGTCGCCACGAGACGCTCTGGATGTACATGCAGGGCGGTCCCGGCGTGTTCAAGGGCGACCTCTATTTCTATCGCGTCGACGGCGATCTGCGCGAAAAGGTGAAGACCATCGACACCAAGGTCTGCCC
>DASZJU010000153.1:0-5735 GCA_035947815.1 Reyranella sp.
AAAGCGACACGTGAACAAGCTGCCCGATCCGGGCAGCTTGTTCCGTGCCGTTCAGTCCGCCGCCTCGCTCAAGACGCGCTGGCCGCCGACGACCAGCTCGCCCTTGTCGACCGTGACCTTGACGGTCTCGCCTTCCTTGACGCGGCCTTCGAGGATCAGCGTCGCCAGCGGATTTTGCAGGCTGCGCTGGATCACCCGCTTGAGCGGCCGGGCGCCATAGACCGGATCGTAGCCGCGGTTGGCCAGCCACTGCATCGCCTTGCTGTCGAAATCGATGCTGATCTTGCGATCGGCCAGGAGCTTGCGCAGGTGTGCGAGCTGGATGTCGACGATGTCCGTCATGTGCGCCCGGCTCAGCCGATTGAACAGCAGGATCTCGTCGAGCCGGTTGAGGAACTCCGGGCGGAAGGCGCGACGCACCTCCTCCATCACCTGCTCGCGCACGGTCTCGGTCGATTCGCCGTCGCGCAGCGCCGCCAGATACGAACTGCCGAGGTTCGACGTCAGCACGATCAGGGTGTTCTTGAAATCGACCGTCCGGCCCTGGCCGTCGGTCAGGCGACCGTCGTCCAGCACCTGCAGGAGCACGTTGAACACGTCGGGGTGGGCCTTCTCGACCTCGTCGAACAGGATCACCTGGTAAGGCCGGCGGCGCACCGCTTCGGTGAGCACACCGCCCTCGTCGTAGCCGACATAGCCCGGCGGCGCGCCGATCAGGCGGCTGACGGAGTGCTTCTCCATGAATTCGCTCATGTCGATGCGCACCATCGCCTGGTCGTCATCGAACAGGAACTGGGCGATCGCCTTGGTGAGCTCGGTCTTGCCGACGCCGGTCGGACCGAGGAACAGAAACGATCCGATGGGACGGTTCGGGTCCTGCAATCCGGCGCGCGCGCGCCGCACCGCGTCGGCCACCGCCCGCACCGCCTCGTCCTGGCCGACCACGCGCTTCTTCAGCTGATCTTCCATGCGCAGGAGCTTGGCGCGCTCGCCTTCCAGCATCTTGTCGACCGGCACGCCGGTCCAGCGCGACACCACGGCGGCGATATCCTCGGGCGTGACTTCTTCCTTCACGCCCTTGCCGCCCTGGACCTCCTGGCCCTCGGCGCTCTTGAGCTTTCTCTCGAGGTCGGGGATCACGCCGTAGGCGAGCTCTCCCGCCCGGGCGAGTTCGCCCCTGCGCTGGGCGATCTCGAGCTCGGAACGCGCCTTGTCGAGCTGCTCCTTGAGCTTCTGCGAATCGGCAAGCTTGTCCTTGGCCGACTTCCACTGGGCGGTCAGCGCCGCCGACTTCTGCTCGAGCTCCGAAAGCTCCTTCTCGAGGCGCTCCAGGCGGTCACGCGAGGCGTTGTCGCTCTCCTTCTTGAGCGCTTCCTTCTCGATCTTGAGCTGGATGATGCGCCGGTCGAGCTCGTCGAGATCCTCGGGCTTGCTGTCGACCTGCATGCGGATGCGGCTCGACGCCTCGTCCATCAAGTCGATCGCCTTGTCGGGCAGGAAGCGGTCGGCGATGTAGCGGTTGGAGAGCGTCGCGGCAGCGACGATCGCGGCGTCGGCGATGCGCACGCCGTGATGCAGTTCGTACTTCTCCTTCAGCCCGCGCAGGATCGAGATCGTGTCCTCGACCGAGGGCTCGGCGACGAAAACCGGCTGAAACCGGCGCGCCAGCGCCGCATCCTTCTCGATGTGCTTGCGGTACTCGTCGAGCGTCGTGGCGCCCACGCAATGCAGCTCGCCGCGCGCCAGCGCCGGCTTCAGCATGTTGGAGGCATCCATCGCGCCGTCGGCCTTGCCGGCGCCGATCAGGGTATGCAGCTCGTCGATGAAGACGATGATGTCGCCTTCGGCGGCGGAGATCTCCGACAGCACGGCCTTCAGGCGCTCCTCGAACTCGCCGCGGTACTTGGCGCCGGCCACCATGGCGCCGAGATCGAGCGCCATCAGCTTCTTGTTCTTGAGCGACTCCGGCACGTCGTCGTTGACGATGCGCAGCGCCAGGCCCTCGGCGATGGCGGTCTTGCCGACGCCGGGTTCGCCGATCAGCACGGGGTTGTTCTTGGTGCGCCGGCTCAGCACCTGGATGGTGCGGCGGATTTCCTCGTCGCGGCCGATCACCGGATCGAGCTTGCCCTCGCGCGCCGCCTGGGTGAGGTCGCGGGCATATTTCTTCAGCGCATCGTAGCTGCCCTCGGCCGACGCCGAATCGGCGGTGCGGCCCTTGCGCAGATCGGCGATCGCCTTCTCGAGCGCCTGCGGCTTGACGTTGCCCTTGGCCAACGCGTCGGCCGCGTCGGTGCCCTTGGCCAGCACGAGCGCCATCAACATGCGCTCGACGGTGACGAAGGAATCGCCGGCCTTTTCGGAAATGGCCTCGGCCTGGTCGAAGACGCGCGCCGTCTCGGGCGCCATATAGATCTGGCCCGCGCCCTGGCCCTCGACCTTGGGCTGCTTGGCCAGGGTGGCCTCGACCGCGCGATGGACCGTGCGGGAATCGCCGCCCGCCGAGCTGATCAGGTTGGCCGCCAGGCCCTCCGGATCGTCGAGCAGGACCTTCAAAAGATGGTCGGGAACAAGCCGCTGGTGGCCTTCGCGCAGCGCCAGCATCTGGGCGCTCTGCAGGAAGCCCCGCATGCGCTCGGTGTATTTCTCCTGGTTCATCTCTCTACCCTTTCATTCGCGCCCCCGTCATGCGGCGGGCGAAAGAGCGGACCCTCTCAAGAGGCGTCCTGTGCCGATATGGGGAGGGATCCGGACCTTGCAAGACCGGACCGCAGGTGCGGCTATTCGCGAGAGGCCTGCCGGCTATGACCAACGCCAACGCCAACGAAAAACGCCCGACGGCTGCCGTCGGGCGCTTTTCGAAAGTCAGGATTACTGGTTCAGCCGCGGCGGCCGGTCCCTGGCGTGAACTCCGGGATCTCAGGCTGCTCGTCGGCCGCCGGATCATTATCGGTCGGCGCGCTGCGTCCGCCCTGGAGGAAGGCGACACCGCCCAAACCGGGCTCGGCCTCGCCATTCTGCTCGCGTCGCTCCTCGCGGCCGCCTGGTCGTTCGCCTTCGGCGTGCCCATTGGCGTTGGCCTGCTGGGGTTGCCCGGCCTGACCCTGCTGCTGCGGAGGCGGCTGGCTTTCTTCGCCGCCGTCGCCCCAACCTTGGTTGTTGCGCTGGCCGAAGCCGCCCATCGTCTGGATCATGCGGAAATAGTGATCGGCGTATTGCCAGTAGGCCTCCGCCAGGATGCGGTCACCCGACGTCGCCGCCTCGCGGGCCAGCGCCTGGTACTTGTCGAACACCTGGTGGGCGTTGCCGCGGACCCGGACATCGGGTCCGCTGCTGTCGAAGAGCTGGTTGCGATTGGGCGGACGATTGGGATTGTGATGCTGCGGCTTGTTGTGGTGGCCGCCGCCACCGCCACCGCCGCCGCCACCATTGCGACCGCCGCGCGATCGCTGACGATTGTTTGGTCTCATTACCTAGGGCCAGTTGTCTGCCGGACGGGGTGTTGTTGTTAGTGACCCTCTGCCCTTCCCGGGCGCCGTCACGGCCAATAATCAGAGGGATTAATCGCCCGGTGCCACCAATCGGCCCGGACCAAGCCCCCCCAAGGGGCAGATCGGAACGTAGTATCATTCCCCACCTTTGCCAACTCTTTAATGCTTCGAATGCATCGCGGACACCACGCGATCGATGCCGGCCAGGTCCCTCCAGGGCGCTTCCATTATAAGTCCTGCAGAAGCAAAAATCCTCGATATTTCAGTCACTTGGCCTTCCCCGGATTCGACGAGGACGCGGCCACCCGGGGCCATCAAGGCGGGCGCCGCTGTGGCAATGTTGCGGTAAGCCGCAAGCCCGTCGGGCCCGCCATCGAGCGCCAATCGCGGCTCGAAACGGGCGACCTCCGGCATCAGCCGCTCGATTGCGCCAGCCTCGATGTAGGGCGGATTGGACACCAGCAAATCGAACGGCCCACCCAGCCGTTGTTGCCAATCCGGCTGCTGCCAATCGCCGAGGATGAGGCGCGCGCGCGCGTCCACTGCCAAGGCTTCGGCATTGGCTTGGGCCACCGCCAGGGCTTCTTCTGAAAGCTCCAGGCCGACGCCGCTGGCGGCCGGATACTCGCGCAACAAGGTCAGCAGCAGGCAGCCCGAGCCCAGGCCGAGATCGAGAATGCGCCACGGTCGTTGCCGGTCCGGCATCAGAGCCAGCGCTGCCTCGATCAGCGTTTCGCTGTCGGGCCGCGGCACCAGCACGGCGGGCGACACCTTGAACGGAAGGCCCCAGAACTCACGCTCGCCCAGAATATAGGCCATTGGCTCGCGCAGGACGCGCCGTGCCGTGAGCGCACGAAGGCGCTCTGCCACGGCAGCAGGTGCGGGCTCCGCGCCGCGCGCGATCAACTGCTCGGCCGACAGGCCGGCCGCATGAGCGAGCAGAAGACGGGCCTCGAAGCGGACATTGTCGATGCCGGCGGCGGCGAGCGCGACCGCAGCGTCGCGCAGCAACGCGTCGTAGGTCGCTGTAGGACCGGCGGTCAGGCCGCGAGCTCCGCCAGCCGCCCCGCCTCGTCGTCGGCGATCAGGGCGTCGATGAGCTCGTCGAGCCCCCGCCCTTCCAGCACCTCGTCCAGTTTGTAAAGGGTGAGGTTGATGCGATGGTCGGTGACGCGGCTTTGCGGGAAGTTGTAGGTGCGGATGCGTTCGCTGCGATCGCCGCTGCCGACCTGGCCCTTGCGGTCGGCGGCGCGCGCATCGTCACGGCGCTGGCGCTCGACGTCATACAGACGGGCGCGCAGGATCTTCATCGCCTTGGCCTTGTTCTTGTGCTGGCTTTTCTCGTCCTGCTGGCTGACCACGGTGTTGGTCGGGATGTGGGTGATGCGCACCGCCGAGTCCGTCGTGTTGACCGACTGGCCGCCCGGGCCCGACGAGCGGAAGACGTCGATGCGCAGGTCCTTGTCGTCGATCTTGACGTCGAATTCCTCGGCTTCCGGCAGCACCGCGACGGTCGCCGCCGAGGTGTGGATACGGCCCGACCCCTCGGTCGCCGGCACGCGCTGCACGCGATGCACGCCCGATTCGAACTTCAGCCGGGCGAACACGCCGCGGCCCGAGACGGCGGCGATCGCCTCCTTGTAGCCGCCGATGCCGGTGTCGGAAAGCTCCAGGATCTCGAAGCGCCAGCCATGCTCGGCGGCGTAGCGCTGGTACATGCGGAAGAGATCGGCGGCGAACAGCGCCGCCTCGTCGCCGCCGGTGCCGGCGCGGATCTCCAGGATGGCGTTCTTCTCGTCGGCCGCGTCCTTGGGCAGCAGCATGCGCTTCACCGCACGCTCGAGCTCAGGCAGGCGCTTTTTGAGGGAAGCGACCTCTTCCTCGGCCATCGCCTTCATGTCGGGATCGGCCGCCATGGCCTCGGCGTCCTTGAGCTCGCGCTCGGCCTTGCGCCATTCGCCGATGGCTTCGACCAAGGGGCCGAGATCGGCGTATTCCTTGGAGGCCGCGACGAACTTCTGGGAATCGAGATTGCCGCCCGACAGCGCCGCCTGCAGCTCGGCATGACGGGCGGAGATCTGATCGAGTTTTTGCAGGAGAGACATGGGATGGCGCTCGTTACACAAATCCGCCGTAGGGTGCAAACGCACTCATCATCTTCCGGACCGCGGGCGTCCCGCCCGCTCATGAGCGGGCGGGACGCCCGCGGTCCAAATGAGCATGAGAAGAGAGGAGGTCCAGTCA
>DASZJU010000154.1:0-12462 GCA_035947815.1 Reyranella sp.
GGATGGTACTGCGCCCTGAGCCGGCGCAGGGCGGTGTCGTCGGCCTCGGCCAGCACCGGCCAGGCCACGACATAGAGCATGTCAGCCGTAGCTCTTCGCCATGCCGAAGGCGGGATCCATCGCCGCACCATAGGGCGGGAACGGATAGCGCAGGCCGTTCTTGCCGAGATGGCCCATGCCTTCGATAGCACGCAGGAACTCGTCGGGCGGGCAGGCCATCAGGAGCTCGTCGTCGGCCACGCCGCCATAGCGACGCTCGGCATAGCAGGGCAGCGACAGCGAGGTTTGCCGCGTGGCCAGCGCCCTGCCCCACGAATCGGCGCAGGCGCTCTCGCCGGTGCAGGTGAAGTCGTAGCGGCGGTAGCGATGGAACTGCAGGCCGTTGATGAAATAGATCATCTGGCCGGGCGTGCCGTAGAACAGGCAGATGTCCGGCGGATCGAGCCGCGCCGAGCGCAGCGGCGACACGACGAGGCCGTTGTACTTGCCGTCCGGCACGCGCGGCATCTGCGCCTGATGCGCGGCCGAGGCTTCCTTGTTGCCGAACCACACGCCGTTCATGTGATCGCCCGAGAGGAAACCCTCGCCGGGATGGTTGAGCCCGACCACGCCGCCGCAATTGCCGCCGCGCGTATTGTCGACGGTAATGCCGAGCGTGAAACCGTACCAGCGCGACTGCGTCACCATCTGGCACATGGTGAACTTCATGCCGTCGGTCGGCTTGCGCACGCCCTGGATCTTGTCCATCTCGGCAGGGTCTTCGAACAACCGCATGCCGATCGGCTGGGTGCGGATGCGCAAAAGTTCGATCAGCTTGCCGGTGGCCTCGGCCAGCATGGCGCCGGTGATCTTCTCCGGCGGCGTCCACGGCGCGGTCTTGTAGCCTGGCGGCAGGGTCTGGACGTTCATGGTTTCCTCCGTGTCTGGCAGCGTAGGGTGGCTAGGTGAGGTTCAGCCCACCATCGGCGATGACGATCTCTCCGGTAACGTAGTCGTTGGCGACCAGCGCGGCCACCAGATCGGCGATATCCTCGGGCCGCGCGGCCCGCTTCATCGGCGACTTGGTGTTCCACAGCTCGTAGGCCGCCTCCCAGCCCATGCTCATGGGCGTGTCGACGAGGCCGGGCGCCACGCAATTGACCCGGATGGCGGGCCCCAGGGTCAACGCCAGCAGGCGCGTGGTGTGGTGCAGGGCGGCCTTGGCCGCAGCATAGGGGATCGACGCGCCCTTGGGCCGCACAGCGGCATGGGTGCCGATATTGACGATGGAGGCGGGTTTGCCCTGCTCCGCCGACTTCCGAAGGGCGGTCTCGGCTTCGGCGATCAGCATCCAGGGCGCAATCAGGTTGAGGTCCATCATGCGGCGCCATACCTCGGGCGTCGCCGCCTTGAGGTCGGCATGGGGAAAGCGCGCGGCTTCGCCAGCGTTGTTCACCAGGACGTCGAGCCGTCCGTGATGGGCGAGCACGGTACGCACCAGCGCGCCGGCGTGGACCACGTCCGCCAGATCGGCCTGGTGATAACTGGCACCGGGCAGTTCGGCCGCCATCGCACGGCCGACATCGCCTGAACGCCGTCCATGAAGCGCTACCTTGTAGCCTTCGCGCGACAGACGGCGCGCGATGGCCGCGCCGATGCCCGAGGTCGACCCGGTGACGAGGGCGACGCGGTCAGACACCGGCCTTCAATGCCTCGAGGGTTTCGTCGGGCCGCTCCACCATCATGAAGTGCCCACTGTTGGCGATCACCACGGTGCGCGAGCCGGCAATCGCGGCGGCCAATGGCTTTGCCTTGGCAGCGGGCGTCATGAGATCGCCGTCGCCCAGGACAAGCACCGTCGGACATTTCACCTGCTCAGCACGCGCGAGGGCGTCCTTGTAGGCATTGCAGGCCGCGAGATCGGCGTGGATCACGCCGGGCTTGTTGCCCGACAGGACGGCCAGCGATTCGCATCGTAGCCATAGGCCGGGCGAGACCATGCCGCCTTTGTGCAGGGCGTTGCCCATGCCCCAGAACGTCATCAGCTCCTGGACCTTGACGGTATCGGCCTTGGCCGATTCCAGCATCTCGGGGTGCACCGGCATCTCGGCCGCCACGCCGCACAGCCCGAGCGCGCGCACTTTGTCGGGGAAGCGCGCGGCGGTCTCGATCGCCACCAGGCCACCCATCGAATGGCCGACCAGCGCGGCGCTCGTGAGCCCCACCGCGTCGAGCAGCGCGGCGGTCCAGGCGGCCATGGCGGCAATGCTGTCGAGCGCCGGCCCTGCGGACCAGCCGTGCGCCGGGAAGTCGATCGCCAGCACGCTCCGCCCGTGATGGGCGAACCAGCGCGTCTGCAGGCGCCACACCGTGCGGTCGAAGCCCGCGCCGTGGAGGAACACGATTGCGGGCTTGGCCGGGTCGACGTCGGTGCCGCCGGTCGTCGCGAAGACGGTGCGGCCGTTGACGGTGAGCTTCACGATCAGCCTTTCGCAGCGGCGCGCAGCGCCTGGCCGAGATCGTCCAAAAGATCGTCGGGATCTTCCAGGCCGACCGAGAGGCGGATCATGCCCTCGCCGATTCCCGCCTCCTCGAGTGCCGCCGCGTCGAGCTGGGCGTGCGTGGTCGAGGCGGGATGAATGACCAGCGACTTGGCGTCGCCCACGTTGGCGAGATGCGAGAAGAGTTTCAGCCGCTCGATAAAACGTCGGCCGGCTTCGCGCCCGCCCTTGATGTCGAAGCTGAAGATCGAGCCCGCGCCCTTGGGCAACAGCTTTTTAGCCAGCGCATGATCCGGATGGTCGGGCAACTCCGGCGAGGCGATGCGCTCGACCGCCGGGTTGGTCTTGAGGAAGGCAATGACCTTTCGGGCATTCTCGACGTGGCGCGCCATGCGCAGCGGCAGGGTCTCCAAGCCCTGCAGCAGGTAGAAGGCCGTCTGCGGCGCCATGCAGGAGCCGAAGTCGCGCACACCCTCGGTGCGCGCCCGCATGACGAAAGCGTGCGGGCCGAACTCCTCGGCGAAGTCGATGCCGTGATAGCCGGCATAGGGCTCAGTCAGCGTCGGGAACTTGCCCGAACCTTCCCAGTCGAAGCGGCCCGATTCGACGATCACGCCGCCGATCGCCACGCCATGGCCGCCGATGAACTTGGTGGCCGAGTGGAACACGATGTCGGCGCCCAGGGTGAGCGGGCGGCAGAGCACCGGCGAGGCGAAGGTATTGTCGATCATCAGGGGGATCCGGGCGGCATGCGCGATCCCGGCGATTACAGGTATGTCCAGCACCTCGCCGCCGGGATTGCCGATGGTCTCGCCCAGTACCAGCCGTGTCTCAGGCTTGATGGCCTTTCGGAAGCCGTCGTGGTCGCGCGGGTTGACGAAGGTCGTTTCGATGCCGAAGCGCGGCAGCGTCAGGCCCAGCATGTTGCGCGTGCCGCCATAGAGCGACGTCGAGGCGACGATGTGATTGCCCGCCCCCATCAGCGTGGCGATGGCGATGTGCAGCGCGGCCTGGCCGCTTGCCACAGCCAACGCGCCCGAGCCTTCCTCCAGCGCGGCCACGCGCTCCTCGAACACGGCGACCGTGGGATTGGAGATACGGCTGTAGATGTGGCCGCCGACCTCGAGATTGAACAGGCTGGCGGCATGATCGACGTCGCGGAACACGAAGGACGTCGTCTGGTAGATCGGTACCGCACGCGCGCCGGTGACGGGGTCGGGATGCTGGCCGGCATGCAGCGCCAGCGTATCGGGCTTCAGGAATTTGGCGTCGGCCACGCGAGCTTCACTTCTTGAACAACGTTGCGGCCGCCGCCGCGTGACTTTGTTTGGCCTTGAGCTTTTCTTCGACCCGGGTGATCTCGGCCTTCAACACGGCGATGTACTCCTGGAGGTCCTCGATGTTCATGGCGTCGAGGTTCTTCGGTTGCGTCTTCTTCTGGCGGGGGTCGAGATCGTCGAGGTCGAAGGCCATGGCGTGGCTCCACGGAAGCGGCTAAGGGAGACCTACCATTGCTCCCATTACTTCGAAAGGCCGACCATGAGCGCCCTTCCCGCGACGATGACCTGTGTCGAGATCAAGAAACCGGGCGGGCCCGAAGCGCTGGTGCCGACGACGCGGCCGGTGCCGCAGCCCAAGGACGGCGACATCCTGATCAAGGTCGCGGCCGCGGGCGTCAACCGCCCCGACATTGCCCAGCGCGCCGGCCTCTATCCGCCGCCGCCGGGCGCGTCGGACCTGCCGGGCCTCGAGGCCGCAGGCACTGTGGTGGCGCTCGGCGCGGGCGTCGCGGGATGGCAGGTGGGCGATGCGGTTTGCGCCCTCACACCCGGCGGCTCCTACGCCGAATACTGCACCGCCCCGGCGCTGCAATGCCTGCCTGTCCCGAAGGGCTTCGACATGCTGCGCGCAGGGGCGCTGCCGGAAACCTACTTCACCGTCTGGCACAACCTTTTCGAGCGCGGCGCGCTCAAATCGGGCGAGAGCGTGCTGATCCATGGCGGCGCGAGCGGCATCGGCACGACAGCGATCCAGCTTGCCAAGGCGTTTGGCGCCACGGTGTTCACGACGGTGCGCACTGCCGAGAAGGCCAAGGCGGTGCGCGAACTCGGCGCTGACCACGCCATTCTCTACACGGACAACGACTGGGCGGCCGAGGTAAAGAAGCTGTCGGATGGCGTCGACGTCGTGCTCGACATGGTGGCGGGCGACTATCTGCCCAGGAACCTGCAGCTCCTGAAACAGGATGGACGCTGCGTCGTCATCGCCGTCCAGCAGGGCGCCACCGCGACGATCAGTGCCGCCATGATGATGGTGAATCGACTGACGCTCACCGGCTCGACGCTCAGGCCGCAAAGCGTGGCGAACAAGGGCCGCATGGCGCACGGTCTCAGGGAGAAAGTCTGGCCATTGCTCGAGATGGGCAAGATCAAGCCCATCATCTACAAGACCTTCCCGCTCAAGGACGCCGCCGGCGCGCATGCCGAGCTGGAGCGCGCCGACCATGTCGGCAAGGTGATGCTGACGGTGTAAGCCCGCCTGTGCCGTCACTGCAGGCAGCAGCGGCGCAGGCAATGCTGGATGGGTTTCCGACCTTTCCGCCCTTTCCGCCCCTGGTTTTTCGTCACCCGTTCCGGGACTTGGCATCGCAGAGCGGCATGCGGCGGGGGTTAGCGCAATTAGCGCAATTAGCGCAGCCCCTTCGCGGGTTCCGGGCTGCACCTCAAAGGCTTTGCGCGCGCGCATCCTGGACCGCAGGCCCCGCCCGCGGGCGACGTCGCCGCTGCGTACGGTATGACCTCTGCGGTTGCCCATGATGTCGATCTCGTGCTGCATCTCACGAGATTGATCGATCTTTAGTAAAAGTCAAGAGTTAGTTTAGTGATACTATCAAACAGTCTGCGCCTGGCATGTCGAATGGTTTCGCCCATGCGCAACAAAATTATATAAGTGCGCACCGTAAAGGGGCCAAAGGCTGTTTGGATCGTGTCGAAACAGCTTGCACTGCCAGCACTTCGAAGGGTGCGTCTGGTCAGCGCGGTTCGAGGCGCAACGTCGTCGGCAACATTTCGGGCTCCACCATCGCCTGGGCATAAGAGCTCGACCGGTACTTGCTGAGATACGCGCGGCTGGCCCGCTCGATCGCGGCGGGATCGTTCGCCGGGATCGCCTGCACCCTGAGCGTGCGGCCGGCAAACTCCAGCGTGGCCGGTCCGCCGGTCGCAAGGTCCCGGTACCAGCGTCCCTTGGTGCCGCGGAACGAGCGCACGAAGACCTCGTCGTCCGCCACCACCGCCCAGATCACAACCGCGCTGTCCGGGTGCTTCTCGGTCCGGATCCTGACCTCCTTCCGGTCGCGCAAGTCGCCGAGCGTGTCCGCCTCGAACTTCGCCATGGGCTGGTCTCCCTGAGAGGTGGCGCCTCGACGATACTACCCGAGCCGGTGGCAGTCCTCGGCGGCGTTAGCTGGAGCACATACCGATCAGGTGTCTTGCCGGACCGCGGACCTCCAGGCCCGCTCGTGGCTGGGCGGGCTACGGCAGTGGCGTGCCGAGCAAAGAGAAGAGGCGGGCCTGGAGGCCCGTGGTCCGGCAAGACGATGCCGCATCAGCCGCGAGCAAACGCTAGGATATCCTGTGCCAGGCGGTCACGGTGCGTGATGACAAGGCCGTGCGGCGCCTCTTCGTACACCTTGAGCTCGCAACCCGCTATGAGCTCAGCGGCCTTCTTCGCGGTTTTTTCCAGCGGACTGACCTGATCCTTGGCGCCGTGGACGATCAACGTCGGCAAGGTGACGGCGCGCATGTCCGCGCGGAGATCGCCGCGCGCGATCGCGCGCAGGCACTCGATGGCGCCTTTCGGCGAGGCCCGCATGAACTGCGCGATCACCCACTCGGCCATCGCCGGCGAAACGGCGGCGTGGCCTCCGGTGAAGGCCGTAACGCCGTTGGCGAAGAGCGCCGGTCGGTCCTGCTTGAGGCCGGCGATCATAGCATTGAAACGACTGCTGTCTGACTGCGGCGGGATCGTGCTCACCATCACGAGCCGCGCGATCCGGGCGCTGCCATGGCGCTGCAGGTAGCGGACCGCTTCGCCGTTGCCCATCGAGAAGCCGACGAGCGTGACGTCGTTGAGATCGAGCTGGTTGATGACCGCTGCCAGATCGTCGGCCAATCTGTCGAAGTCATAGCCCCGCCCCGGATCGGTGGACCGTCCATGGCCCCGACGGTCATAGGCGATGCAGCGCAGGCCCTGGTCGACCAGCTCGGTGAGCTGGTACTCCCAGATGTCTCCATTGAGACCCCAGGCATGGGTGAAGAGCACGGGCTTGCCGGCGCCCCAATCGACGTAGAACAGGCTCGCACCGTCGTCGGTCTCGACAAAGGATGGCCGTGATCCGCTTGTCATTTTCTTAGTTTCCGGAGGCTCGGCGGCGGCCGACCGGACGCCGGCGGCGACAAGGGCGGCGACGGCCGCGGCGGCGAGCGACGTCGAAGCACTTCTCCTGTCCATCGCGACCCTCCTCTCAAGCGCGCGCCGGTGCCGCGTCGACGAAGCCGACCACCGACTTGATCCGGCCATCGCCGGCGACAACCACGAAGTCGGTGCCCTTGATGTAGAGCGGCGCTTCTGCCGTGCCGCCGGCCGCCCAACTGAATCGGAGGTAGTCGTGATGCGTTTCGATGCCGCTCGCGAGACGCAGTCTGTAGCCGGGGAAGTGCCCCTGCGCCGTCGCGATCATGGCGTCGAGGCTGTCGTGGCCGTGGCCCTCCCTCGCCGCGTCGACGTAGGTGCCGTCGTCGGTCCAGGCCTTCGCCACCAGCTCGCGACGCCGCTTGGCCTCGGTCTCGTTCCACGCCGCCAGGTAACGCACCACGACTTCGTTTAAGTTGCTCATCGCGATTCTCCTTTGAGACTTGGGTTCGGCGTTTGGCGGCTCGGAGTTTGGCGGCTCGGACCGGGCAGGCCGGGATAACGCCGGCGACGATGCGACGCCGACGGCGACGATCGCTCGAAATAGATCTCGTCTCTCCATGCCACCGAACCTATGTCGGCAACGCGAAACGGTCGATTACCTCAGGAGTAACTTGGCTCGTTTGAAGCCTCGTTCGCGCTTTTCACCCGATCGTTCGTCCAGACGAAGTCCCGCTGCGCAGCCGCCACCAGCGACTTGGGTCGTGTCAGCGCACAGCTACGGAGCACGGCTCGATCGCATCGCCTGCAAGGCGCCGCGAAACAGCGCGAGGTCGTCGCGCGTCACGGCGGCCGGCCAGCCAGCGCTGATGCCGCCGTCGACCACCAGATTGTGTCCGCTCACGAGCCTCGAAGCATCGCCAGCCAGAAACAACGCTGCATTGGCGATATCGTCGACCGTCCCCACGCGGGGTAACGGCTGCCATCGTGGCAGCACGGCGGCAATCGCCGCTTTCGCGTATTCAATACGTTCGTCGGCTTCGTCATGCTCGATGCCGGCGCCCTTGGCGAAAATTCCCGTGGCGATCGGGCCCGGCGACAGGCTGTTGACACGAATTCCCTTTTCTCCCAATTCCACCGCGGCGCAGCGCGTCAAATGAACCAGCGCCGCCTTTGCTGCAGAGTAGGCAATACCGCCCAATCCGGCCCTGGTCCCGTTGACGCTCGCGACATTGATGATGCTGCCGGCCCCCTGCGCGGCCATCACAGGCACGGCATGCTTCATGGCGGCAAGCGGGCCCCTGACATGGACGCCGAACTCGATGTCGAAGCGCTTCAAGTCGATCTCGGCGATTCCCCCCCGTTGCGAGCCGCTGCCGGCATTGTTCACAAGGCAGTCGAGCCTGCCGAAGCTCGTCACGGCATGTGCAATCATCGCCTCGACGTCGGATTCGACGCTGACATCGGTGCGGATGAAACTCGCGGCGGCGCCGAGCGTGCGAGCAAATCGCTTCGCCTTTTCCTCGCGCCGCCCTGCGATGACGACACGTGCTCCTTCGGCGACGAATAGTTCGGCGGTACGGGCGCCGATGCCGCTCGTGCTTCCGGTGATGACCGCGACCTTGCCTTCGAGTGCTCCCGCTGCCATGCGGATCGATCTCCTCTGACCTCTGGTCTATTGCCGACCGCGATCTGCCATGATGGCGGTTACGGAAGTCGCGAAGGGCCGCGTCGACTCGGGGTACCTAATCAAGCTTGTCCCCTGTGTCGATTATCTAAAGGGTAATGATCTGCTCGCCAGAAACAGCGGCGCCAGCCGCAGTTGGGTGTCGGCTGAATCACCCAGGCCAGCGAGCCTGGCTTGGCGCCGCGGATGCTTGACCTGGCGCCTGACGCCGCATAGGTTCCGCGCCTTTCACGACGAACCTGCGGATCGCCGCCCATGCTCCAGATCCTCGTCGAGGCGCTGGCCAAGACCTATCGCGTCGCTGAACGCGCGCCGGGCCTCGCCGGCGCAGTGCGCGGTCTGGTGCGCCGGCGCTGGCGCGAGGTTCATGCCCTGGTCGACGTCTCGTTCAGTCTCGAGGCGGGCGAGCTGCTGGCCTTCATCGGCCCCAACGGTGCGGGCAAGTCCACGACCGTGAAGATCCTGTCGGGCATCCTGCGGCCCACGAGCGGCCGGGTCGAGGTGGGTGGCCTCGTGCCCTACGAGGACCGCGTGCGCCATGTGGCGCGCATCGGCGTCGTGTTCGGCCAGCGCAGCCAGCTCTGGTGGGACCTGCCCGTGCTCGATGGCTTCGATCTCCTGGCGGACATCTATCGCGTGGACCCCGCGCACTATCGCCGCCGACGCGACGAGCTCGTGGCCATGCTGCGGCTCGAGCCGCTGCTTGGCCAGCCGGTGCGCCAGCTCTCGCTCGGCCAGCGCATGCGAGCGGAGTTTGCCGCGGCCCTGCTGCACGATCCCGCAATCCTGTTCCTCGACGAACCGACCATAGGGCTCGATGCGCCGTCGAAGCTCGCGGTGCGCGCGTTCGTGCGGCGGCTCAACCGCGAGCAAGGCGTGACGGTGCTGCTCACGACGCACGACATGCACGACGTCGAGGCGCTGGCCGAGCGTGTCATCGTCATCGGCCAGGGCCGCCTGCTCGCCGATGGCCCGTTCGAGAGCCTGCGTGCCAGCGTTCTCGCCGAACGACGGCTCTACATCGACTTCGCCGGTCCCGCGCCCGAGCTCGAGATTCGCGGTGTCACGGTCCGGACGCGCACTGAACGCTCGCTCGAGCTCGCCTTCGACCCGGCGGTCATCGCAACGCCAAAACTGATCGCTGCCATCGCGACGCAGCATGCCGTCGAGGACATCCATGTCGACGAGCCCGCCATCGAGGAGGTGATCACGCGGTTCTACGACCTGCACGACGCCCGTGAGGCGTGACGATGCAGTCGGTTCGACCCTACCTCGCGGCCTTCCGCACGCGCTTCCAGCTCATGCTGCAGTACCGCGCTGCGGCGTTGGCGGGCTTTGCCACGCAATGCTGGTGGGGTGCGATCCGCATCATGGTCTTCGCTGCCTTCTACGGGGTCCACGCAGCGGCGGCGCCGATCAGCCTCGCCGACGCCATCACCTACATATGGCTCGGCCAAGCGCTGCTGGCGCTGCTGCCGTGGCTCGCCGATCCGGAGATCGGCCAAGCGGTGCGGACCGGCGGCGTCGGCTATGACCGGCTGCGGCCGCTCGACGCCTACGGCTTCTGGTATGCGCGCACCCTGGGATGGATGCTGGCTCGCGCCCTGCCGCGCGCGGTGCTGATGCTGCTGGCGGCAGGCATCGTGCTGCCGCTCGTGGGCCTCGGGGCCTGGGCATGGCGGCCGCCATCCGGCATGGCAGCGGCGTTGCTGTTCCTTCCCGCCTTCGTGCTCATGACGGCGCTCGCGGCTGCTGTCCTGATGCTGGCGAACGTCGTCGTGGCCGCGAGTCTCAACGAGCGCGGCGTGAACGCCGTCCTGACGCCGCTGGTGATCGTCTTCTCCGGCAGCCTGCTGCCGCTCGACTTCTTCCCCGACGCCCTGCGGCCTTTCCTGCACGTGCAGCCGTTCGCCGGCCTCGTCGACATCCCGTTCCGCATCTACTTCGCTGACTTGGGCGGAGGCGCGGCACTGCAGGGGCTGGCTCTGCAGGCGGGCTGGACCGTGGTCCTTGTCGGCCTCGGCCGCCTGGCCATGGAGCGGATGATGCGCCGGCTTGAAATGCAGGGTGGCTGACCATGAACGCGCTCACCCTCTATGGCCGCTACGTCGTCACCTCGCTGCGCGCCCAGGCGCAGTATCCGGCGGCGACCCTGTTGCTTACCGTCGGCCACTGTGCGGCCACGGCGATCGAGATCCTGGGCGTGTTCGCTCTGTTCGATCGCTTCGGGCCGATCGGCGGCTGGTCCTTCGGCGAGGCAGCGCTGTTCTATGCACTGGTCAATATCATGTTCTCGATTGCCGACTTGCTCACCCGTGGCTTCGAAGTGTTCGGCACCGACTTCGTGCGCACCGGCGCGTTCGACCGCGTGTTGCTGCGACCGCGCGCTGCCGCCCTGCAGCTGGCCGGCCACGAGGTCCGTCTGTCGCGATTGGGACGACTGCTGCAAGCCCTCGCGGTGCTGATCCTCGCGAGCAGACTCGTCCCGATCGACTGGGATGCCGCCGCGGTCGCGACCGCGGTCTGGGCCGTGGCCGGCGGCGTGGCACTGTTCGTCGGAATCCTGGTCCTGCAGGCCACGCTTGCCTTCTGGACCGTCGAGAGCCTGGAGATCGTGAACGTTCTCACTTACGGCGGCGTCCAGGCAGCGCAGTATCCGCTCAACATCTACCCGGCCTGGTTCCGGCGGCTGCTTACCTTCGGTCTGCCGCTCGCCTGCGTGGCCTACTACCCGGTGCTCGCCATCCTGAAGCGACCGGATCCGCTCGGCGCGCCGGACTGGCTCCTGCCGCTCGCGCCGCTCGCGGGCTTTGCGTTTCTTGCCTTGTCGTTCCTCGCCTGGCGCGCCGGCATCGCCCGCTACGCGTCTACCGGCAGCTGAGGCCGCGCAGGCGAGCGGCTCGTCGCTCGGCGTGCTCCCGGTTGGCCGCAGTTTCGCACTCACACTGTTTCGTCGTGGACCGTCCGAGCGGCGTGGAGCGCTGCGCGTCAGTTATGCCGTGTCTCGCCGAGATCGGGCTGGTCGGCCTCGGCGGGATCGACGGCCGGATCGGCCGGCGCCGGCTCCTCGGCCGCCGGCTCCTCAACGATGGTGGCCTTGGCGGCCGCCTTCTTCTTGGCGGCGTCCTCGCGGGCGGCCTTGCGGCGCGCCTTGTCGACGGCGTCGTTGAGGTCCTTCAGCGAGCACAGGCCGAGCGTCACGGGATCGCGCGGCCGCACGTTCTGCATGTTCCAATGGGTGCGGTCGCGCACCGACTGGACGGTGCTCTTGGTCGAACCGACCAGCTTGGCGACCTGCGAATCCTGCAATTCGGGATGGACCTTCAACAGCCAGGCGATGGCGTCGGGCCGGTCCTGGCGCTTGGCGACCGGCGTGTAGCGCGGGCCCTTGGAGCGGGCCACGGGTTCGGGCACGTCGCGGGGGCTGAGCTTCAGCCGCGCCGCGCCATCGGCCTCGGCGCGCTTGATCTCGTCCTTGGTGAGCTGGCCGTTGGTCGTGGGGTCAAGTCCCGTCATGCCGCCTGCAACTTCCCCGTCGGCGATCGCCTGGACCTCGAGCGGATGCAGGCCGGTGAAAGCCGAAATCTGGTCGAACGTCAGGGTTGTGTTCTCGACCAGCCAGACGGCGGTCGCCTTGGGCATCAACACTTGCGTCATGAATTCGTTCTCCTCGCCCGGATATAGAGGCCGCTCCCGCGCCCGCCAACCCGAAAAGCGGCCAATCTGGAAGTAATGACGGGCCCGCCCAAAAGGAAACGGCCGGGCTGAGCCCGGCCGTCCCCTGAAGTCTTGCTACCTGGGATCGTCTTACTGGATGACGATTTACTGGATGACGATCTCGACCCGGCGGTTCTGCGGCTCGCGCACGTTGTCGCCGGTCTG
>DASZJU010000155.1:0-1775 GCA_035947815.1 Reyranella sp.
GCACCTGGCGCACGTCGGTCCGGCGTCCACCGTCGGCGGCTGGCGTGTGCTCGATGCCGGGTGCGGCACCGGCCATCATCTCGCCGCCGTCTCGGCAGCGCTCCGAGCGCCGGTGATCGGCCTGGGATTCGATATTGCCAAGGCGGCTGCACAGCGCGCGGCGCGCCAGTGGCAAGAGCTTGCCTTTGCCGTCGCCGACGTGTGGGCCGAATGGCCGGTGCGGGATGAGGCAGCGGATCTCGTGCTCAGCATCTTCGCGCCGAAGAATTTCGCCGAGATGGCCCGCGTCCTGCGACCCGGCGGATGGCTTGCCGTGGCCTATCCGGGACCCAATCACCTGGCCGAGCTTATAGACCGCTTCGGCCTCCTGCAGCAGCAGGCCGGCAAGACCGGACGCTACGTCGCGGCGACGCAGCGATGGGTCGGGCCATCGACGACCGTTCGGCTCATGCGCCGCACGAGTCTCGACCGCGAGAGCGTTCGTCACGCCGTGTTGATGGGACCGAACGCCCGTCACATCGCGCCATCGGCGCTCGACGTCGAGACGGGAGCGATGGATGTCACCATCGACATCGCGGTGCTGTTTGCCCGCAAGCCGGGCTAAGCTTGAACGGGCAGAAAATCAGGAGGAACCCGGGATGCTCGTGCTGCACCATGCCTGGAAATCGAGCGCCTCGCGGCGCGTGCGGCTCTGCCTGGCCGAGAAGGGGCTCAAGTTCGAGAGCATCCTGGTCGACCTGGCGAAGATGGAGCATCACACGCCGGAATATCTGAAACTCAACCCCAACGGCGTCATCCCGCTCCTCGTCCTGCCCGACGGCCGCTCACTCTACGAGAGTGGCACGATCTGCGAGTTCCTCGACGAGAGCTGGCCCGAGCCGTCGCTGCGGCCGGCCGATCCCTACCGACGCGCCGAGATGCGCAACTGGATCCGCCACGCCGACGAGCGGATCGGCAATCTCATCATCTTCAACTGGAAGCACAGCCTGGCCAAGACGGCGTCGCAATGGTCGGACGAGGAGCTGGCGGAGCGGCTGAAGAAGGTGCCGAGCAAGGAACGCCAGGAAGCCTGGCTGCGTGCCGCCCGGCGGCCCTATACGGCCGAGGAAGAAGGCGAGGCGCGGCGGCGCCTCGTCCTGATGCTCGACAAGATGGAAGAAAGCCTCGGCCGCCACGCCTGGCTGGTCGGCGATAAATATTCGCTGGCCGACATCGCCGTCGTGCCCTTCGTCAAGCGCATCGACGAGGAGATCGCGCCCGACGAGGTCTCGGACAGGAAACACCCGCGCGTGCTGGCGTGGTGGCAGCGGGTCCAGTCACGTCCGGCCTTCGCCGAGGCCAGGATCGGGCCGTTCGTCTGAGACGCCTCAATCAGACTCGGCGCGGCGGCGCGTTCAGGATCAGCGGTAGCGCTGCCGGCGGGACAGCAGCCGCGCCCAACCGTGCGGGCGCCGCGGCGTCGGGATCCAGTGCTGGTCCTGGAGAAAGGCGCGCACATCGGTGGCCATCACGCCGGCGCGGCCGACGGCCGTCTTCAATTGATCGGCCGAGCAGCCGAATTCCGCGCACCACGCCTGTAGTTCCTGGGCCTCGAGGATGTTGACGCGGATCGGATCACGCTGCCCGTGTTTACCAAGGTCGCCTGCCATAGATCGCCCCTGTCGACGTGTCTCACCATGCACAATCGGAGCCATGTAGCCCGGAATAGAGAAGAAATGATGTCGAGAACGTGAGAAAAGCCACATTGGGCCGCTGTGGTAATGAAATTGCGCGAC
>DASZJU010000156.1:0-2814 GCA_035947815.1 Reyranella sp.
ATGTTGCGCTTGGTGCCCTCGGGGTCGTTTACCCGCTGGCGCCGTTCGTTCTTCTTGCGCGGCGCATTCGACTTCAATCGCCTAGGCATCTTTGGAGCTCACGCCGGCCTGGGCGAAGGTCGCCATGCCGTTGTGGCAGGCGGCGGCGGCCTTGAGCAGCGGCACGGCCAGTGCCGCCGCCGAGGCCTCGCCCAGCCGCATGTCCATGTCCAGAAGCGGCCGTTGGCCGATCGCCTGCAGCCGCCGCGTATGGCCGGGCTCGGCCGAGCGATGCGCGACCAGGCAATGATCGAGCGCGCGACGGTCGGCGGCATAGAGCACTGACGCCGCAGCGGTGCAGGCGTAGCCGTCGAGCAGCACCGGAATGTGGCCTATGCGGGCGGCTAAAACCGCGCCGGCGATGGCCGCCAACTCCTCGCCGCCCATCGCCGCCAACAAGCCGAGTGGATCGCGCGCGGCGATTGCCTTCTTGTGGTACGCCAGCGCCTCGTCGATGACGGCGATCTTGTGCGTGAGGGCAGCACCCTTCACGCCCGTTCCCGGCCCCGCCCAGTCCGCACCGCTGCCGCCGAACAGGGCGGCGCAGAGCGTGGCCGCCGTCGTGGTGTTGGCGATGCCCATCTCGCCCAGGCACAGCACGTCGATGCCGGGCTCGGCCGCCATCATGCCGTAGGCCATGGCGTTGGCCGCGCGGGCCTCGCTCATCGCCGGCCCCTGCGTGAAGTCGAGGGTCGGATTGGCGAGGTCGAGCTCGTAGATGCGCAGATCGGCGTCGATCGCCGCGGCGAGCTGGTTGATGGCGGCCCCGCCGGCCAGGAAGTTCTTCACCATCTGCCCGGTGACTTCCGTTGGGTAGGCCGACACGCCGCGCGCCGCCACGCCATGGGTGCCGGCGAACACCGCGATGCGCGGCCGCTCGACCCGCGGGCTGGCGCGGCCCTGCCAGGCGGCCAGCCATTCGGCGATCTCCTCGAGCCGGCCCAGCGAGCCCGGCGGCTTGGTGAGCTCGGCCTGACGGCGCACCACCTCGGTCCTGGCCGCGAGATCCGGTCCCGGCAGGTCGCGCAGGATGCGGCGCATTTCGTCGAAAGTTGCAGACATTAATGTGCTGGTAGGGCGTTCATCGCGGGCGCGGACCATCCTATATTCGGCCTATCATGACCAGCCCCTCCTCATGACCAATCCCAACGCGCCCATCAGCGGCCGCCCGTCCTCCTTCGACGAATGGCTGCAAGCCTTCAAGGAGCAGACGTCGTTCTTCACCGGGCTCAAGCTCGATGTCGGCGTGCCGCGCTGGCAGCTGGCCGACGTGCTGCCGGTGCTGCCTTTCATCGGCGCCGGCGTCGGGCTCGCGGCCGGGCTGGTGTTCGTCATCGTGCGCGGGCTGGCGGGGCCGGGCTGGCTCGCCGGCGTGCTGGCGGTGGGCACCGCGATCCTGATCACGCGCGCCCTGCATGAAGACGGCCTCGCCGACACCGCCGACGGCTTGGGCCCGCACGCGCTCGAGCCGGCGCGGCGGCTGGAAATCATGCGCGACAGCCGCAACGGCACGTTCGGCGTGCTGGCGCTGGCGCTCTCAGTGCTGATCAAGGTCGCCTGCCTGGCGCAGTTCAGCGGCTCGACCGGACTGGTCGTGCTGATCGCGGCACATGCGCTGTCGCGCGCCGTGATCGCCTATCCGCTGCTCGCTTTCTCGCCCGTGCAGGCGGATGGCCTGGGCGCACAAGCCGGCAAGCCGACCGACAACGACGTCTGGCTCACCATCGGGCTGGGCGCCGCGCTCGCCTTCCTGCTGCTGCTGGGCAAGGGCTTCTTCGTCGCCATCCTGGCGCCGCTCGCCGCCATGGCGGCGGCCTGGGGCGGTTCGCACTGGATCGCCAACCGCATCGGCGGCTACACCGGCGACACGCTGGGTGCCGTCCAGCAGAAGGCCGAGATCGCCTTTCTGGTGGTGGCGGCGCTGCTCATCGCCCGGTAAAGACTTCCTCCCCAACGAAGTTGGGGAGGTGTCCGCGCAGCGGACGGAGGGGTCATGACCCCTCCGGCCCTGCGGGCCACCTCCCCACGTTGTGGGGAGGGATGAGAGGAGCAGGATGGCGACAGGCGCCAAGATCACGGGATTGGTCACGCGTTGGTGGTGGGTGCGGCACGCGCCGGTGCCCAATCCCGAGGCGCGTTGTTACGGCCAGAGCGACAAGGACTGCGACGTGAGCAACCAGGCGCTGTTCGAGCACCAGGCGAAGCTGCTGCCCAAGGGCGCGGTGTGGTACGCCTCGAACCTGCTGCGCGCCCGCAAGACGGCCGAGCAGCTGGGCAAGGCCGGCGCCGAGTTGGACAAGCTCAATATCGATGCCGCACTCGCCGAGCAGCATTTCGGCGACTGGCAGGGCCTGACCTACGTCGAGATCGCCGAGAAGCATGGCAACAACCATCTGTTCTGGCTCGCGCCGCCGGAGCACCGGCCGCCCGGCGGCGAAAGCTTCGTCGACCTGCAGGGTCGCACGGTTAAAAGCATCGATCGGCTGACCGAGCAGCATCGCGGCCGCGACATCGTGGCGACCGCGCATGGCGGCACGATCCGCGCCGCCCTCGCTTATGCCTTCGACCTCCATCCCGAGGCCGCCGTGCGTTTCGAGATCGACAATGTGTCGATCACCCTGATCGAACATTTCGAGCAGGCCGATCCGGCGCACGCCTGGCGCGTCGGGTTCGTCAATTACATGCCGCGCGAGCTCGCAGTATCTAGGCCAAGTGGGGCCAAGGCAGCGGCACTCGCATGAAAACCAAAGCCGAGCTTGCGGCAGAACAGGCAGC
>DASZJU010000157.1:0-6314 GCA_035947815.1 Reyranella sp.
TTGATGCCGCCGACCGACTTGCGGTAGGCGCAGGCGTAGTTGACGGAGTAGGCAAAGAACGAGGCCGGGTTGGCGACCAGCGCCGCCTGCATGTCGATGTAGTTCTTCTTCTGGACGGCAGGGTCGGCGCTCGACCGCGCGGCATCGAGGGCGCGGTCCACGGCCTCGTCGCTGTAGTGCCACAACCGCTCGTTCCAGCTCCCCATGCTGCGCAGGAAGGGGAACAGGCTGGTGTCCACGGTCGGGCGGGCAAAGAATCCGTCGATGTACAGTGGCGCCTTGCCCGAGACCTCGGCGTTGAACGACGAATAAGGCAGGCGCTGCACCTGCAGGTCGAAGCCGCCGGCCTTGGCGATCTGTTGCAGGGTGACGCCCAGCCGCTCGCGCACCGGTCGGCCCACGGGAAGGATGATCGGCAGCTTGATGCCGTTGGGGTAGCCGGCCTCGGACAAAAGCTTGCGGGCGGCAGCCGGATCGACCTTGGGGACGACGACATCCTTGGCATAGAAGGGATGGCTGGGCGGGATCGGACTGATCGTCTCGACGCCTTGACCGAACAGCGTCAGCTCGACAACTTCCTTCTTGTCGACGGCCAGGTGAAAGGCCTGGCGCACGCGCTTGTCGTTGAAGGGCGGGATGGCGTTGTTCAGGATCGCGCCGTCCCACGAGGCGGTGGGTATGCTGTCGACCCTGAGGTCGGCGCGGTTGGACAGGGCCTTCACCTGCTCGAGCGGCAGGTCCCACAGGACGTCGATGTCGCCGGCCTGCAAGGCCGCGATCTTGACGCTCATCTCCGGGATGATGCGCAGCTCGGCCCCGTCGAGTTTGGGCAGGCCGGGCTCGAAATAGCCGGCATGGCGCGCGAGCACGAGGCGGTCGCCGGCCGTGTAGCTCACGAACTTGAACGGGCCGGTGCCGATCGGCTGCGTGGCGAGCTGGGCCGCGGCGCTGCGCGGCACGATCTTGACCTGGCGGTCCGTGAGGATGTCCGCGAATCCGCCATAGGGGATCTTTAGCTGGAACATGACCGTGGCGGCATCGGGCGCGGAGACGCTTTCGACCATGTCGTACTGGCTGCGCACGGGCGACGTGCCGGCCGGATCGAGCAGGCGCTGGAAGGAGGCGACGACATCGTCGGCCGCCATCTCCTGCCCGTCATGGAATTTCACGCCGCGGCGCAAGCGGAACGTCCATCGCTTGAGGTCGTCGCTGAAGGACCAGCTCTCGGCCAGGTCGGGTTCGACGACGAGGTCTTCGCGCATGCGCGCCAGGCCGTTGAAGACGAGGTTGGCGTAGATGTACTCGTCGCCCGTCGTCACCATCATGGGATCGAGCGTGTTGAGCGACGTGCTGATGCCGATGCGCAGCACGTTGGCCGCGGCCTGGGCCGGCCGGACGGCGGTGGCTGTCGCCACAGCCAGAGAAGAGCCGATCAGCGTTCTGCGGGAAAGCGGCATGATGTGCCTTTCGATCGATGTGCCGGCGTCTCAGCCGGGGTTGGCCAGGTTTTCGCGCAAGGTGCGGCCGGCATAGTCGCGGCGCAGCAGGCCGCGGCGTTGCAGCTCCGGCGTCACCATGCGGCCGAACTCTTCGTAGGTGCCCGGGAACACGGTGGGCGGCAGGACAAAGCCGTCGCAGGCGCCGTTGGTGAACCAGTCCTCCATCACGTCGGCGATCATGTTGGGCGTGCCGGCCAGCAGGCCGCGCGGCTTGCGAACGGCCGCCGCGAAGCTGATGCCTTGCGCCTTCGCGACCTGGCTCATGCGGTCGCGCGAGCCGGCGATGCCCTGGTTGCCAGCGGCGACCTCGGCCTGCTCGGCGGTCTCGATCCGGCTGAGGTCGACACCGAGCAAGGTGGAGGACGAGGCCAGCACCAGCTCCGGGTCGATCAGGCTGTCGAGGAACTCGGCCTTCTCGCGGGCGATCGACTCGGTCTCGCCGATGACGACGGACAGGGTCGGCAGGACCGCGACGTCGGTCGGACAACGCCCGGCGGCAGCCAGCCTGCGGTGGATGTCGGCGCGGAATTCGATCCCGTCGGCCTTGGTCGCCGTCGTGCAGAAGATCATGTCGGCCCAGCGTGCCGCGCACTCCCGTCCGCGCGGCGAGGAGCCCGCCTGCAGGATGAGCGGGCGGCCTTGCGGGCTGCGCGGGATGGACATCGGGCCGCGCGTGCGGACGAAGGGGCCGATATGGTCGGCGTAGTGGATCTTGCTGGCGTCGGCGAACACGCCGCTCGCGCGGTCCATCACCAGCGCGTCGGGCTCCCAGCAATCCCACAGGGCATAGCAGGCCTCCAGCACGTCGTCGGCTCGGTCATAGCGGTCGTCCTTCGGCGGCACGCCGTCCATGCCGCAATTGCGCGCTTCGTAATCCGTCGCCGAGGTGACGACGTTCCAGGCCGCGCGCCCGCGGCTCAGCAGGTCGAGCGATCCCAGGCTGCGGGCGATCTGGTAGGGCTGGTTGAAGGTCGTGGAGATGGTGTTGCCGAGACCGAGATGGCGCGTCACGCGGGCCATCAGCGGCAGCACCGTCATCGGGTCGATCAAGCTGAGCTGGCCGCCACGGCCGACATAGTCGGCGAAGCTGTTCTTGTACAAGTCCGGCAGGCCGAGCCCGTCGGCAAAGAACCCGGCATCGAACCGCGCGTGCTCGAGCAGCCGTGCCACGTGCTCGTAGCGCTCGGCGTCCCAGATATCGTGCAATGGCGCCGACGGGTGGCGCCAGGCGCTGGCGTAGCTCGCCGTGGGCCCCGTCTTGAGGTACGCCACCAGGTGCATCTTGCGCGTTACGGGCATTCCGGCACGGCAGCAAATTTCGTGCCCGGACCGTAGATCTCGGGACTGGGGTTATCCAGCCCATATCTGCTCATATCGTGGTATCGACACGGAAGACGCGGCCGGCAGGCAAGCGGTCCGCCCGAACGGAGGACACATGACATTCTCGATCGCCGGGCGGTGCCCCAGGACAGGCATGCTGGGCGCCGTCGTCACGACGTCATCGATTTCCGTCGGTAGCCGTTGCGCGTGGGCCGAAGCAAATGTCGGCGCGGTGCTGACGCAGCATCGCACCGACCCGCGTCTCGGGCCCAAGATCCTCGAGCGTCTCAAGCATGGGTCATCGCCCGATTCCATCATCCACGATCTTGAGAAAACCGATCCGGATTTGCGATGGCGACAGCTCGCCGTCATTGCCGCGGACGGCAGAGGCGCGGTCTTCAATGGCGCCAAGATCACATCGATCGTGAAGGCGACGGTGGGCCGCGACTGCGCAGCGGTCGGCAACATCCTGCGCAACACGGGCGTCGTCGATGCCATGATCTCGACCTTCGAGGAAAATGAAAACCAGTCCCTGCCCGAACGGCTCATGCGCGCCATAGAGGCCGGCCAGGCGGCCGGCGGCGAACTGAAGCAGTTGAAGTCCGCGGCGCTTCTCGTCGTCCACCGCGAAAGCTTTCCCTTCGTCGACTTGCGGGTCGATCTCAGTCCCCAACCTCTCGTCGAGTTGCGCTTCCTGTGGGAACTCTACGAGCCCGCGGCGGACAATTACGTCGTCCGCGCCGTCGAGCCGGACAAGGCGCCTGGCGCCGGGTAAAAACGACGACGGGAGGCAGGCGATGATCAAGGGCGGTTGCGCGTGTGGCGGCATTCGTTTTGAGATCGATGCGGTGCGGTCGATGACCCATTGCCATTGCACGACCTGCCGCAAGCTGACCGGGGCAAGCTTCGCCACTTTCGCTCATGTCGAGAAGGACAAGTTCCGTTGGCTCGCCGGCGAGGAGCTGACCACCCGTTACGAATCGGCTCCCGGCAGCTTCCGCGCCTTCTGCCGGATCTGCGGCTCGCTGGCGCCCGGCCAGGCGCCTTATCTCGCGACGATGAGCGTGCCGGCGGGCCTGCTCGAGGACGATCCGGGCGTGCGGCCGCGGCTGCACGTCTTCACTGCGTCGAAGGCGCCGTGGTGGGAAATCAACGACGACTTGCCGCAGCACCGCGAATGGGTGTCCGGATACGAACCGAAGCGAGAGCCCTGAATGGGTCAGCCAGAGACCGGCTGGCGAAAGCATTCGCGATGACAGAGGTCGAGACCCGGCCGCGGGCCCACTACACTAGGGGCCGACCGACTGGAAAGCCGAGGAAACATTCATGGAGACTCTTGTCCCGCCCGCCCTCGCCGCCAGCGCCCCGCAACGGGCGCGCGCCGTGCAGGCGCTGCTGGACGCGCATGGCCCCGAGATGGACCGCCGCCGCGAGCTCACGCCCGAGGTGGTGGACGCGTTGGCCGGGCAGGACCTTTTGCGCATGCTGCTGCCCAAGAGCATGGGCGGCCAGGAAACGCCGCTGGTCGAATACTGCAAGGCCTGCGAGGCGCTCGCCTGGGCCGACGCCAGCACCGCCTGGTTCGTCAACCAGTCCAACGTCTCGGCCGCGTCGTCGGCCGCCGCCATGCCGCACGAGGCGGCCGCCGCGATGTTCGCCGGCCCGCGCGCGGGCCTCGCCTGGGGCGCCCGGCACAACAACAGCACAGCCATCCGGGTGGAGGGCGGCTACCGCCTGACCGGCACCTGGAGCTTCGCCAGCGGCGGCCGTCACACCAAATGGCTGGGCGCCCACAGCGCCGTGCAGAATCCCGACGGCACGCCGCACATGCGCTACGGCCGGCCGGACGACCGCAGCTTCCTCTTCCTGCGCGAGCAGGCGACGATCATCGACGACTGGCACGTGCTCGGCCTGCGCGGCACCGGCAGCGACAGCTATTCGGTAAAAGACCTGTTCGTGCCCGACGCCCACGCGCCGGCGCGCGATGTGCCGGACGAGCGGCGCGAGAAGGGACCGATCTACCCGATCGGCTCGACGTTGCTCTATGCCAGCGGCTTCTGCAGCGTGACCCTGGGGCTCGGGCGGCGGATGCTGGAGAGCTATACCGAGCTGGCGCGCGGCAAGCAGAGCCGGTCGGCGCCCACGGTGATGGCCCGCAACAATTCGGTGCAGCGGGAAGTCGGCCTCCTGGAGGCGAAGCTCTCGGCCGCGCGCGCGTTCCTGCACGAGGCGGTGGGCGAGGTCTATGACGCGTCGGCGGCCGGCACGCTGGACGTGGATCTGCGCATGCGCCTGCGGCTCGCCACCACCTTCGGCATGAACGAGGCGACCGACGTCTCCATCGCCTGCTATCGCGCCGCCGGCACGGCGGCGATCTCGGAGAAGGCGCCGTTCGAGCGGCGCTTCCGCGACGCGATGAGCGCCAGCCAGCACCTGCAGGGGATGCTGCCCCATGTCGAAATGGGCGGCCGGCACATCATCGGGACAGAGAATGTGGTGCAGTTCGTGTGACCCAGCAGCCGTCGCCGGCTGCGCGTCAGCCGTCAGAACAATAATCGCCCCGGGAGGGATCTCATGTCGACCATCGATGTCCAGGTTCACGCCTACGAACGCGACCGTCCAGGCCGGCCGTGGGCTGCGGTTCTGCATGGCCCGGCGGAGGTCACGGGCGACGACATGGTGAAGGCCATGGACGCCGTCGGCGTCGACGCCGCACTGCTGGTCTCGCCCTACACCATGTACCGCTATGACGCGAGCTACGCCCTGGATGTCTGCGCCGCCCACCCGGGCCGCTTCGCGGTGATCAAGCCGGTCGACCCGAACGATCCCAAGGTGGCCGATACCATCGCCCAATGGGCGGACATCGAGGGCACCGTCGCCATCCGGATCATGATGACCCAAGGCGTGTCGACCGACGCCGCCGACCCCGGGATCGGCCGCGTGCTGGCCGCCGCCGCCCGCCATTCCTTTCCAGTCAATCTGCTGTGCTGGGGTCGGCTGGATCAGGTCGGCCAGATGGCGGCGCGCCATCCCGGGACGAGGCTGGTGATCGACCATCTCGGGCTGCAGCAGCCGTTCGAGCCGCCGGCGCCGGCCGAGCCCTGGGCCGAGCTGCCGAAGCTGCTGGGGCTCGCGGCCCACGACAACATTGTGGTCAAGATCAGCGGCGCCTGCACGCTCAGCCACCAGCCGTTTCCCTACAAGGACATCTGGGATCCGCTCGGCCGGATCTTCGATGCTTTCAGCTTCGAGCGCTGCATGTGGGGCACCGACTGGACACGGACGGTCGGCCTGCTGACCTACAAGCAAGGGGTCGAGGCGTTCCGGGTCACCGATCGCCTGTCCGACAGCGATCGCGCCGCGCTCATGGGGCAGACACTGCAGAAAGTCTATGATTGGGCGCCTGCGAAAGCCGGCTCTGCGTTAGGTTGAGCCTGTGGGAGACTGCTATTTACCCCCTGCCGCTGGGGCGATTCAGCGCAAACTTGGGCGGAT
>DASZJU010000158.1:0-5680 GCA_035947815.1 Reyranella sp.
GGATGGGTGTCGACTTTCTGGGTCATGATGCCTCCGATGTGGCGATGATCCATCTCTACACAAGGGTGCGCAACTCGGCCGTGGCGACCGACAGCATGGCGAGATCGAGCGCGTCCGCCGCCGCCAGATCCTCTTTCAGGAGCCGGTCGACGCGATCGAGGGCAAGCTTGCGGGGCTCGCTCCAGCGCGCCAGGACCGCGTCCGGATCGGCGGCGCCGCCAGCGTCCGCGTGCAATGGCCCGGCGGCGCGCAACGCGGAGGTCAGGAGATCGGCGTGCAGTGTCGCAAGCTCGTCCTGCACGGCAAGGGCTGCCTGTGCCGGCCACTGGCCTTCGCGCGGCAGCTTCTGCGCCGCCGTCGCCAGGATGGCGAGCGACAGCCGCTCGCCCAGGCGGAAATAGACGCGGGTCGCCGTCTCGATGCTGCAGCCGTTGGCGCGGGCCGCCAGCATCAGGTCGCCGGCGCCGGCCAGCGTCTCGAGCGCGGCGGCGCGGCGGGCGATGCCGGCCGGCGCGCCCATCGCTTCGAAGGCCGCCGTGCGCTCGGCCAGGGCGGCGCTTTCGGCGTCGCCGATCACGGCCGGCGGCAGGTCACCCAGCGCCGCCACGGCGGCGCCCAGCTGCTCGGTTGCCGCCATGGTGTCGAGCGGCTGCGGCAGGCGCCGCAGCGTCCATTGCACGGCCCGCGTGAGAAAACGCTGCGAGGCCACCAGCATGCGGATCTGCGCCTGGGCCTTGAGCGCAGGGTCGAGCGCTTCGATGTCGACCCACAGGTCGCGCAGCTTCCAGGCATCGCGCACGACGGCGAAGGCGCGCGCGATGGCGGCGGCCGGCGCGCCGGTGCGCAGGCCGATATTGCGCACGAAGGTCGGGCCGCAGCGGTTGACCAGCGAGTTCACGACCTGCAGGGCCGCGATCTCGCGGCGCAGCCGGTGGGCGCGGATCGCGGGTTCGTACGTCTGCTGCAGTGCCGTCGGGAAATAGCGTAAAAGCTCGCTCTCGAGCAGCGGGTCGTCGGGCAGGTCCGATTGCAGGATCTCGTCGTTGAGGTCGATCTTGGCGTAGGCCAGCAGCACCGAGAGCTCGGGCCGAGTGAGATACTGACGGCTCTGGGCGCGCGCGCGCATCTCCACCGTGCTGGGCAGGAATTCGACGGCGCGGTCGAGCCGGCCCTGGCGCTCCAGCGCGCGCATGAAGCGCTCCAGCCGGTCGTGCTCCTCGCCCGCCAGGTCGGCGGCGATGCTGATCGCCTGGCTCTGCTGGTAGTTGTGGCGCAGCACCAGGGCTCCGACCTCGTCGGTCATCGAGAAGAGCAGCGGATCGCGGTCGGCGCGGGCCAGCAAGCCGCGGCTGATGGCCTCGCCGGTCGCGATCTTGATGTTGACCTCGTGGTCCGAGGTATCGACGCCGGCCGAATTGTCGAGCGCGTCGGTGTTGATCTTGCGCCCGCCCAGCGCCGCCTCGACCCTACCGCGCTGCGTTAAGCCGAGATTGGCGCCCTCGCCCACGACGCTGGCGCGCAACTGGTTGGCGTCGACCCGAATGGCATCGTTGGTGCGATCGCCCGCGTCGGCCTGGCTTTCGCTGGACGCCTTCACATAGGTGCCGATGCCGCCGAAATAGAGCAGGTCGACCGGCGCCGCGAGGATGGCGCGCATCAGGTCGACCGGCGTCATGCTGGGCGCCTCGATGCCCAGCACCTGCTGCGCCTCGGCCGAGAGCGCGATCGACTTGGCGGCTCGGTCATAGATGCCGCCGCCCGCCGACAGCAGCGACTTGTCGTAGTCCATCCACGACGAGCGCGGCAGGTCGAACAGGCGCTGGCGCTCGGCCCAGCTGGTGGCCGGATTGGGCATCGGGTCGATGAAGATATGGCGGTGGTCGAAGGCGGCCAAAAGCTTGATGTGCCGCGACAGCAGCATGCCGTTGCCGAACACGTCGCCCGACATGTCGCCGACGCCGGTGACGGTGAAGGGCGTGGTCTGGATGTCGTGGCCGAGCTCGCGGAAGTGGCGCTTCACCGACTCCCAGGCGCCGCGCGCGGTGATGCCCATCTTCTTGTGGTCGTAGCCCGCCGAGCCGCCCGAGGCGAAGGCGTCGTCCAGCCAGTAGCCGTATTCCTGCGCCAGCGCATTGGCGATGTCGGAGAAGGTGGCCGTGCCCTTGTCGGCGGCGACCACCAGATAGGGATCGTCCGCATCGTGGCGCACGACATGGGCCGGCGGCCGCACGCCGCCGTCGGCGTAGTTGTCGGTGATGTCTAAAAGGCCGCGGATCAGGGTCTGGTAGCAGGCGATGCCCTCGGCCTGGACCTGCTCGCGCGTGCCGCCGCCCCCTTGTGCGTTGATGGGCGGCCGCTTGACGTAGAAGCCGCCCTTGGAGCCGACCGGCACGATGACGGCGTTCTTCACCATCTGGGTTTTCATCAGGCCGAGGATCTCGGTACGGAAATCCTCGCGCCGGTCGGACCAGCGGATGCCGCCGCGCGCGACGCGACCACCGCGCAGATGGATGCCCTCCGTGCGCGGGCTGTAGACGAAGATCTCGACCAGCGGCCGCGGCGCCGGCAGCTCGTCGATGGTGCGGCTGTCGATCTTGAAGGAGATCCAGTCCTTGGGCGCGCCGTTCCCGGCGGTTTGCCAGTAGTTGGTGCGCAAGGTGCAGCGCAGCGCATTCCAGAAGCGCCGCAGGATACGGTCCTCGTCGAGTGTTGCGACGGTTTCGAGCGCGGCGGTGAGCTTGGCTTCGATCGCGTCGATCTTTTCCTTGCGTTTGTCCGACGAGGCCTCGCCCAGGGCGGGATCGAAGCGCGCCATGAAGAGGTCGGCCATCAGCCGGGCGATCGCCGGATAGGCGCTGAGCGCCCGCTCCATGTAATCCTGGCTGAAGGCGATGCCGGCCTGTCGCAGGTACTTGGCATAGGACCGCAGGATGGCGACTTCGCGCCAGGCAAGCCCTGCTCCCAGCACCAGGCGGTTCAACCCGTCGCTCTCCAGGGCGCCGGCCCACAATTTGTCGACCGTTTCGACAAAGCGCGGCCCGACGGCGGCGAGATCGACCGCCGACTTGTCCATGGTCTCGACGGTCAACACCTGCAAGGAGATCGCCTCTGCGCCGGGGGCGTGCAGCAGGAATGGCACTTCGCTCAGGACCCGCAGGCCGAGATGTTCGGCCGGCGGCAGGATATCGGCGAGGGCGACCGGCTCCCTGGGATGGAACAGGCGCAAGGTGAAGCGGTACAGAGGCGAGACGGCGTCGCGGTCGAGACGCACGCCGAACGGCTGGCCGTCAAGCGCCGCCTGCAACGGCGCGAGATCGGCCATCGCCTGGTTGGCATCGAAACTGTCGCGATAGACTGTCGGGAACCAGTCGCGCCAGCGGCGGGCGGCGGCGCGGCCTTCGACCTCGCCAAGCTCCGCTTGCAAGGCGGCGCGCAAGCGGTCGCTCCATGAGGTCGCCGCCTCGACGAGCGTTTGCTCGAGCTCGGCGAGGTCGGGCGTCGGCGTGTCGTTGGCCTCGAGCTTCAGCGTGTAGAGCGACTGGGCAAGGGCTGAGTCGCTGCTGATCGAAGAGGCGACCGACGTCACCTTGCCGTGCCACGCCTGCTCGAGGATCGCGGCGAAGCGGTCGCTGAGCGCGGCATCGAAGCGCTCGCGCGGGGCGAACACCAGGCAGGTCGCGAAGCGGCCGACCACGTCGCGACGCGTGAACAGCGCCACGCGCCGCCGTTCCTGCAATTGCAGAATGCCCAGCGCATGGTCGTAGAGCGTGTCTTCCTCGATCTGGAACAGTTCGTCGCGCGGATAGGCTTCGAGGATCGCCAGCAGCGCCTTGCCGTCGTGGCTGTTGGCGTCGAGGCCGGAGCGCCGCAGGATGCCGTCGACCCGCCCGCGCAGCAGCGGCACGTCCTGCACCAGGGCGTGATAGGCGGCCGACGTGAACAGGCCGGCCAGGCGCCGCTCGCCGGTCATCCGGCCATCGGCGTCGTAGGTCTTCACGATCACGCAATCCATCGGTCCGATACGGTGGACCAGCGCCGGGCGGTCGGTCTTGACGATCAGGATGTTCTGCGACCCGCGTGCGAAGCGGGCCATCGCCTCGCCGCTGCCCAGCCCCGATTCGAACAGCCGCACCTCGTCGCGGCGCAGGATGCCGAGGGCGGAGCCGGGTATCAGCTCATAGCGCACGCCGCCGGGCTGCGCGGGATCGTCGAGGTAGCGGTAGTGGCGATGGCCGAGGAAGGTGAAATGGTTGGCTTCCAGCCAGCGCAGGAAATCGTCGTACTCGGCGAGGCTGGGCGAACGGCTGGGCGCGAGATCGGCGATGGCGTCGAGACAGGCGCGCCGCATCGCCCGCCAATCCTCGACCGCCAGCCGCACTTCGGACAGCACGCGGGTGAGTGCCGTGGCGAGCTCGTCGAGGGCACGGGGATCAGCCTGGCGGTCGATCTCGATATGCATCATCGATTCGGAGCGCGCCCGCTCGCCGGCCTCGGCCGCGATGCCCAAAAGGTCGCCGTCGAGGTCGCGCCGCGCCGCCACCACGGGATGCGCCAGCAGGTGGACGGCGATCTCGCGGCGATTGAACTCGTTGGTGATCGAATCGACTAGGAACGGCATGTCGTCGTTGACGATCTGCACGATGGTGTGGCGGCTTTCGAAGCCCTGGTCGGCGGTGGACGGATTGAACACCCGGACCTTGGCGACGCCGGGCAGGCGGCGGCGGGCGAAGGCGAGCAGGGAGACGGCCGCCGCGGCGCGCTGGTCGGCCGGCGCCGCCGCCAGGTCCTTGTCGGCGACGCGGCCGAAGACGCGGCGGGCGAAGTGGGCCACTTCGTCGCCGCCGCCGGTCTGCAGGGTGGCGGCACAGATGGCATCCAGACCGTAGACACGCGGCGCCAGTGCGATGGCCATGATGCTGTGTTCCTCCTGGCTGGCGGCCGTCGATGTTACCTACGACTGTGTCAAATCCAGCGTCGGGACAGTCGGCTCGCCGTACCGGTCATCCTGGGGGTTTCCGCCGGTTTCCGCCAGTTTCCGCCATCGGTTTGCCCGTCTGCACCTCATTGATTTCGCCGGCGTTTTGGGGTTAGCGCCCTTTCCGCCCTTTCCGCCGGTCTTTTTTCGGAGTGCCGACGCCGAACGGTGTATTCGGCGCGTGACGAGGCCGCGGCAAAGCGCTCGGCGTGTGCCGGCCGGCCAAGGGTTTGGCGCTCGAAGCGGAAAAACATGATGTCGGCCTTCGCAGTGATCCTCGATAAGTTAAGTGATAATTCAAGTGAAGTCAAGTTATTCTTAAGTTTCGACATCGAGTTGAAAACGTCGGCGTCGAGCTGAATAAGTGCGTACCGACAAAGGCAGCAAAGGCCATCTTGATCCCGATCGAAGGCAAGCCGGCTGGGGGAATAAGTAAGCACCATGGCAGGGGGTAAGGTCTTTTCCCGCACTAGCCGTACGGATCCGAATTGGCAGTGGGTCGATGTTGGCGACGCCAAAAGTGCCTATCGCATCTCGCGTTTTTCGCGGTGTCCCGGCGAGGGTGAGCCGATTCGCTGGCGTTTCTGTCTGCGGCCCTTGAAAACCGTGGCAAAGCGCGTTTTGTTCTCCTGCTGTGCTGCAGATGCGAAGGTTCGCCTACAGTCAAAAACGCAAATTTCGGAAGTTCATTTTTGCTAGTTATTA
>DASZJU010000159.1:0-1709 GCA_035947815.1 Reyranella sp.
CCTTGCATGGCTAGCGTCGCCACAACAGAGAAGCAGCGCGCAGTTTGCAAGCGATGCTCATGTGGGAGGATACGATGCGGCTATGGCATAGTGTCGCTTTGCTCTTGTTCGCGGGCACCGTGGCTGTCGACGCCCAGGCCCAGGGCACGATCTCGAGTCTTCCGCGCAAGGAGACGCTGATCGTCGAAAACCCGGAAGGCACGATCAAGAACGCCGGCTGGTTCAACATCTGGTCGATCAACGCCGGCGGCCAGTCGACCGGCCTGCATCAGCTGGCGATGGACACCTTCTGGTACATAGACCCGCAGAAGGGCGTCGACGGCGTGTGGGACAACTCGCTGGCCTCGGAAAAGCCGATCTACAACGCCGACTTCACTGAGATGACGGTGAAGCTGCGCAAGGGCATCTTCTGGAGCGACGGCGTCGAGTTCACCGCCGACGACGTCGTCTACACCATCCAGACGCACATGAAGACCAACGGCCTGCGCTGGAGCGCGCCCGTGCAGGTGAACGTCGCCGACGTCTCGGCAACCGATCCCAACACTGTCGTCTTCAAGCTCAAGAAGGCCAACTCGCGCTTCCACGTGCTCTTCACCGTGCGCTGGAACGCCATGTGGATGATGCCCAAGCATGTCTTCGAGAAAGCGGGCGACCCGCTGAAATTCGCCTTCGATCCGCCGGTGACCTTGGGCGCCTACACGCTCAATTCCTATGACCCCAACGGCAAGTGGTTCATCTGGCAGAAGCGGCCCGACTGGCAGCGCACGTCGGTCGCGCGTTTCGGCGAGCCCGGCCCCAAATACGTCGCCTACATCGATCCTGGTCCGCCGGACAAGCGGGTGATCGCCCAGCTCAATCACGAGCTCGACATCATCCACGACATCTCGCCGGAGGGCATGTTCACCATCGCCAAGCAGTCGAAAAGCTCGCACGGCTGGTTCAAGGGCTTCCCCTACGCCCATCCCGACCCGACCCTGCCGGCGGTGGTCTTCAACGACCAGCTCGACGTCTTCAAGAACCGCGACGTGCGCTGGGCGCTGGCGCTCCTGATCGACATCAAGGCGGTGTCGATGGCGTCGTATCGCGGCGCGGCGACGATCTCGGCGATCGGCGTGCCGCCGACCGGCTCGGCACCCGACGTCTATCACGTGCCGCTCGAGAGCTGGCTGACGTCGTTCGAGATCGACACCGGCAAGCAGAAGCTAAAACCCTACGATCCGACCGTCGGCCAGCAGATCGCCGACATGCTGCGGCCGTCGATGAAGGATCAGATCCCGACCAGCGCCGACGAGATCGCCAAGTCGTTCGGCCGCGGCTGGTGGAAGCCCAACCCGCAGGCGGCAGCCGAGCTGCTGGAACGCGCCGGCTTCACCAAGAAGGGCGACAAATGGTTCATGCCCGACGGCAAGCCGTTCGCCATCAAGTTGATGGTCGAGGGCGAGGGCCGGCCGGTGATGACCCGCGCCGGCAGCATGATCGCCCAGCAATGGAGCAAATTCGGCATCGACGCCTCGACGGTGGTGGCGCAGGGCAGCATGTTCGACCGCCGCGCCGCCGGCGATTACGAGGCGATGATCACCTGGAGCGTCGAGACCTGGGGCGGCCATCCCGACCTGTCGTTCTTCCTCGACAGCTGGCATTCGCAGTTCGTCGCCGCACCCGGCAAGCCGCAGCCGCCGCGCAACTGGCAGCGCTGGAGCAATCCCGAG
>DASZJU010000160.1:0-3805 GCA_035947815.1 Reyranella sp.
TTTCTCGGACGCCGCGCCAGCGAAGGCTATTCGGTCAACGTCCTGTCGACCAGCCGCCGGCGCGATCGCATCGTCGTCGTGTTCGAAGAGCGCATGCCGCCCGAAATCATGATGGCGCAGCGCGCCAGCCCGGCGCCCCGACCGGTCGCCGGCGGCACCGGATTCGGCGGGCCCGCCGCAGGCTTCGCCCCGCCCGGCACCGGCGCTTCCCTCGCCCCGTCGCCGGCGCCCGCCCGCCCCGTCGGACAGCCCACCTCGCCGTGGGCCATCGTCCTGATCAATCGCTCCGACCTGCCGATCTCCGTCGAACAGCGCCTGTTCCGCTAGAGCGTATCCCGATTGGATGGACGCACATCCTTGCTGGGGGCGCGCCACTCCAGTGGCGCGTCATGATCTTCCGGACCGCGGGCGTCTCGCCCGCTCATGACCATGAGCGATTCGGGCGAAGTAAACTTCGCCCTGAGGAGGCTCGCGGTCCACAAGAGCATGAAAAGACGCGCCACTGGAGTGGCGCGCCCCCAGCAATGACATGATTCCAATCGATCGGTACGTGCGCTAGCGGCAGCGGTCAGTGGGAGTGCCGCGGCACGCCCTTGGTCTCCGCGATCTTCTTATAGTTCACCGCAAAATCGAGGCACGCGCCGCTTGCGAGTTGACCGACGAACTTGCGCTGCAGTTCCTGCCACGGCGTCTGGCTTTCCTTGACGTGCGGCTTCCACGCCGCCTTGCGCTTGGCCAGCTCGGCATCGGAAATCAGGATATCGGCGCGCCGCTTGCCGATATCGACCCTGACTTTGTCGCCGGTCTTGAGCAGCGCCAGCCCGCCGCCGACGGCCGCCTCGGGCGAGGCGTTGAGGATCGAGGGACTCGCCGAGGTGCCGCTCTGCCGTCCATCGCCGACGCAGGGCAGCAGCAGCACGCCGCCTTTCACCAGCCGATCGGGCGGCAGCATGTTCACCACCTCGGCCGAACCGGGATAGCCGACTGGGCCCGCGTTGCGGATGAACAGGATGCTGTTCTCGTCGATCGGCAGCTTGGGATCGTTGATGCGGTGGTGATAGTCCTCGGGCCCATCGAACACGATCGCGGTGCCCTCGAAGGCGTCCTTGTCGCCCTTGCGCTCGAGGTACTTCTTGCGGAACTCCGGCGAGATGACCGAAGTCTTCATGATCGCCGAGTCGAAGAGATTGCCCGACATCACGGCGAAGCCCGCCTGGCCCAGCATCGGCTTGTCGTAGGTCTTGATCACCTCGCCGTCGGCCGCGATCGCGCCCTTGAGATTCTGCGCCATGGTCTTGCCGGTGACCGTGAGCGCATCGCCATGGATCTTCTTCTTGGCGAGAAGCTCGCGCATCACCGTCGGCACGCCGCCCGCACGATGGAAGGCCTCGCCGAGATACTTGCCGGCCGGCATGCAGTTCACCAGCAGCGGGATGTCGTAGCCGATCTTGTCCCAGTCGGCGTTGTCGAGTTTTACGCCGATGTGGCGGGCGATCGCGTTGATGTGCGGCGGACAGTTGGTCGAGGCACCCAGCGCGCTTGCCGCCACGATGGCATTCTCGAATGCCTTGCGCGTGAGGATGTCGGACGGCCTCAGGTCCTCCCACACCATGTCGACGATACGCTTGCCGGTCTCGTAGGCGATCTGTCCACGTTCCCGATACGGCCCCGGGATGGCGGCACAGCCCGTCAAGGAGAGGCCGAGCGCCTCGGCCATGCTGTTCATCGACAGCGCCGTGCCCATGGTGTTGCAGTGGCCGACGCTGGGCGCGCTCGAGGCCACCATTTCGAGGAACTTCTGCAGATCGATGCGGCCCGCCGCCAGTTCCTGGCGGGCATACCAGACGATGGTCCCGGAGCCCGCCAGGCCGCCGGCGAAGTGGCCGTCGAGCATCGGTCCGCCCGACAGCACGATCGCCGGAAGGTTGACCGTGGCCGCGCCCATGATCATGGCGGGGGTGGTCTTGTCGCAGCCGGTGGTCAGCACCACGCCGTCGAAGAAGTAGCCGTACAGGCACTCGACCAGGCCGAGATAGGCGAGGTTGCGATCGAGCGCCGCGGTCGGCCGCTTGCCCGTCTCCTGGATCGGATGGACGGGAAACTCGATGGGAATACCGCCGGCGTCGCGGATGCCGTCGCGGACCCGCACCGCCAGGTCGATGTGATGGCGGTTGCAGGGCGACAGATCGCTGCCGGTCTGGGCGATGCCGATGATCGGCCGGCCGCTATGCAGCTCGGCCAAGGTCAGGCCAAAATTCATGTATCGTTCGAGGTAGAGCGCCGCCATGGTCGGGTCGCCGGGAGCGTCGAACCATTCGCGGCTGCGCAGCCGGCGCTTGCCGTTGCTCTTCCCGTTGGCGCTCTTCTTGTCGGCCATCATCGTTCCTCCGGATTTGTTTGTTGGCACAACCTAGCGCGCAGGCGGGGAGGCCGCCATGTCCCGCTCCATCGCCAGCTCGGCCTGCAGGCTGGCGAGGTCGCGGAAGATCGAGGCGACGGCCAGCGTGCGGCCCCTGGTCTTGAAGCGCAGCAGGCAATCCTTGCCGGCAATGTCGCCCTCGATCGCCAGTTCATCCCAATTCTCGGCGTGACCGACATAGTTGATCGGGATGTCGTAGTGCTGGCTCCAGAAGAACGGCACCGCGTCGAACTTCTCGCGCACTCCCAGCATGTTCAGCGCCGCCATCTGTCCCTGGCGTTCGGCGACCACCCAATGCTCGACGCGGATGGCCTGGCCGCTATGCGGATCGGGCCAGCGGGCAATGTCGCCCGCCGCGAAGATGCCGGACGCGCTGGTCTCCAGAAACGCATCGAGCACGACCCCGCGATCGAGGGTGAGTCCCGCCTTCTCGGCAAGATCGAGTCGCGGGCGAACGCCCACGCCCACGACCACGAGATCGGCTTCGAGCATGCCGCCGCTTTTCAGCTTCACCTGCTTGCCGTCGATGGCGATCGCCGTGTCCTCGAGATGGAAAACGACGCCGTGCTCCTCGTGCAGGGCGCGCACGAAGTCGCCCATCGCTGGCCCGAGGACGCGCTCCATCGGCCGCTTCTCGGGCGCCACGACATGGACCTCGATCGCGCGGGCGCGCAGGGCAGCGGCGGCCTCCAGGCCGATGAAGCTCGCACCAATCACGACCGCGCGGCGTGCGGTCTTGGCGAGTGCCACGATGGCCCGGCTGTCGGCCAGGCTGCGCAGCGTGTGGACGTGCGGCTGGTCGGCGCCCGGGATCGGCAGGCGGACAGGCTCGGCGCCGGTCGCCAGTAGCAGGCGGTCATAGGGAACCTTGCCGCCATCGGCGAGGACGACCTCGCGGGCGCGCGGATCGAGGGCGGCGACGGTCGCCTCGAGGCGAAGCTCGATGGCGTTGTCGGCATAGAAGTCGTCGCCGCGCAGCGGAATCCATTCCTCGGGCGCGCTGCCGGCGAGGTAGTCCTTGGACAGGTTCGGGCGGTCGACGGGCGCGGCATCGTCGCTGCTCAGCATGACGATGCCGCCCTTGTAGTCCTGACGCCGCAACATCTCCGCAGCCGCGAAACCCGCGGCGCCGCCGCCTACGATCACGATCCGATCCGGCGCCGGACTTGCCGGCTTGCCGCGGCGCGCCGGCTTCACATCCGTTCGCTTCGCCGTCACGAAGACCTTGCCGTCGCGCTGTTCGACCGACCAGCAGTCGATCGGACTCAGGGCCGGGGCGTGCAACGCTTCGCCGGTCCGCAAGCTGAAGCACGCATGGTGCCAGGGACAGCGCACGGTATCGCCGACAACGAGGCCATCGGCGAGCGGGCCGTGATAGTGGCTGCA
>DASZJU010000161.1:0-15540 GCA_035947815.1 Reyranella sp.
CTCGTCGGTCAACTCGGCGCGGTTGCGCGCGCGCGTGTTGGGATCGGGAAAACGCGAGTCAGTCGCCAGCTCGGCACGCCCCATCGCCGTGCACAGCGACAGCCAGAACTTCTGGGTCATGCACATGATGAATATCCAGCCGTCCTTGGTGGGGAAGGTCTGGACCGGCGCCAGCGACAGGTGCGCACTGCGCGGCACTCGGGGCGAGACGTCGCCTTCATTGAGATACCACACGCCCGGATAGGTGAGCTGATGCATGGCCACATCGTAGAGGCAGGTCTCGACGTCGCAGCCCCGGCCGGTCGTGCGCGCGCGCAGCAGGCAGCTCAGCAGGCCGACGATGCCCGTCAACCCGCTCATGCTGTCGATCAGCGACACGCCGACGCGGGTCGGCGGGCTGTCGGGCTCACCGGTCAGCTCCATCAATCCGGCTTCGGCCTGCATCAGGAAATCGTAGCCCGGCCAGTCGGCGCGTTCGTTGGCGCGGCCGTAGGCTGAGATGTGCAGGCAGACGATCGACGGCTTGAGGTGTTTCAGGCTCGCATGATCGATGGCGAGCTTGGCGGGCTGCGTGCCCCGGAGATTGTTGACCACGCAGTCGGCCGTCTTCACCAGCGCCTCGAACTGCCGCCTGCCCGCCGTCGACTTGAGGTCGAGGGTCACGCTCTTCTTGCCGAGGTTCCAGGCCTGGAAATACTCGCTGTCGGCGGGCCCAAGCTTGTACGGCCCGACATGACGCGATGGATCGCCATCGGGCGCCTCGACCTTGATCACCTCGGCGCCCAGCTCCGCCAGGAACATGGTGCCGTAGGGCCCGGCGCCGAACTGCTCCAGCGTCAGCACCCGCACGCCCGCCAGTGGCTTTGAAGAGGGCGGCTTGGCGGTCATAGGACGGCGTTCCGCTTGATCCATTGCCGCGCAATGATGATGCGCTGCATCTCGTTGGTACCCTCCCCAATGCAAGTCAGCGGCGCGTCGCGATAGAGGCGCTCGATGTCGTACTCCTTGGAGTAGCCGTAGGCACCGTGGATGCGCATCGATTCGATGCTGTTTTCCAGCGCCGCTTCCGAGGAGAAGTATTTCGCCATGCCGGCCTCGAGGTCGCAGCGCTCGCCGCGATCGAAGGCGTCGGCGGCATCGAGCGTCAGGAGCCGCGCGGCGCGGGCGCGCGTCGCCATCTCGCCGAGCTTGAGCTGGATCGCTTGGTGCTCGCAGATCGGCTTGCCAAACGTCTTGCGGAGCTGGGAGTAGCTGGTGGCGAGGCGCAGCGCGCCCTCGGCGATGCCGACGCCGCGCGCCGCGACGTTGATGCGGCCCAGTTCCAGCCCGCCCGCGACCTGGGTGAAGCCGCGGCCCTCGACCTCGCCGATCAGATGATCGGCCGGCACGCGGTAATCCTCGAAGATCAGCTCGGCCGAATCGATCGACCTGTAGCCCAGCTTCTCGAGCTTGCGGCCGACCCTGAAGCCCGGCCCCTTGGGGGCAATGAATAGGCTCATGCCGGAATAGCGCGGCAGGGCCTGCGGGTCGGTCTTGACCAGGAGCGCGAAGCACGAGCCCTCGATGCCGTTGGAGATCCAGGTCTTGGTGCCGTTCAGCACATAATGGTCGCCGTCGCGTCGTGCTGTGAGCCGGATCGCCTGCAGGTCGGTGCCGGCGTCGGGCTCGGTGAGCGCCAGGCCGCCGCGAACCTCGCCCGAGTCGAGTTTGGGCAGCCAGTGGCGCTTCTGCGGTTCGGTGCCGAACTTCTCGATGGCGAGCGCCAGCATGAGGTGGGAGTTGAAGATGCCGGTGAGCGCCATCCACACCGACGACACGCGTATGACGATCTCGGCATAGGTCCGCGCCGGCAAGCCGAGGCCGCCATAGTCCGGGCTCACGGTAGCGCCAAACAGGCCGAGCTCCTTCATCTGCTCGACGAGCGCCGCCGGCCAGCGGTCGGCATGATCGAATTCCTTGACCCGGGGCGCCACCTCGCGTTTGACCCAGCGGTCGATGGTCGCCAGAAGCTGCGCCTCGTCGGCCTTGTCGATGGTGTTTGTTGGCCCGTTCATGGGGTCCTCCCGTCGATCCATCATGCCCGATGGGGGCACATGGACAAGGCCGCGGAACCTCAGATCGAAACGCTTGCCGTCAGCACCCCAACGGCGCCGTGGGTGGCAAGTCGTCGATCGTTCCAACGGAGGCGGCAAAGCCGCTAGGCGCGCCGCCAGCGCTCATGCATCATCGATCAAGGGAGCATCGTCGACACCAAGGATCAAGACTATGAGAAGACGCCAATTCGCCGCCGCGCTGGGCACGCTGTCGCTGGCAGGGCAGGCCCTGGCGCCATCGGCATGGGCAGAGTGCGACGAATGGCCGACGCGCAGCGTGCGCATCGTCTGCCCGTTCACGCCGGGCGGCTCGCAGGACAACATCGCGCGCCGGCTGAGCGCCAAGCTCGCCGACTATCTCGGCCAGTCCTTCGTCATCGACAACCGCACCGGTGCCAGCGGATCGATCGCCGCCGACAACGTGGCCAAGGCAGCCCCCGACGGCTATTCGGTGCTGCTGGGCAATATCGGCAGCCACGCGCTGGTGCCGCATCTCTTTGCCAAGCCGCCCTACAACGCCTTCACCGACTTCGAGACCGTGGTGTGGATCGGCACGCAGCCCAACCTCTTGTGCTGCCATCCCGGCTTCGCGCACGACACCGTCCCCAAGCTGATCGCCGCCGCCAAGGCTGAGCCCGGCAAATACCAGTATGGCGGCTCGGGTATCGGCACATCGCCGACGCTCGCCATGGAGCTCTTCAAGCAGAAGACCGGGGCCGACCTCACCCTTGTCAGCTATCGCGGCGCCTCCGCCTCGATTGCCGATGTGGTGGCGGGCCATCTGCCGCTCTGCGTTGCCAACATCGATTCGCTGATGGGCCAGGTGAGCGCAGGCAAGTTGAAACCCGTCGCCTCGACAGGCGCCCAGCGCTCGCCGGCGGCGCCCGATACGCCGACCTTCGCCGAAGCGGGCTTCCCCGACCTCGTCGTCACCTCGTGGTCGATCTGGGCCGTGCCAACCGGCACGCCGGCCAAGGCCAAGCAGAAGCTCAAGGACGCGACCGAGCGCGCGCTGCAGTCAGCCGACGTCATCGACAGCATGCGCCAGGGCGGCTTCGAGCCCGGTGCCATGCCGCTGGCCGAAGCCGATGCCTTCATCAAGGCCGAATACAAGCGCTGGGGCGAGGTGATCCGTGCCGCGGGCATCACGCCGCAATAGGCATCTGGTGCCCGACCTGCTGGCGCCGGGCCTCGACCTGGTGTTCTGCGGCACCGCGCCCAGTCCGGCCTCGTTCAAGGCACGCGCCTACTATGCCAATCCCGGCAACGCCTTCTGGCCGACGCTGAACGCCGTCGGACTGACGCCGGAGCGGTTCTCGCCCGACCGTTATCCCGAGCTGCTGGTACTTGGGATCGGTCTCACCGATCTCAACAAGACCGAATACGGCTCCGACCACGAACTTTCTGCTCAGGCCATGGATGCGCGAGCGCTGCACGCCAAGCTGCGCCGATTCCGGCCGGCCGCCATCGCCTTCACCAGCAAGAACGCCGCGTCGTTGGCCTTGGGCGTCAAGGCGCCGACCTACGGTCGGCAGGCCGATATGCTGGAAGGCGCGGTCGCCTTCGTCCTCGCCTCGCCGTCCGGCCGCGCCCGCTCCTTCTGGACGCTCGCGCCGTGGCGCGAGGTCGGAGCGTTCGTGGCCGAGCGCCGGCAGAGACGCGAGCGCGCGGCATGAAACTGGGACGCCGTACCCTCCTGATCAGTGCGCTCTCGACGCCTGCGATCGCGCAAGCCCAGGAAAGTCCCGTGGCGCTGCGCGAGCTGGCGCGGCGGGCCACGATCTATCTTTTTCCGATTTACGAGATGTACCGCACGCGCTGGCAGGCGACGGTCAACGACGCCAACCCGTGGCGCCAGAAGCTGAACCGCTTCCGCCACCTGCCGGAACTGGCCGACCATCGGGCGCGGGCGGTGACGACGCCCAACCCCGACACGCTCTACTCGTCGGCCTGGCTCGATCTCTCGATCGAGCCGCTGTTCCTCACCGTACCGCCGGTCGGCGACCTCTATTACAGCTACGCCTTCCTCGACCTGTTCACCAACAACTTCGGCTATGTCAGCCATCGTCTGTATGGCGGCCAGCCGACAACCCACATGATCGTCGGACCGAAGTGGAACGGCGACGCATCGTCAGAGGTGAAGCTCTTGCGCGCACCGACCAACTCGGTGTGGCTGATCGGCAGGATCCTGGTCGACGGACCCGAGGAGCTCGACCGCCTGCGAATCCTGCAGGCCCGCGTGCTGCTCGAGACACCCGACATGAGGAACGAACGGCGCATCCTGGAAACCCGCGAGCTGATGCGCCAGCGCACCACTGCGCCGCCCGAGTCGGTGGCGGAGTGGCCCGCCCCCAATCGCGGCGATCCGTTCGACCTGTTCGAGGTTGGCGCCCGGGCTCTCGGGGAAAGCCCGCTGTCCGAACGCGATCAGGCGGTATTGGAGGGCTTTGCGCCGCTGCGGCTTCGACCGGGGCGCAAGTTCGACCTGCGTGCCTTCAGCGAGGCCGAACGTCGCGCGCTGCGCGCCGGCATCGAGCAGGGCCATGCCGAGATCCGCGCCGCTGTTGGCCACTCCGGCAAGAGCGTGGACGGTTGGACCTACGGCGGGCGCCATCTTGGCAATTTCGGCGACGACTATCTTTATCGTGCGGCGACGGCCCTTGGCGGGCTTGGCGCCCTGGAGCCGGTCGAAGCGGTCTACATTTCCTGCACCACCGACTCGGGCGGCCGGCCGCTCCTCGGCGCCAACCGCTACGAACTCACCTTTCCGGCCGATGGTCTGCCGCCCGCCCGCGCCTTCTGGTCGCTCGCCGTGTACGAAGTGACGCCGGACGGACGCGCGTTCTTTGCCGACAATCCGATCGGTCGCTACGCCATCGGCGACCGCACACAAGGCCTGCAGAAAGCGAGCGACGGCTCGCTCACGCTTTATCTGCAGCACGACCGGCCGGCCGGCGAGCGTGCAGCCAACTGGCTGCCCGTGCCCTTAGGGCCGATTTCTCTGGTGCTGCGCGCCTATGAGCCCGACGTCTCGCTGAGCGAGGGGCGCTACCGCGTACCGGGGGTGCACCGCAACTCTCCTTCGTGAGCGGCGTTAGGTTCCGAATAAGCGGTATTCAGGAGCCCCCCTATGCCCGACATCTCCCGCCGCGCCGCCTTGGGCGCGGGGGCCGGCCTGTTGGTCGGCGCCATGACATTGCCCGCCAGCGCCCAGCAAATAGCCGCCTCCACGACGCCCAAGTTCCGGGTGCAGCCGCTCAGCTTCAATCCCGAGAAGATCAGCGGTCTGTCGGCCAAGGCGATCACGAATCATCACGGCGAGCACTACACGGCCGCGGTGAATCGTCTCAATGCCTTGAGCGAACAACTCGCGAAGCTCGACTTCGTCAAGGACCCGCCCGCCACGATCGGCGAGCTCAAGCGCGAGGAGCATAGCGTCTACAATTCGACGGTCCTGCACGAGCTCTATTTCGAGAGCCTGGGCGAGGCGCCGACCCGGCCGTCGGGCGTGTTCGCCGAGGCGTTGGCGCGCGACTTCGGCAGCCTCGATCGCTGGCGGGCGGAGTTCGCCGCCACCGGCAAGGCGCTGGACGGCGGTTCAGGCTGGGTGATCCTGGCCTATGCGCCGCGCGACAAGCGGCTATTCAATCATTGCTGCGCAGACGACGGCATGGCGCCCGCGGGCGGCATGCCGTTGCTGGCGCTCGACATGGACAGGCACGCCTACGCGACGGACTACGGCGCCGAGGTCGGCAAATACGTGGACAGCTTCATGCCGACGATCCGCTGGACGACGCCCGAGCGCCTCTACCGCGAGGCCATTCGCGTCTAACGCTAGGCGCCCGGTTGGGCGCGGCGGGATTCTTCCTCGGCCTTGGCTTCGATCGCTTCCATGTCGTCGTCGCTCAGGCCGAAATGATGGCCGATCTCGTGGATCAGCACGTGGCGCACGATGTGCGGCAGGTCCTCGCCCGATTCGCACCAGTAGTCGAGAATCGGCCGGCGATAGAGGAAGATGCGGTCGATGTCGTTGGCGATATGGCCCGCGCCGCGCTCCATCATCGATACGCCCTGATAGAGACCCAGCAGGTCGAACGGCGTGTCGAGCTCCATCTGCTTCTCGATTTCGTCGGACGGGAAGTCGTCGATCTGGATGCGGACGTTGCCGACATGCCGACGGAACTCCTCGGGGATCGTGGCCAGCGCCTCGGCGGCGATGGCCTCGAAATCCTCCTGGGTGGGCGCCGTGCTGAAGCAGGGCGTGCGCCGCGGATTGGTGAAGACCGGCATGACTCCCCCATATAGGACGATGGCGCGCACGCCAAGGGGCCGAAGTGGACGAATCTTTGCCGAATTTTTCTTGCCGGTTGGCGCGGGATTCGCATGGTCGCGTTTCGGATCGATCCCCTCTAATCTCGCGTCAGCCCAATGCTCCAATTCCTCGTCCGACGTCTGATCGTGGCCGTGCTCGTGGCGGCCACCGTAATGACACTGGCCTTCGTGCTGACGCGCCTGTCCGGTGACCTCGCGATTTCCATCGCCGGACCCAACGCCACGCAGGCCGACGTCGAGGCCGTGCGCAAGGCCTACGGACTCGACCAGCCGCTCATCGCCCAATTCTTCAATTGGGTCGGCAACGCCCTCTCGGGCGACTTGGGCGACAGCTACTTCTTCAAGGCCCGCGTCTCTTCGCTGATCGCCGAACGCATGCCGGTGACGCTCACGCTCGGCCTGACCGGGCTGGTGATCGCCCTCGTGGTGTCGCTGCCGCTCGGCATCCTGGCGGCGGTGCGCGAGAACACCGCGTTCGATCGCGCCGTCCAGGTGGTGACGCTGCTGGGCCAGGCCATGCCGTCCTTCTGGCTCGGGCTGCTGCTGATGATCACCTTGGGCCTGCAGCTCGGCTGGCTGCCGATCTCGGGCACAGGCTCGTGGGAACACTACGTGATGCCGGGCATCGTGCTCGCCTTCTCAGCCATTCCCGCCCTCACCCGGCTGACCCGTGCCGGCATGATCCAGGCCATGGGCTCGGACTACATAAGGACGGCGCGGGCCAAGGGCCTGTCGCGCGCCTCCATCCTGCTGAAGCATGCGCTGCGCAATGCCGCCATCCCGGTCGTGGCGATTGCTGCCGTTCAGCTCGGCTTCATGCTGGGCGGCTCGATCGTGATCGAGCAGGTCTTCGCCCTGCACGGCGTGGGTTTCCTCGCCTGGGAGAGCATTGGCAAGAACGACTTTCCGGTGGTCCAGGCGGTCGTCCTGGTGCTGGCAGTGATTTACGTCGCGCTCACCATGCTGGCCGACCTGATGAATGCCGTGCTCGATCCCCGGCTGCGCGGTCCATGAGCGAGGCTGCCGTCGCGGCCGGCCCCAAGCGCGGCTGGCGCAGCCTCAGCACCTGGATCGGCGCGCTGATCGTGGGTGCCGCTGCGATCTGCGCCGTCTTCGCGCCGCTCCTGGTGCCGCACGATCCCTTCGCCCAGGATCTCGGCCGGCGCCTGCTGGTGCCGTTCTGGATGGCGGGCGCCAATCCCGACTACATCCTCGGCACCGATCAACTGGGCCGCGACTACCTCTCGCGCCTGATCTGGGGTTGCCGCATCTCTATGCTGATCGGAGTCACGGTGACCATCGTGTCGGCGCTGATCGGCATCACGATCGGCGTGCTGGGCGGATTTCTAGGCGGCCGTGTGGACGACGCCGTGCTGTTCGCGATAACCACACGGCTCTCCATCCCTGTCGTCCTGGTGGCGCTGGCCGTGGTCGGCCTGCTCGGCAGCTCGATGCCCCTGCTCGTCGTCACCCTCGGGCTGCTGCTGTGGGACCGCTTTGCCGTGGTGGCGCGCTCGACCACCATGCAGGTACGCAACCTCGACTTCGTCGCCGCCGCCTGGTGCGCCGGCTGCTCGCGCTTTCGCATCCTAAGCCGTGAGGTCCTGCCCAACATCGCCAGCCACCTTGTAGTGGTGGCCACGCTCGAGATCGCGCTCGCCATCCTGCTCGAAGCCACCCTCTCCTTCCTCGGGCTGGGTGTGCCGCCGCCGCTGCCGTCATGGGGCCTGATGATCGCCGAGGCCAAGGACTACATGTTCTTCAGCCCCTGGGTGATCGTCATCCCGGGGGTGGCGTTGTTCGTGCTCGTCCTGGGCGTCAACCTTTTAGGCGACGGCCTGCGCGACCTGTTCGGCGCCAGGACCGATCCATGAGCGCGCTGCTGGAGATCGAGCAGCTCGAGGTGAGCTTCGGCGGCCGCACCGCGGCGGTACGCGGCGCCTCGCTCAGCGTCGAACGCGGCGAAACCCACTGCCTGGTGGGCGAGTCCGGTTGCGGCAAGTCGGTGACGGCGCTGTCGGTCATGAATCTTCTTGTGCGGGGCGCGCGACGCTCAGCCAAGCGGCTCGCCTTCGAGGGCCAGGACCTGCAAGGCCTTTCCGACCAGGGCATGGCGCGCCTGCGCGGCAATGACATGGCCATGATCTTCCAGGAGCCGATCACCAGCCTCAATCCCGCCTACACGGTGGGCTCGCAGATGACCGAGGTGTTGCGCCGTCACCGGCACGCCAGCCAGAAGAGCGCCACCGATCGCGCGGCAGACCTGCTCGCCCGCGTCGGCATCACCGCGCCGGGCATGAGACTCGGCCAATTCCCGCACCAGCTCTCGGGCGGCCTGCGCCAGCGGGTGATGATCGCCATGGCGCTGATGTGCGAGCCCAAGCTGCTGATCGCCGACGAACCGACCACGGCGCTCGACGTCACGGTGCAGGCCCAGATCCTGCGCCTGCTCGCCCAGCTCCAGCGCGACCTCGGACTCGGCATGCTCTTGATCACCCACGATCTCGGCATCGTCGCCCGGGTCGCTCATCGCGTCTCGGTCATGTACGCCGGCGAAGTGGTCGAAAGCGCTGCCACCGCCGCGCTGTTTGCCCGTCCGAAACACCCCTACACGCAGGGCCTGCTGCGTTGCGTGCCGGTGCCGGGCAAGACCCGACGCGACGAGCCGCTCGGTTCGATTCCCGGCACCGTCCCGCGCATCGGTCCGGGCTTCGCAGGCTGCGCCTTCCGCGAGCGCTGCGGCTTCGCCGATGCGACCTGCGCCCACACCATCCCGCGTCACGCCGCGGGACCAGGCCACGAATTCCTGTGTCGGCTACCTGCGTGAACGCGCCGGCTCCTGCCATCGAGGTCAAGGCGGTCCGCAAGACCTTCCGGCTGAAGGGCGGCCTTTTAGGCAGCGACCGCCACGTGGTCGCCGTCGACGACATCTCCTTCACTGTGCCGACCGGTGGCGTTTTAGGCGTCGTCGGCGAATCAGGCTGCGGCAAATCCACCCTCGCCCGCCTGATCCTGGGTTTGCTCGAACCCAGCGCCGGCGACATCGCCGTCGAAGGCCAGCGGGTCATCGACATGGATCGCAAGGCCCGCGCGCGCCTGATCCAGCCGGTGTTCCAGGACCCCTTCGCCTCGCTCAACCCGCTGGCGCGCGTGCGCGACATCGTCGCCATGCCGCTGCGTGCCCAGGGCAATATCGGCCGCAGCGAGACCGCAAAGCGGGTCGACGAGATGCTGGCGAGAGTCGGCCTCTCGAGCGAGCTGAGCCAGCGCCTGCCCACCGAACTGTCGGGCGGCCAGCGCCAGCGGGTCGCCATCGCCCGCGCCCTTGTCCTGCGTCCGCGCATCGTCGTCTGTGACGAGCCGACCAGCGCGCTCGACGTCTCGGTGCAGGCGCAGATCCTGAATCTCCTGGCGGAGCTGCGGCGCGACCTCGGCCTCACCTATCTCTTCATCAGCCACAACCTCGCCGTCGTCGAGCATGTCGCGAGCGAGGTGGCGGTGATGTATCTCGGCCGCTTCGTCGAGCGCGCGCCGACCGAGACGCTGTTCCGTGCGCCCGAGCATCCCTACACCAAGGCGCTGCTCGCCTCGGTGCTGACGCCCGAGCCCGGTCTCGGCGTGCCCGATGTCGGGCTGGGCGACATCCTGCCCGATCCCGCCAACATCCCGCCGGGCTGTCGCTTCCATCCGCGCTGCCCGATCGCCGAGCCACGCTGCGCCATCGAGACGCCGCCGCTCAGGCCGCGGCCTGCCGGCGGCGTGGAGTGTTTGTTGGTGCCGTAGCTTGCTGGGGGCGCGCCACGCCAGTGGCGCGATCTACGTTCAGCATCGGAAAAGACGCGCGACACAAGGCGAAGGTTACTTCGCCTGAGGAGTCGCGCGCGCCCAGCGCCTCACTTCCACTTCGCAAAGTAGAATCGCGGCAGCTCGTCGGGGTAGGTCTTGAAGTCGAGGCTCTTGCTGAAGGCGTAGGCGTTCACGTAGGTGAACAGCGGCAGCCAATAGGCCTTCTCGGTCATCAGCTTGATGGCCGCCGAATAGGCCTTCTTGCGCATCGCCGGGTCGCCGGTTGCGCCACCCTCCGCCACCAGCTTCTCGAGCTCTGGATCTCGCGAGTAATTGTCGTTGGCGTCCTTGCCGTACATCACCGGGAAGATCGCCGAGACGTCGTTGATCGAGTAGCTGCCCCAGCTTTGGTGATAGAGCGGCGCCTCGCCGCGCCACGCCTTCTGGATCGCCGGCGCCACCTGCATCTGGTTGATCTTGGTGCGGATGCCGACCGCCTGAAGGTAGTTCTGGATCGCCCCGCTCCACGACGTCGGTTGCACGGAGGTCAAGAATTCGGTCTCAAAGCCGTTGGGAAAACCCGCCTCCGCGAGCAGCGCCTTGGCCTTGGCCGGGTCGTAGGCGTACTTCACCGCTGCGTCGGCGTCGCAGCCGAACTGTGTCGGGAAGCACGGTGCAGGCGGCACGCGGCTGCCGCCTTGCACCAGCTTGTCGGCCATCTCCTGGCGATTGATGGCGTGCCAGATCGCCTGGCGCACCTTGAGGTTGGTCAAGGGATTGCCCGCCCCCGAGCGACCGGCGGCGTCGATCGACAGATAGCCGATGCGCATCGATTCCTGCTGCACCGCCTGCAGATACGGCATCTTGTTGACGCTGGCGATCTGGTCGGGATTGATGTTCCAGATCCAGTCGGTTTGTTGCGCCAGCAGCTCCGTCACCTCGGTGGCAAGTTCGGGCACGAAGCGCACATGGAGGGTCTTGATCGCGGGCTTGCCCTTGGGCGAGCCCGTCCAGTAATCCTCGAAGCGCTCGAAGACGACCTCCTTGCCTTGTTCGTTCTTGACGATCTTGTAGGGACCGGCGCCCACCGGCTTGGCGGCAAAGCCCTCGGGCCCGACCTTTTCGCGATAGGCCTTGGGATGGATCGGCGTCACCATGGCGAGATATTCCAGCGCCGCCGGCGTCGGCCGCTTCATATGGATGCGCACGGCCCAGTCGCCGGTCTTCTCGGCCTTGTCGATCCAGGAATAGTTCGACGGTGTCGCCACCTTGCTCTCGGGATTGGCCGCCATGTTGATGGTGTAGACGACGTCGTCGGGCGAGAGCGTGCTGCCGTCGTGGAACTTCACGCCCTGGCGGATGGTGAGGTCGAGCGAGTTGTCCTCGGCGAAGCGCCAGTCGGTGGCGAGCGAGGGCTTGATCTCGAAGGTCGCGGGATCGCGGTGCACCAGCATGTCCCACGCCTGGTGGGCCAGGATCAGCCCGGTGCGCTGGCTGTTGAAATACATGTCGACGTTGGGCACGGCGTCGACGAACTGGATGCGCAAGGTGTCGGCGCTCTTCTGCGCCAAGGCGGGCGGCGCCACCGCCGCGCTGGCGGCCGTGAGCATTGCGGTACGGCGGGAAAGTTTCACGAAAAGCCTCCTGTGGTTGGGCGAGCCTAGGCTGCTGGCCTCGGATGAGGCAAGCTTCGCGCCACAACAGGAGGACCCCCGATGGCCAGCAAACTCACCGGCAAGGCACGCAGCGATGCGCTCGGCACCCTGAAGGAATGGAAGGAAGTGCCAGGCCGCGACGCGATCCAACGCAGCTTCAAGTTCGCCGACTTCACCCAAGCCTGGGGGTTCATGACCAAGGTGGCGCTGGCGGCCGAGAAGGCCGACCACCATCCCGAATGGTCCAACGTCTACAACAAGGTCGAGATCACGCTGTCGACCCATGACGCGGGCGGGCTGAGCGACAAGGATGTGGCGCTGGCCAAGTTCATCGATCAGGTCGCCTAGGCGCGTTCCCCTATTCGAGCGAAACGCGGCCCCCGGCGTCGACGGTCAGCGACACCTCGGTCGTGCCGCGCATCGCCTTGGCGTACCAGAGGCCGTTGTCGCCCTGGCGCACCACCTTGGCGCGCTTGTAGCCATCGGCCTCGATGGCAGCCTTCGCGGCACTCTCGCCGGAGCCGTCGCCGATCTTGGCCGGAACCTCCGGGCCGACGGCGTCGGCATCGAAGATCGGCTGCTCGATCGTCGGGCGAGGCTTCATCAGCAGCGGCACGGGCGCCCGTCGGGCTTCGAATGACGCTTTCTTGACGACGGGCGCGGGCGCCACTGAGATGGGGGCAGGCTGCTTGGCGACGACCGGCATCGGCAGGTCGCGTGCAGCAGGCTCCGGGGACCCCAACGCAAAGGCGCTGGCGACGCCTGCCGCCGTCATCATCACCGCGAATACGAGAAAACTGCGCTTCTTCATCCGCCGCCTGCCTGCTTCACAAATGTCGTCTTTTGTCGGCGACTGGACTTACAACGGTGGAAGGGCGCAGGCGTTCCCAACCGGACGGGTGGAACCCAATGATCACGACTTGGCGACGGTATTTCCCTTACCGGCCAAACGGTTGCAGGGGCCACCTCGGGACGCGACGTGTCACTGAATTCTCTCCCAAGGGCGCGTAGCCTGAAGCATGGACGAGTTGACGATACGCCCCGCCACTGCCGCCGACGTGCCGGCCCTCAGCGACCTCATTCGGCGAACCGTGCGGCTCTCCAACGCAAGCGATTACGCCGCCCCGATCGTCGAGCTGATCTCTGCCAACTATGCGCCGGACAAGGTCGCGCAACGGCTGGTTGAGCGTGACGTCTTCGTTTGCCTCGACGGGCCCACGATCGTCGGCACGATCGGCCTTGGCGGCGACAAACTCCGGTCGCTGTTCGTCGAGCCCGGCCTGCAGGGCAAGGGCGTCGGTGCGCGGCTCGTCGCGCATCTGGAAGCGCATGCCCGCAAGGCCGGGCTCGCCGAGCTGCACCTGTCATCGTCGATCACGGCCCGCGGCTTCTACGAGCGGCTCGGTTACCGGGTGATCCGGTTCGACGAGCGGGAAGACGGGTCGACCTTCCTCATGTCGAAGACGCTTACGGATTGCTGACCGTTCGATGACTGGCCGATGACGCGGCCGGGTCTGCGCATGGTCGCTGCAGCCGATTGCCCTTGTCAGCGCCGGTCCGCCGTGAGGTAGTTGGCACCTGAGAGCGGGGGCATACATGGCGAGAAGTCTGGACGCGCCGCTCAGCCCGCATGAGGAAGCGACGCTGCGCCGGGTGGCGAACGGCATCACGAAGGTCAAGCATCTCGCGCCTGGCCACGTCCGGCGATTGAAGCATCTCGGGCTGGTCGAAGATGACGGCGGACGGTTGAACCTGACGACGATCGGCCGGCAACGCTACGCTGCCCTGCCGAAGAGCGACAGCCTTGCCAAACTCGTCGTCGAGGACGACTTCGCGCGCAAGTTCGCGAAATATCTCGCGCGCCCCTAGCTGACGAGGCGAAAGCCAGGAGGAGCGACCAGGTCACCGGGTCCTATTTGGTTGTCTGTCCAGGAAACGCCTCGAGGCGCGCACGGTTACCGGCGCTATTTCAGGCCCGCTTCCCGGAAATAGCGGGCGACACCCGGATGCAGGCGCTCGCGCGGCGCGGCCGCCAGCGTGTTTTCCGCTGTGGTGTCGACCAGTTGCTGAGGCGGACTGCCGGCTTTTTCCAGCGCGTGCAACGCCTTGGCGAGACGCCAGACCACGGCATCATCGAGGCCGGGTCGGGCCATGACAAAACTCCAGGAGCCGACGGAAGGAATCGCGGCGTCCTGGCCGGGGAAGCTGCCGGCCGCCTGTGTCACCGGCTTGAGGAACGAATGCTTGGCGAGGATGCGGGCGATCTCCTGGGCGTCGGGTGCGATGAAACGCGCGCCCGGCTCGCTCTTGGCAACCGCGGCGAAGCCGGGCCAGCCGGCGCCGCCGCCCCACAGCGCGGCGGCGCGCCCGTCGAGCACCATCGCGGGGCCGTCGCCCGCGCGCTCGAGATAGATCGGCTGGAAATCCTTCGCCGCATCGAGCCCCAGCCCGTCCATGGCGTAGCGGCCGAGGATCACCAGGCCCGAGCCTTGCGCGCCCCAGGCAATCGGCTTGCCCAAAAGGTCGGCGATACGGCGGCAGGGTGAGTCGGCGCGCACCACGAACATGCCGGCGGTGGCATACATCGCCGTGATGATCCTGAGATCCGCCGGCGGCCGGCCGACGCCGCTCAGCGATTCGTGCACCACCTCGCCCTGCACCAGGGCGATGTCGAGCGTGCCCGCTTCCAGCATCGGCACGTTCTCGGTGCTGCCCTTGGTGTTGATGGCCGCGATCTCGAGACCAGGATCGAAGCGGCGCACGGCCTCGACGAAGGCCGCGCCATAGACCGGGAAGCCGCCGCCCGGCGTCGCGGTGCCGAGACGCACTTTCACGGTTTGCGCTCCTGCCTCATGAACTTGGATAGGCAGCGCCGCGAGAAAGGCGGCGCCAGCGAAGAAGTTTCTGCGCAGAGGCATGGGCGGCCACGTTCAGGCTTTCTCGAAATAGGGCTCGACCTTGCCGGTGAGCTTGATGGTGAGCGGGTTGCCCTTGCGATCGACCGTCTTGCCGACGGCGACCCGGATCCAGCCCTCGCTGATGCAGTATTCCTCGACGTTGGTCTTCTCCTGGCCGTCGAACTTGATGCCGACGCCGCGCGTCAGCAGCGCCTCGTTGTAGTGGGGGCTCTTGGGGTTGGTGGACAGCCGGTCGGGAATCTGGTCGGGCAATGCTTGATCGGTCATGGCGGCACTATAGCAGCGGCGCTGCCTCGGTGTCGTTGCCGGCAGGAAAGCGCGGTTTCCGCAATTCCCGCAATTTCCGCTAGCGATACGCCATGGACTGCACCCCTTGGGTGAGACAGCAAAACTGCGGACGGTTTCTCGAGCAGAGTTTCTGCAGGGAGTTTCCGCCGGTTTCCGCCAGTTTCCGCCCACGCCGAGCGGCGGACCCCGGCCCGTCGAAATATAGGGGTGCAGGGGGTTTCCGACCTTTCCGCCCTTTCCGCCCCTCGCTTGATTTCACTCAAAGGGTGCGCTCCCGCTCAATCGCCGACACAACACATGCTCTCGCCGGCGGGCGTCGGCGACGGCCGCCGAGCAGGCAATAGTTATGGGCGAGTTCGCAATACTCGGGTTTGTAGAGCGTCGGTTGTCCGGGGGTGGCCATCTGTCGATCCTCTGCGCGTGAGTGTCGACAGGCATACGCCACAACATTGCTCAGTTCTGTCAACG
>DASZJU010000162.1:0-11050 GCA_035947815.1 Reyranella sp.
CAGCCCTTCGCCGGCGAGGCGAAGAGCGAGACCAACGGCTCGGCGGGTGGCAAGGTCGAATGGGCCGTGTGGTGGCCGGCCGACGAGGAAGGCTTCGTCCGCTCCTACTGCAACACCGTGCCGACCCCCGACGGCGGCACGCACGAATCGGGCTTTCGCAGCGCCCTGGTGCGCGGGCTGAAGCGCTACGCCGAGCTCACGGGCAACCGCAAGGGCTCGGTCATCACCGCCGACGACGTGATCGAAGGCGCTGCCGGCCTGGTTTCGGTGTTCATCGAGCAGCCGCAGTTCCAGGGCCAGACCAAGGAGCGGCTGGTCAGCGTCGAGGCGACCAAGCTCGTCGAGACCATCGTCGGCGATAATTTCGAGCACTGGCTGACCGGCGACAAGGAAGCCGGCACCGTGCTGCTCGAGCACGTCGTCGCCAAGGCCGAGGAGCGGCTGCGCCGCAAACAGGATCGCGAGCAGCTGCGCAAGACCGCGACGCGCAAGCTCCGCCTGCCCGGCAAACTCGCCGACTGCAGCAACACCGCCTCGGCCGGCACCGAGATTTTCCTGGTCGAGGGTGATTCGGCGGGCGGCTCGGCCAAGGCCGCGCGCAACCGCGAGACCCAGGCCATCCTGCCGTTGCGCGGCAAGATCCTGAACGTGGCGAGCGCCAGCGCCGACAGGCTGCGCGAGAACCAGGAGATCCAGGATCTCATCCAGGCCCTGGGCTGCGCCACCGGCGCCCAGTACAGCGACGAGCGGCTGCGCTACGAGCGGGTCATCATCATGACCGACGCCGACGTCGACGGCGCGCATATCGCCTCGCTGCTGATGACGTTCTTCTATCGCGAGATGCCGAAGCTGATCGAGAATGGCCACCTCTTCCTCGCCCAGCCGCCGCTGTTCCGGTTGAGCAAGGGCGATCGCATCGAGTATGCGCGCGACGAGCAGCACAAGGACGAACTGCTGCGCGACGTCTTCGGCGGCGGCAAAGTCGACATCACGCGCTTCAAGGGGCTGGGCGAGATGCAGTCCGTTCACCTGCGCGAAACCACGATGGACCCGACCAGGCGCATCCTGCTCCAGGTCGACGTGCCGACCGCCCCTGACACCGAGTCTCGTACGGATGCGATGAAGACGAGGTCGCTGGTCGAGGACCTGATGGGCCGCAAGCCGGAGAAGCGCTATGCCTTTATCCAGGAAAACGCCCGTTTTGCTCGCGATCTCGACGTCTGAACGGCCTTACGCGCGGCTGACGAAGTGCGCGCGACAATGTGACGTGAAGCCTTGGCACCCCACGCCTATCGTACAGGGGGTGCGCGATAGGGAGAATGTCCGTATGCGCTTCACAAGCAAGATTGCCGCCCTGTTGGGGCTCTTGAGCCTTGCGGCGTGCGCCTCCTCCATAGCGACCATCGGCGGGACATACTATGCGCCGCAATATGACTTTGCCGAGTTCTTCGCCGCGACCGACGGCCGGAACTTCCAGGTCATTCTTGTCGGCAACCCCTTCCCGGGCACCGATCCCAACACGGTCGCGCGCGACCTGTTACCGGTTATGCAGGCCGCGAAACCGCGGCCGGCGCTCACCTTCACCTACGACGCCCCGGTCGAACGGCCGCGCCCCTACTACCGCCTGGTGCTGGTTTTCGATTCCGCCCTCGATCTCAGCTCCTATGAGGTGTGCAATGGCACGACCCGTACCAGGCCTGGCCGGCCGGGCGTGTTCTATCTCTTTGCCGTTTACTGTCGAAACGACCAGGTGCTGTCGGAAACCACCGCCTGGACGCAAGCAACCGGTCCGACCGATCCGCGCATCGACCGGTTTTTCCGCGAATTGTTCCAAGTCGTGTTCACCGACTCTCGGGCGTATCGGCCGGACGCCGGCAGAAGGCATCAGCCGTAGAGTGGAACAACGCTCCATAGGCTACGCCTTCATCTAGGAAAACGCCCGTTTTGCTCGCGACCTCGACGTTTGAAGGGCCTCACGGCGGGCTGACGGATTGCGCGCGACAATGTGATGTGAAGCGGTCGCAGTCCGCGCATATCGTCCATGGTGCGCGGTGGCGAGAGTAAGGAGAACGTCCGCATGCGTTTCAAGACCAAGATTGTCGCCGCCTTGCTGGGCCTCGTTGCCCTTCCGACTGCCGCTTCCGCGGCGATCATTGGCGGGACCTACTATGCGACACAGTACGACTTCGCTGAATTCTTTGCAGCGACCGACGGCAGGAACTTCCAGGTCGTCCTTGCCGGCAACGCCTTCCCGGGCATCGATCCCAACACGGTCGCGCGCGATCTGCTGCCGGTGATGCAGGCCGCCAAGCCGCGGCCAGCGCTCACCTTCACCTACGACTCCCCCGTCGAAAGGCCGCGTCCTGACTACCGTTTGGTGCTGGTCCTCGACCCCGCCCTCGATCTCGGGTCCGATTCGGTATGCCGGGGCGTGACCCGCTTCAGGCAAGGCCGACCGGGCGTTTTCAACGTCTACGCCGTCTACTGCCGAAACGACATGTCGATGTCGGAAACGACCGCCTGGACGCAAGCCACGGGTCCGACCGATCCGCGCATCGACCAGCTTTTCCGCGAGCTGTTCCAGGTCGTGTTCGCCGACGGTGTGTATCGGCCGCTAAACCCCAACAGGCGGCGTTAGGGCTAAGCGCTCCACAGGAAATCCTGCCAGCCAGACGGTCATGGCCGTCTGGCTTGCGGTCCAGCAAAGCTTGGCACTTGATAAGCTGGACAAGTCCGCTTCCACTCCATTCTCTTGTCTCGATGAGAGTTTACCAAAGGAGTGGAGATGCAGACGCTACAGGATCGCCATGTTGTCGTGACGGGCGGAACCGGCGCGCTTGGCGCGGCAATGGTCAGGGCTCTCCTTCAGGCGGGAGCGGTCTGCCACGTCCCCGCCATTGAAAGCACGGCGCCCGTCGGGCGATTTCCCGACGGCAGCAAGATCACTATTGCCACGAACATCGACCTCTCCGACGAATCCTCCGTCGGCGGCTTCTATGGCAAGCTGCCGCCGCTCCATGCGGTGGTGAACATCGCCGGCGGGTTTGCCTATGCCCCCATCGCCGACAGCTCTGCACAAGTCCTGCAGCAGCAGCTCTCGATGAACCTTGTCTCCTGCGTGCTCAGCTGCCGCGAGGCGATCGCCAATTTCCGCAAGGCCGGCCGAGGCGGACACATCGTCAATATTGCCGCTCGGCCTGCTCTCAATCCCCGTCAGGGCGCCAACATGACGGCTTATACCGCGTCCAAGGCCGCCGTCGCCGCCTTCACAGTCGCTCTCGCCGAGGAGGTGAAAAACGAGAACATCTCGGTGATCGCCCTGTGCCCCTCGACCATCGACACGCCCGGCAACCGTGCCGACATGCCTAAAGCCGATCACGGCACATGGGTCAAGCCCGAGGCGATTGCGGAGCTGATCGTCGCACAATTCAGCCTGTCGAATCCTGTCAATTCCGGCGCGCTGATTCCCGTCTATGGAAGCGCCTGAGCGCTCCACAAGGAACTCTGCTAACAGACGGCGATGGCCGCCTGGTACGCCGTCGCCGACTTGTTTCTTTCGCGCCTCGACGCCGAGGCGGCGCACGGGTTGGCACTGCGCGCGCTCAAGAGTGGCCTGCTGCCGACCGACCGGCGACCGGACGCGCCATCGCTCGCCGTCGAGGTCTGGGGCCGCAGCCTGCCGAACCCGATCGGCCTTGCCGCCGGCTTCGACAAGAATGCCGAAGTGCCGGACGCCCTGCTGGGTCTCGGCTTCGGCTTGGTCGAAATCGGCAGCGTGACGCCCCGGCCGCAGGACGGGAACCCGCGCCCGCGCCTCTTCCGCCTTGCCGAGGATCGCGGCGTCATCAACCGCATGGGCTTTCCGGGCCAGGGGCTCGACGCCGCCCGCTCGCGGCTCGCCATTCGCTCGCGCCGGGGCTTCGTCGGTGCCAATGTCGGCGCCAACAAGGACAGCACCGACCGCGCCGCCGACTATGTCGCCTGCAGCGTGGCCTTGGCGCCCTATGCCGACTATCTCGTGTGCAACGTCTCCTCGCCTAACACGCCGGGCCTGCGCAATCTCCAGGGCCGCACCCAGCTTGCCGACCTCCTGAAGCGTGTGCAGGACGCCATTGGCGCCAAGCCCGTGCCGCTGCTGGTCAAGATCGCGCCTGACGCCACCGACGACGACCTCGACGACATCGTCGCGGTTTGCCGCGAGCTCAGGATGGACGGCATCATCGTCGGCAACACTACGCTCTCGCGACCCTCGTCGCTGCGCGCGGCACGACGCGCGGAGACCGGCGGTCTTTCGGGCGCACCGCTCACGGCGCTCGCCACGGAGGTGCTGCGCCGCACCGCGCGGCGGGTCGAAGGCCAGTTTCCCCTGATCGGCTGCGGCGGCGTCGGCTCGGGCGCCGACGCCTATGCCAAGATCCGCGCGGGCGCGAGCCTGGTGCAGCTTTATTCGGCGATGGTCTTCGAGGGCCCGCCGCTCATCCGGCGCATCAAGGACGAGCTTGCGGCGCTGCTGGCACGCGACGGCTTCGCGACGGTGGCCGACGCTGTCGGCACCGATCTGTAGGTTCATGTCATCCTGAGCGCAGCGAAGGATCTCATCGCGCTTGCAATCGGCATGAGATCCTTCGCTTCGCTCAGGATGACATCGAGGGTCAAAACTCGTTCGCTCTGTCAGATGTCGGCGAAGACGTGGCTTTCCTTCTTGGCGCCTGGATGCGTCACCGCCCCGTCGACGGCAGGGCCGACGAGTTCGGCATATTTCCACAGCGCACCCGCGGTGTAGCCGTTCTTCTTGGGCTTCCACGCCTTGCGCCGCTTCTTCAGCTCCTTGTCCGTGAGATCGACGGAGAGCCTGCCCTTCACGGCGTCGATGGTGATCATGTCGCCGTTCTTCAGCAGGCCAATCGGGCCGCCGACCGCCGCCTCTGGGCCGACATGCCCGACACAGAAGCCGCGCGTGCCGCCCGAAAAGCGGCCGTCGGTGATCAGCGCCACCTTGTGGCCGACATCGAGCCCGAAGAGGGCCGCCGTGGTCGACAGCATCTCGCGCATGCCCGGCCCGCCCTTGGGACCTTCGTAGCGGATGACGAGGACCTCGCCGTCCTTGAACTTGCGCTTCACGACGGCGTCGAACGCGGCTTCCTCGGTGTCGAAGCAGCGCGCCGGACCGCTGAAGACCAGCCCCTCTCCGTGCATGCCCGCCACCTTCACGATCGCGCCGTCGGGGGCGAGGTTGCCCTTCAGGCCCACCACGCCCCCGGTCGGCGAAAGGCAGTTCTTCACCCGATAGACGACATCCTGATTCTCCGGGAACTTCACGGCGGCATGGTTCTCGGCCAGCGTCTTGCCGGTCGCCGTCAGCACGTCGCCGTGCAGGAGGCCGGCATCCAGCAGCTCCTTGATGACGATGGGAATGCCGCCGACATTGTAGAGATCGAACGCCACGTACTTTCCGCCCGGCTTGAGGTCGGCGATGTAGGGCGTCTTCTTGAAGATCTTCGCCACGTCGTGCAGGTCGAACTTGATGCCGCACTCGTGCGCCATCGCCGGCAGGTGCAGGCCGGCATTGGTCGAGCCGCCGGTCGCCGCCACGACGACCGCGGCATTCTCGAAGGCCTCGCGCGAGCAGATGTCGCGCGGCCGGATGCCGAGGCGCAGCAGGTTCATCGCCGCCTCGCCCGAGGCCTCGGCGTACTGGTCGCGCGTCTCGTAGGGCGCCGGCGCACCGGCCGAGCCGGGCAGCGCGAGCCCGATCGCCTCGGAAACGCAGGCCATGGTGTTGGCGGTGAACTGGCCGCCGCACGAACCGGCCGAGGGGCAGGCTGCGCATTCGAGCTCGTGCAGGTCGGAATCGGAGAACTTGCCGGCCGCATGCATGCCGACACCCTCGAACACGTCGACTACGGTGACGTCCTTGCCGCGGAACTTGCCGGGCAGGATCGAGCCGCCATACATGAACACCGACGGCACGTTCAGCCGCAGCATGGCCATCATCATGCCGGGCAGCGACTTGTCGCAGCCCGCCAGGGTCACCATGGCGTCATAGCAATGGCCGCGCATGGTGAGCTCGACCGAATCGGCGATCAGGTCGCGGCTGGCGAGCGAAGACTTCATGCCCTGATGGCCCATGGCGATGCCGTCGGTCACGGTGATGGTGGTGAACTCGCGTGGCGTGCCGCCGCCGCGATCGACGCCGATCTTCGCGGCCTGGGCCTGGCGGCTCAGCGCGATGTTGCAGGGCGCGGCCTCGTTCCAGCAGGTCGCCACGCCGACGATCGGCTGGGCGATCTGCTTCTCGTTGAGGCCCATGGCGTAGAGATACGACCGGTGGGGCGCCCGCTCCGGCCCGACCGTCGTGTGCCGGCTCGGCATCTTCGCCTTGTCGAAGGTGGGATTGGGATGGAGCTTGGGTTGCTTCTTCTTGGCCATTTGCGCCTGATCTCCGCCTAGTGCCATACGCTGTGAAAACGGCGGCGACTGTACTCATGCCTCCTCTCCCCCGCTAGGGCAGGGCTATCGCATATGGTGATTCCGTCGTCTCGACCGGAGCGCGAAGCGCGGAGCGGAGAGACCTTCTCTCCCCGATAAGCGGCTTATCGTGGAGAGAAGGTCTCTCCACTCGGGCCTGCGGCCCTCGGTCGAGACGACGGGAGGTGCCATATGCGATAGCCCTGCCCTAGCGGGGGAGAGGAACACGATCAAATAGACCTGCACCGCGGAAAACGCGGTGGCAGACGGGCAACGGATCAACCCTTACACTGCCAACCGGGAGGAAATGTGCCGCTCTGGATACCGATAACCGTCGCCGCTGCGCTGTTTCAGAACATCCGCACGACGATGCAGCAGAAGATCCGGGGCATCCTGAGCGTCGATGGCGCCAACTTCGTGCGCTACCTCTACGGCGCCCCCTTGGCGCTCTGCATGCTGGCCGTCCTCGTGTTCGGCGCCGGCCGGCAGGTACCCTCGATCTCGCTGCCCTTTCTCGGGCTGGTGACGGTCGCCGGTGTCGCCCAGATCGTGGCGACCTCGCTCATGATCCACGCCTTCTCGCTGCGCAACTACGCTGTCGGCACCGTCTACTCCAAGACCGAGACGGTCTTCGTGGCCCTGTTCGCCACCTTCATCGCCCGCGAGCCGCTCAAGCTCGGCGCCTGGATCGGCATCCTGGTGTGCCTGAGCGGCGTGATGATCCTGAGCCTGCGCGGCTCCTTCGCAAACGTCCGGAGCGTGCTCGCCCAGCTCACGCACAAGGGCGCGCTCTATGGGATCCTCTCGGGCGCCATCTTCGCGATCGCCGCCTTCACCATCCGCGAGGCCTCCAAGCTCCTGCCCGACGGCGACTTCATGATCCGCGGCATCACCGTGCTCGCCTGCATGAACACCATCCAGATTGTGCTGATGGCAGCCTACCTCTCGCGCCGCGACCGGCCGCAGCTCGGCAAGGTGTGGTTCAACTGGCGCTCGTCGGTCTGGGTTGGCATCTTCAGCGTGCTCGGCTCGGCCGGCTGGGCGCTCGCCATGACGCTCGAGAATGCGGCGCTGGTCCGCGCCGTCGGCCAGATCGAGCTCGTCTTCACTTTCATCGCTTCGCACGTCGTGCTCAAGGAGAGGCCGTCCGCCGGCGAATGGGTCGGCAGCATCCTTGTGGTCGGCGGCGTCGTTCTTATCCTGATTGTCCGATGACCCAAGGGGTGAACCGATGACGGAAACCGACCCCCGGCCGCTGCATGGCCTCCGCGTGCTCGACTTCTCGACGACCATCGCCGGCCCGCATTGCAGCCGGCTGCTCGCCGACATGGGTGCCGACGTGGTCAAGGTCGAATCGCCCGAGGGCGACCTGATGCGCAGCCGGCCGGTGCAGCGTGACGGCGCCGGCACGATGTTCGGCCAGCTCAATGCCGGCAAGCGCTCGATCGTGCTCGACCTCAAGCGACCCGAGTCCATCGCCGCCATCAAGAAGCTCGCGGCCAAGGTCGACGTCGTGCTCGAGAATTACCGGCCCGGCGTCATGAAGCGGCTGGGCATCGACTATCCCGAACTGGCCAAGGTCAATCCCCGTCTCGTCTATTGCGCCATCTCGGGCTACGGCCAGACCGGGCCGGCCGCCGGCCGGCCGGCCTATGCGCCGGTGATCCATGCCTCGACCGGCTACGACATGGCGCATCTTTTCTACCAGCAAGGTCGCGAGCGACCGGACAATTGCGGCATCTTCGTCGCCGACTATGCCAGCGGCTCCTACGCCATGGGCGCCATCCTGGCGGCGCTGTACCAGCGCAACGCCACCGGCCAGGGCCAGATGGTCGACGTCTCGATGTTCGAGACCCTGGTCGGCATGCTTTTGGGCGAGGTCAACCGCGCGCAGTTCGACTTCGAGATGCCGTCGCGGCCGATGTACGGGCCGGTCGAGGCCAAGGACGGCTACGTCATGCTGGCGACGGCCAGCGAGCGCACCTTCCAGGACATGGCGACCGCCGCCGGCCGGCGCGACTGGCTCACCGATCAGCGCTTCGAGAAATACCCCGACCGGCGCATGAACTGGGACCAGTTCGTCGACGAGTTCGAGGCGTGGTCCAAGCAGCTCACAGTCAAGGAATGCGTCGCGGCACTGGAGAAGCACGGCGTGCCCTGCTCGCCTTACCTCACCGTCACGGAGGCGCTACAGGACCCGCAGGTCGAGCATCGCGGGTCGCTCTGCACCATCGAGGACAGCGCCGGGTCGTACAAGTCGCCGGCGCCGCCCTTCCGCTTCTCCGGATCGGCCCTGCAAAGCGGCCCCAAGGTCGCCGACTTGGGTGAGCACACCAGTAGCGTGCTGGCCGAAGCCGGTCTCAGCGACAGCGAGATCAAGGCCCTGGTCAAGTGATTGACCCGCGTACACCCATCCTGGTCGGCTGCGGCCAGGTCACGGACTTTGCCGGCAAGCCCTCGAGCGATCGTTCCCAGGTTGCGTTCTGTGCCGAGGTGGCGAGGGTCGCGCTGGCGGATGCTGGCGCCTCCATCGGCGTGGAAGCCCTGGGCCGCAAGATCGATGCCCTGGCCGTCCTGGAATTCTTCAGCGACGTCAGCCCGCGCTTTGCCTCGCCGTTCGGCCGCTGCAGCAACCCGCCCAAGAGCGTCGCCAACCGCCTGAACGCCGCGCCGCGACAGCTCCTCTACACCCACTCCGGGGGCAACATGCCCCAGTACCTCGTCAATCGCTTCTCCGAGGAAATCGCAAACGGCGAGGCCGAGTTGGCGCTGATCTGCGGCGCCGAGCTGCTGCGCTCAACTCAGAACGCGCGCAGGGCCGGCCTGAAGATCGACTGGAACGAGGATCCCGGCGGCGAGCCGACCCGGATCGGCGACAAGCGCTTCGGCTTTTCCGACGAGGAGGCGCGGCACGAGTTGCGGGCCGCCATCCATTTCTATCCCTTGCTGGAGAACGCCATCCGCGGCGGCCTGAAGCGCGACGTCGGCAGCCACATGACAGCGATGGGCCGGCTGTTCGAGCGGCTGGCGGCGGTCGCCAAGGACAATCCGCTGGCAACGCGGCGCGAAGGCTATAGCGCCGAACGGCTGGCCACGATCTCCGACGACAATCGCTGGATCTGCTTCCCCTACCCGCGGCTGATGAACGCCAATGCCATCATCGACCAGGCGGCGGCGATCCTGGTGACCTCGGTCGGCAAGGCGCGCGAATGGGGTATTCCCCCGGAACGCTGGGTGTTCCTCCATGGCTGCGCCGACGGCACCGACACCTGGGTCGTGTCCGAGCGCGAGCGCCTCGACACGTCGCCCGCCATCAAGGGCTGCGCGCGCCTCGCCCTCGAGATGGCCAGCAAGAAGGTTTCCGACGTGGCGGCCTTCGATCTTTACAGCTGCTTCCCGTCTGCGGTCGAAGTCGCCATGAAGGAAATCGGCATCGCCGACGACGATCCGCGCCCGATCAGCGTGACCGGCGGCCTGCCCTTCTTCGGGGGCCCGGGCAACAACTACGTCACGCACTCCATCGCCGAGATGATGAACGTGGTGCGCCGCACGCCCGGCTCCTTCGGCATGGTGACGGCCAACGGCAACTACCTCACCAAGCATTCCGCCGGGCTCTATTCGACGGAGCCGGTGAAAGGCCCGTGGCGGCGCGAGGACCCGAAGAAGCTCCAAGCCGAACTCGATGCCCGGCCGAAACAGCGCGTGCAAGCCAAGCCCAGTGGCACCGGCACGATCGAGACCTATTGCGTCGCCTACGGCAAGGATGCGCTGGATCGCGCCTACATCTTCGGCCGCCTCGACAGCTCAGGCGAGCGTTTCGTTGCCGTGGCCAACCACGAGCCGGCGCTGCTGGCCGACATGCTGACGGCAGAGCAGCTTGGGCGTAGAGTGTCGGTGGTTGAGAAAGCCGGCCGCAACGTCTTCCGCCCGCTATAGGCCTGAGGAAACCATGCCCAACATGCTGAGTGCCGCGCAGACGGCCGAGTTCAACGAGAAAGGCTTCACCTATGCCCGTGGCCTGTTCGCGCCGGATGAAGTGAAGCTCCTCACCGACGCGATGGAGCAGGATCCGGCGGTGCGCTCCAGCATCCTCGACCGACGCGACGGCGAGGGTCGCTCGACGCGCATCGCGCTGTGGAACCGCGCCGGCGACAGCGTCTATGGCCTGGCCGCGCGCTGCCAGCGCATGGTCGATACCTCGGCGTCGCTGCTCGGCGGGCCGGTCTATCACTACCAGTCCAAGCTCACGGCCAAAGAGCCGGAAGTGGGCGGCGCCTGGGAATGGCACCAGGATTACGGCTACTGGTACTACAACGGCTGCATCCGGCCCGACCTGCTCTCGATCATGGTCGCCCTCGACAAGACCACGCGCGAGAACGGCTGCCTGCAGATCGCCACCGGTTCGCACAAGCTCGGCCGCATCGACCACACGCCGCTGTCGCCGACCCAGAACGAGGTCGATCCCAAGCGCATGCCTCATATCCTCGAGCAGTGCCCGATCGAGTATTGCGAACTCGAGGCCGGCGATGCCCTGATCTTCCATTGCAACGCCATCCACCGCTCCGACGCCAACCGCTCGGCC
>DASZJU010000163.1:0-17568 GCA_035947815.1 Reyranella sp.
GGCGTCGTCACGCGCACCGTGCGCTCGACGATCAAGGAGATCCTAAACTCGGAGTTCGTCACCGCCCTGCAGGCCAAGGGCTTGCGCGACGACCAGATCCTGCGCCACGTCCTGAAGAATGCCGCCCCGACCTGTCTCGCCGTGATGGGTCTGCAGGCCGGCAACCTGATCGGCGGCTCGATCCTGATCGAGACGGTGTTCGCCTGGCCGGGCACGGGCTTTTTGCTGAACAGCGCCATCTTCCGCCGCGACCTGCCGATCCTGCAGGGCACGACCTTGGTGCTGGCCTTCTTCTTCATGATGCTCAACCTCACCGTGGATATCATCCAGACCATGGTCGACCCGCGCATCAAGCGGAACTGACGCCATGACCATCCAAAGCCCTTCGCTGGAACTCGGCGCCCCCCTCGTCCAACCGATCGCGACCGCGGGAGGACGCAGCTACTGGCAGTCGGTGCGCCGCCGGCTGCGACGCGATCCGGTGACCCTAATCTGCGCCGGCGTCCTCGTCCTGCTGGTCGCCTCCGCGCTGGCCGCACCATGGCTCGGGCTGGACGATCCCTACAAGACTTCGATGATCCGCCGGCTCTATCCGCTGGGCTCGCCCGGTCATCTGCTGGGCACCGACGAGCTTGGCCGCGACATGTTCTCCCGCCTGATCTATGGCGGCCGCCTGTCGCTGTTCATGGGCGTGACGCCGGTCGTTTGCGCGCTGCTGATCGGCGGCCTGCTGGGCATCACGGCGGGCTTTTTAGGCGGCCGGGTCAACATGCTGATCATGCGCATCATGGATGTGTTCTACGCCTTCCCCTCGGTGCTGCTGGCGATTTCGCTGTCGGGCGCCATGGGCGCCGGTGCCGAGAACACGCTGTTGTCGCTCACCCTGGTCTTCATTCCGCCGGTCTGCCGCGTCTCGGAAAGCGTCACCACCCAGGTGCGCGGCTTCGATTTCGTCGACGCCGCCCGGGCGAGCGGTGCCAGCATGCTCAGCATCGTGCGCGTCCATGTGCTGGGCAACGTGCTGGGTCCGATCCTGGTCTATGCGACGTCGTTGATCAGCGTGGCGATCATCCTAGCCGCCGGCCTCTCTTTCCTGGGCCTCGGCGTCAAGCCGCCCGAGCCGGAGTGGGGCCTGATGCTGAACACGCTGCGCCAGGCCATCTACGTCAATCCCGTGCTGGCGGCGCTACCCGGCGTGATGATCTTCATCACCTCGATCTGCTTCAACCTGATGAGCGATGGACTGCGCGCCGCCATGGACGTGAAGGCCTGACATGGACTCGGTGCTTCCCGTCGAAGATCGCGGCGGACCTGCCCAGCCGTTGTTGCTGGCGAGCCGGCTGCGCAAGCATTTCCCGGTCGGCGGCGGATTGCTGGCGCGCGGCCGCAAGGTCGTGCGCGCCGTCGACGATCTCACGCTCTCGGTGGCCAAGGGCGAGACCCTGGGCGTCGTGGGAGAATCAGGCTGCGGCAAGTCGACGGTGGCCCGCCTGCTGATCCGCCTGCTGCGGCCGGACAGCGGCACCATGGTGCTGGACGGCGATCCGGTCGACGAGCCGCACGGCATCACGGTGAACGAGCTGCGCCGCCAGGTGCAGATGGTGTTCCAGGACTCCTACGCCTCGCTCAATCCTCGCCTCACGATCGCCGAGACGCTGGCCTTCGCGCCCAAGGCGCACGGCCTGCCCGCCGCCGAGGCGCGCGAGCGGGTGCGCGATCTTTTGGCCAAGGTCGGGCTCGAGCCCGACACCTACGCCGAGCGCTATCCGCACGAGCTGTCGGGCGGCCAGCGCCAGCGGGTCAACATCGCGCGCGCTTTGGCGCTCAGGCCGCGGCTGGTCATCCTCGACGAGGCGGTGTCGGCGCTCGACAAGTCGGTCGAGGCGCAGGTGCTGAACATGCTGGTCGACCTCAAGACCGAGCTCAGCCTCACCTATCTGTTCATCAGCCACGATCTCAACGTCGTGCAGTATCTCAGCGACCGCGTGCTGGTGATGTATCTCGGCAAGATCGTCGAGCTGGGGCCGGTCGAAGCAATCTACGGCGACCCGCAACATCCCTATACGCAGGCGCTGCTCTCGGCCCGGCCGTCGATGGATCCGCGCAAGCGCACCAAGGAGGCGCCGATCCAGGGCGATCCGCCCAATCCGATCGATCCGCCGTCGGGTTGCCGCTTCCGCACGCGCTGCCCCTTCGCCGAGGATGTCTGCGCCCGGGTCGAGCCGCCGCTCGCCGACACCGGCCGGCAAGAGGTCGCCTGCCACATGCGGGTCGCGGGCTCCGGCCATTCGAAAGCGACGGCCTGACATGAGCAATCTTCTGGAAGTCCGCGACCTCCACGTGACCTTCGTCACGCCCGACCGCACCGTGCATGCGGTGAACGGCGTCAGCTTTGACCTCAAGCGCGGTGAGACGCTCGGCATCCTGGGCGAATCGGGCTCGGGCAAGAGCGTTACCCTGCGCTCGATCCTGCGGCTCCATCCCGAGCACCGCACGCGCTGGTCCGGCAGCATCCGGATGGAAGGCGAGGAGGTGCTCGACATGGGCCCGCGCGCCCTGGGCGACCTGCGCGGCCAGAGGGTCGCCATGATCTTCCAGGAGCCGGCGACAGCGTTCGATCCCGTCTTCACCATCGGCCACCAGATCGCCGAGACAGTGCAGCGCCACACCGGCAAGAGCGAGGCCGACGCTTATAAGCGCGCCCGCGAGCTTTTGGAGATGGTGCGCATCCCCTCGCCGGCACAGCGGCTAAAGGCCTATCCGCACGAGATGTCGGGCGGCATGCGCCAGCGCGCCATGATCGCGCTCGCGCTGTCGTGCAATCCCAGCCTGCTGCTGGCCGACGAGCCGACCACGGCGCTCGACGCGACGGTCCAGATTCAGGTTCTCCTCTTGATCCGGGAGCTGCAGCGCGAGTTCGACCTCGGCGTGATCTTCGTGACCCACGATATCGGCGTGGCGGTCGAGGTCTCCGACCGCATCGGCGTCATGTATGCCGGCAAGATCGTCGAGCTGGCAGGGGTCGAGCAGATGGTCGATGCGCCGCAGCACCCTTATAGCCGCGGCCTGCTCGCCTCGACGGTGCATGACGGCATGCGTGGCCAGCGCCTGGAAGCCATTCCGGGCGCGCCGCCCGATCTGGGCGAGGTGCCGACGGGCTGCAGCTTCGCGCCGCGCTGCAAGTTCGTGCGGCCCGACTGCACGGCCGTCCCGCCCGATCTTCGGACGACGGGAGAGAGCCATCTGGTGCGCTGCGTGCTGGCGGCTTAGCTCTTGGCGGACCGCGGACCGCGGACCGCGGGCCTCCGGGCCCGCATCATGTCATCCTGAGCGTAGCGAAGGATCTCATGCCGGTTGCGAGCGGCGATGAGGTCCTTCGCTACGCTTCAGCGCGGGGGTTACCCCGCGCGCGACGACAGAGTATGGGCGGACCTGGAGGTCCGCGCTCCAGCCTAGTCGCCCCCAAACATCTCCTTCACCTTGCTGAAGAAGCCTTCGGATTCGGGGCTGGTCTTGCCGGCCTTCTCGAATTCCTTGAGCAGTTCCTTCTGCTTGGCGGTGAGGTTGGTGGGCGTCTCGACGTTGATCTCGATGTACATGTCGCCGCGCTGGCTGGAGCGCACGATCGGCATGCCCTTGCCGCGCAGGCGGAACTGGTGGCCGCCCTGGGCGCCGGACGGGATGTTGATGCGCGCCATCTTGCCGTCGAGCGTCGGCACCTCGATGTTGCCGCCGAGCGTGGCCTGCACCATGGAGATCGGCACGCGGCAATGGACGTCGGCACCTTCGCGCTCGAACAGCTGGTGGCGCCGCACCGACAGGAACACGTAGAGGTCGCCCGCCGGCCCGCCGCGCGCGCCCGCCTCGCCCTCGCCGGAAAGGCGGATGCGCGTGCCGTCCTCAACGCCGGACGGGATGTTGACCTTCAACGTCTTGTCGCGCCGCACCCGGCCTTGGCCGGCGCAGCTGCGGCACGGCTTGTCGATCACCTGGCCCGCGCCGTGGCAGGTATGGCAGGCGCGCTCGACGGTGAAGAAGCCCTGCTGGGCGCGCAGCCGGCCGCGGCCGTGGCAGGTCGCGCACTGTTGCGGCTTGGAACCGGCCTCGGCGCCGCTGCCGTGGCAGATCTCGCAGGCGACCGAGCTCGGCACGCGCACCGTGGCTTCGGTGCCGGCATAGGCCTGCTCCAGGGTGATCTCGAGATTGAAGCGCAGATCCTGGCCGCGCATGTCGGCGCGTCCGCCGCGGCCGCGCGCGCCGCCGGCGCCGAACATCTCCTCGAAGATGTCGCCGAACACCGAACCGAAATCGAAGCCCTGACCCTGGAACGGGCCGCCCGGACCGCCAGGTCCCGCAGCGCCCTCGAAGGCGGCCGGTCCGTAGCGGTCGTAGGCCGCGCGCTTCTCCGGATCCTTCAGGATATCGTAGGCGTGATTGATGTTCTTGAACTGCTTCTCGGAGGCCTCATCCCCCGGATTGCGATCCGGATGATGCTGCATGGCGAGTTTGCGGAACGCCTTCTTGAGGTCGTCGGCGCTTGCCGTTCGGCTCACTCCGAGCAGCTCGTAATAGTCCTGCGACATACGCTCTACGCAGCCCCCACTTGCCGCTTATAGGTCGGCCTCCCGCGCGAGCGGGAGGCCGGTTTGTCTTCGTTCTTGTTCCGGCTCAGCCGGAGCCCGTCTTCTTGTTCTTGTCGGTGACGTCCTCGAACTCGGCGTCGACGACCTTGTCGTTCTTCGCCTCGTGAGCGCCGCCGCCGCCAGCCTCGCCGCCACCCGCGCCCGGCCCTGCACCGGCTTGCGCTTCGGCCTGCTGGGCCTTGTACATCGCCTCGCCGAGCTTCATCGCCGCCTGGGCGAGGTCGTTCGTCTTGGTCTTGATCTCCTCGGCATTCTCACCGGTCAGGGTCGACTTCAGGGCCTCGAGCGCGCCTTCGATCGCCGCCTTCTCGGTCGGGCTCACCTTGTCGCCGAACTCCTTCAGATGCTTGTCGGTCGAGTGGACCAGCGCCTCGCCCTGGTTGCGGGCGTCGATCACCTCGCGCTTCTTCTTGTCTTCCTCGGCGTGCAGCTCGGCATCCTTCACCATCTTCTGGATGTCGGCCTCGCTCAGCCCACCCGAAGCCTGGATGCGGATCTGCTGCTCCTTGCCGGTCGCCTTGTCCTTGGCCGAGACCTGCACGATGCCGTTGGCGTCGATGTCGAACGTGACCTCGACTTGCGGCATGCCGCGCGGCGCCGGCGGAATGCCGACCAGGTCGAACTGGCCCAGCATCTTGTTCTGGGAAGCGATCTCGCGCTCGCCCTGGAACACGCGGATGGTCACCGCGGTCTGGTTGTCGTCGGCCGTCGAGAAGGTCTGGCTCTTCTTGGTCGGGATCGTCGTGTTGCGCTCGATCAGGCGGGTGAACACGCCGCCCAGGGTCTCGATGCCGAGCGACAGCGGTGTCACGTCGAGCAGCAGGACGTCCTTGACCTCGCCCTTCAGCACGGCCGCCTGCACGGCAGCGCCGACCGCGACGACCTCGTCGGGGTTGACGTTGCGAGCCGGCTCCTTGCCGAAGAACTGCTTAACCACCTCGATGACCTTCGGCATGCGGGTCATGCCGCCGACCAGGATGACCTCGTCGATCTGGCCGGCCTGCAGGCCGGCATCCTTGAGCGCCGCCTTGCAGGGCTCGAGCGTGCGCTGGATCAGTTCGTCGACCAGCGATTCGAGCTTGGCGCGCGACAGCTTGATCACGAGATGCTTGGGGCCGCTCGCGTCGGCCGTGATGAACGGCAGGTTGATCTCGGTCTCCTTGGCGTTGGAGAGCTCGATCTTGGCCTTCTCGGCCGCTTCCTTCAGGCGCTGCAGGGCAAGCTTGTCGTTGCGCAGGTCGATGCCCTGCTCCTTCTTGAACTCCTCCGCGAGGTAGCTGATGACCCGCAGGTCGAAGTCCTCGCCGCCCAGGAAGGTGTCGCCGTTGGTGGCCTTGACCTCGAACACGCCGTCGCCGATCTCGAGCACCGACACGTCGAACGTGCCGCCGCCCAGGTCATAGACCGCGATGGTGCCGCTCTTGCGCTTGTCCATGCCGTAGGCAAGGGCCGCCGCCGTCGGCTCGTTGATGATGCGCAGCACGTCGAGGCCGGCGATGCGGCCGGCGTCCTTGGTGGCCTGGCGCTGGGCGTCGTTGAAGTAGGCCGGCACGGTGATGACCGCCTGCTCGACCTTCTCGCCGAGATAGGACTCGGCGGTCTCCTTCATCTTGCCCAGGATGAAGGCCGAGATCTGGCTCGGGCTGTATTGCTGGCCGTTGGCCTCGACCCAGGCGTCGCCGTTGCTGGCCTTCACGATCTTGAAGGGGACCAGCGACATCTCCTTGGCGACCATCGGGTCGTCGAAGCGGCGGCCGATCAGGCGCTTGACCGAATAAAGGGTCTTCATCGGGTTGGTGACGGCCTGGCGCTTGGCGGCCTGGCCGACCAGACGCTCGCCCGAGTCGGTGAAGGCGACCATGGACGGGGTCGTCCGCGCACCTTCGGAATTCTCGATAACTTTGGTGTCGCCGCCTTCCATGACCGCGACGCACGAATTGGTCGTGCCCAAGTCGATACCAATGACTTTCGCCATGACTGCTCTCTCTTCCCTTGGCAGGTCGGCTTGGCCCCATAAGGCGCCGTACCGCCCCCCGAAACGATGTTACCTGCCGGAAAAACCGGGTCAGGACAGGGGCTATATAGGTCCTATGAGGCTGCCTGCAATGGATCAGAGGCCCTAAAAATGCGGAATCTGCCCCAACCCGGGGCTTTCGGCGACCAAGCCGCAGGGGTGCCGGCGGCCTGACCGGGCCCTAGTTTTCGTTGCTGGGGGAACGGGCGGCGGGGCCGCCTTTGGACACGGCCACCATGGCCGCGCGCAGCAAGCGTCCCGCGATCAGGTAACCCGGCGCTAGCTCCTGGACGACCGTGCCGGCCGGAACCGTCGGGTCCTGCACTTCCATCATCGCTTGGTGGAACTCGGCATTGAACGGCCGGTCGAGCGCCTCGATGCGCGTGATGCCATGGCGTTCCAGGACCGACTGCAGTTCGCGCTCGGTGGCCTGCACACCCACGATCACGTTGCGCAGCGCCGGGTCGATCGCATCGGCGTCCTCCGGCAACGCCGAGAGCGCGCGCCCCAGATTGTCGGCAACCGACAGGATGTCCTTGGCGAACCGCTCGATGCCGAACTTGCGCTCGCGTTCGACGTCCTGCTGGGCGCGACGGCGCACGTTCTGCGCCTCGGCAAGGGCGCGCAGGAGCTTGTCCTGCAGGTCGGCCTTCTCGGCCTGCAACTGCTGCACTTCGGCCGCCACGCCTTCCGGCTTGGGCGGAATATCGAGGTTGGGGTCGGACGTCTCGACCGGCATCTCAGCCGGGGCGCCGCCCGCGGTTGGATCGCTGGCCATACGGTTATCCCTAGTATCAGTGGTTTCTTTCGGCGGCCTTCACTTAGGGACGACCATGGCCTGGGTCAACCTCCCTCGCTCGTCGCTGGCCCGCGTCAGACCGCCTCCAGCGGGGCATGGAGCCTGGTGCCGCGCACGATGATGCCGCCGCGGTCGCCTATCGTGACCGAGCCGTAGCGCTGGGCGAAGGCCTCGGGCAGCGGCCGCGCGCCGGATGCCGCGAGCCACAGGCGCAGCAGATGGCGCCGCCGCTCGGGTTCGGGCCAGTCTACGAAGCCGGTGCGGTCGTGCAGCATCGTGTGGTTGTGCACGAGCTGCACGTCGCCCGGCTTGAACTCCATGAACATGTGCAGCTTGGGATCGTTGGCCAGCGCATCGAACAGGTCGAGCGCCTCGACATGGGCGGGCGTCAGGCGCGGGGCGTCGGCGAAGCGCTGGGCGGAGTCGATGTACTGGCGCTGGTAGATCGCGGTGAGGAAGCCCTTGTGCCAGCTGAACGTCGGAATCTGGAAATAGGGCTTCTGGCCTTCAGGCACCTCGCCGCGTCGGTCGGTGGCCACCGGCTGGAACAAGAGCTTCAACAGGTCGGGCCGGCGGCGGCGCATTTCGTTGAAGATCGTGGTCGAGCTCACCAGCGCCGACAGGCCGCCGGACTGCGCCGTCTTGAGGCACAGCAGGCCGACGATGTCGCATGAGTCGGTGTGATAGGTCTGGCGCTCGTTGGTCTGGTAAATGCGGACGTTGGGATCGTGCACGTCGAGCCCGAGATCCTGGACGTGGCCCAGCACATGGCCCTTGCCGTTCTGCGAGCGCGCCCTGCCGAGATGGGTGCCCAGTCCGAAGAATGCCGTCGCCGCCTCGCGCATCGACCAGCGCTCGACGGGCAGGCCGCGCATCAGCAGGAAGCCGCGGCCCGCCAGCACTTCATCCTGCACGCGCGCCTGGAGCTTGGGCCCGAGCGTAGGCAACGGGAAGTCGTGGGCCGTGATCGCGGCGATGTCGGCGTCGCGTGCGGTCAGCGCCGTGGTCGCCGTCTCGACCTCGAGGATCTCGGCGGCGCTGAGCGGCATCAGCCAGTCGCAGCGCTTGGCCATCTCCGGGCCGTACCAGGCGGCGGCGCCGGTCTGCTCTGGCGGGAGCTCGAACGACATCAGGTCTTCCCTTTTACGTTTCCCAGGGAAATCGCGGGGCGAAGAGATCGGCGTCGCTGCTCGACAGCCTGAAGCTTTCGGTGGCGTTCACCAGCGCGGCGCGAATGCCCGGCTCGAGCGCGCTGTGGCCCGCGTCGGGGACAACGACGTAGCGCGCTTCGGGCCACGCCCGCGCCAGCGCGTCGGCCGTCACCGGCGGGCAGACGATGTCGTAGCGGCCCTGCACGATGGTGCTGGACAGATGGCGGATGCGGGCGAGGTCGGCCCACGGCCAGCCTTCGGGCACGAACGTGCCATGCGCGAAGTAGTGCGCTTCGATGCGCGACAGCGCCAAGGCGAAGCCGCCGTGATCCGATTCGAAGGGCGCCCGCGCCGTCGGGTAGAGCGTCGAGCAGGCCGCCTCGTAACGGCTCCAGGCGCGCGCCGCCGGACGGTGGTTGTCGGGATTGCGGTCGGTGAGGCGGCGATAGTAGTTGCCCAAAAGATCGCCGCGCTCCGCCTCCGGCAGATGCTCGGCGAAATCGCGCCACGCCTCGGGGAAGATGGCGCGCATGCCGTGAAGGAACCAGTCGATCTCCGAGCGCGCGCCGAGGAAGATGCCGCGCAGGATGAAGCCCGTCACGCGCTCGGGATATTTCAGCCCATAGGCCAGCGCCAGGGTGCTGCCCCACGAGCCGCCGAAAAGAAGCCACTGTTCCACACCCAAATGCGTCCGCAGTCTCTCCATGTCGGCCACGAGGTCGCCGGTGGTGTTGTCGTGCAGCTCGCCGAGCGGCATCGAACGGCCGCAGCCGCGCTGATCGAACACCACGATGCGGTAGAATTGCGGGTCGAAGAAGCGGCGATGCACCGGCGCTGAACCGGCGCCCGGCCCGCCATGCAGGAACAGCACGGGGACGCCGTCGGGGTTGCCGCTCTGCTCCCAATAGATCGTGTGCCGCCCGTCGACGGCCAGCATGCCGCTGGCGTAGGGCGAGATCTCGGGAAACAGGTCGGAACGAAGAGGGCTCTCTGAACGCGGCATGCGAATATTCCGAGCGCATCACTGCCATAGCGGCGAGCTTTGTTCCAGCCTTGCCGCGATTGCCGCTGCCGCTGCCGAACGTCTATGGTCGTCCAAGCGCGAAGGAGGGTTAGTGGTTTTTCGCCGTATTTTGCCGCTTATCGCGCTGCTCTTCGGGGTCGCAGCCTGCACGCTGCAGACCAATCCGCCGCAGACGGCGGCGTCCGCCGTGGCAGCCAGCCAAGGTGCGAGCCAAACCGGCGCGCCCGTGCTGCCGCGCGAGATCGAGCGCGAAGTGGGGGCCCCCTATGCCGACGCGGCGCTGCAGGCCTATGTCGATGGCGTCGGCCAGAAGCTGGTCGGCGAGGCGGGCCTGGGCGGTGGCTACCATTTCGCCGTGCTCGATCTGCCGATCGCCAATGCTCACGCGATGTCGAGCTACGTCTTCGTCACGCGCGGGCTTCTCGCCTCGCTCGACGACGAGGCCGAGCTGGCGGCCGCTCTCGGTCATGAGCTGGGCCACCTCGCCCAGCACCATGCCGCCCAGCGCGCCCGCGCTCGGCAGGGCGTGCTCGATGCCGCCGTCGAGGCCGCGGTCGTGACCGGATCGGTCACGGTCGGCCGCTCGGTGGCCCGCGACGGCCTGCTGGCGCTCAGGCGCTATTCGCGCGAACAGGAGCTCGAAGCCGATCGGCTCGGCCTGTCGCTGATCGTGCGCGCCGGCTATCGCGGCGACGCCATGGCCAGCCTGATCGAAAAGCTGCGCCGGCAATCGCAGTTCGAGCTGCAGCTCATGGGCGAAGCGCCCGATTCGGTCGACCGGCGCAGCGCCACTTCGACGCATCCCGCTCCGGTCGAGCGGCTGACCGCGCTGGAGGGCATTCCGGAGGCCCAGACGCCGGGTGCCACCAACCGCGCGGCCTTCCTCGCCGCGATCAACGGCATGTCGGTCGACGACGCGCCGGAGGAGGGCTTCGTGCGGGACAACAAGTTCCTGCATCCCTTGCTCCAGCTCGGCTTCACGGCGCCGCGCGATTTCCGACTGTTCAACGACCAGGACGGCGTGCTGGGCGTGGGCCGCGACCATTCGCTGTTGTTCTTCTCCTGCACCAAGGAGCCCATGCCGGGCAGCCTCGCCGAGTGGATGCGCGACAAACTCAAGCCGACGCCGACCGACGTCCAGTCGGCCGAGATCGACGGGTCCGAAGCCGCGATCGGCGCCAGGCCGCGCGGCTCCGATACAGGTGTGGGCCAGGTGCGCTACGTGATGGTGAGGCACGGCGATCAGGTCTGTTATTTCAACCTCTTGAGCGAGGGCCCGGATCGCGACCGGCGGATCGAGGCCCTGGTCGCCGCGGCGCGGACCTTCCGCACGCTGTCCGACGCCGAGGCGGCGGCGCTGCGCCCCTATCGCCTGCAAGTGATCACACCGGATGGCGGCTCCGCCGCGCAACTCGCCCAGCGCCTGCCCTACGGCGATTTCAAGATGGAACGGCTGCTGGTGCTGAACGGGGTCGACAACGCCGCCGAACTCGCCCGCCTGCCGCAGGTGAAGACCATCGAGCCGTAGGGACATCTCAAGCGGATTCGGCCGCCGCCGCCGCGCAGGCGGGCGATGGCTGGTGGTCGGTCATGGCGGCGCGACGAGGAACATGAAAAAGGCGGCGCGACGTATTTCAGTCGGCCGCCTTTCAGCTATTTCCGGGCCCAGTCCCCGTCAGGCGACCTTTTGCAGCACGCTGTTCAGCTTCTGCGTGGCCAGGTCCTTGTCGATGCGTTCGACCGCGGCCAGCTCGCGCGCCAGCCGATCCAGCGCCGCCTCGTAGATCTGGCGTTCGCTGTAGGACTGGTCGGGCTGGCCGGCATTGCGATGCAGGTCGCGCACGACTTCGGCGATCGACACCGGGTCGCCGGAGTTGATCTTGGCTTCGTATTCCTGGGCGCGGCGGTTCCACATGGCGCGGCTCACGCGGCTGCGGCCCTTCAGGGTCACCAGCGCATTCTCCATGATCTTGCGCGAGGAAAGCTTGCGCAGACCGGAGATCTTCGCCTTCGCCACCGGCACGCGCAGCATCATGCGCTCCTGCTCGAAGGAGATGACGAACAAATCGAGCTTGTGACCGGCGATCTCTTTCGCCTCGATATCGATCACGCGACCGACGCCGTGCGTCGGATAGACCACGAAATCGCCCTTCTCGAAGGCGAATTCCTTCGCCTTGGCCGGCATCTTCTTCGGCTTGGCCATATCATCAAGTCCCTTCACATCTAGCCCCGCGTTCAGCGATACCGCGACCCACCGCGCACGCTCCCCTGCGTGCCCAGTCCGACGCCCGTATCGGTAAGTTGCTTTCGGATACCGACTTGGACACCGAACCAGCGGCGGACCGGACTCCGGACCGCTTCCAGCCCCTCCTTATAACAGAAATTCGGGCAGGAGTCGCGGCTCATGTTGCATTTCGGCAACGCTGCGCCCATGCGAAGGCTGCATGACTGGCGTCAAAGATGCGTGAAAGGACTGAAAAACGGCCGATTCTAGCGTTTGCCCGGCTCCTTGCTGAAATACTTTTTAAATTTGTCTTTTTCGTCCTTGAAATTGTCGGCGTCGGCGGGAGCCTCGCCCTTGCGGGTGATGTTCGGCCAATCGCCGGCCAGGCTGCGGTTGAGCTCCAGCCACTGCTCCAGGCCCTTTTCCGTATCGGGCAGGATCGCGTTGGGCGGGCACTCGGGTTCACACACGCCGCAGTCGATGCATTCGTCGGGATTGATGACAAGCATGTTCTCGCCCTCGTAGAAGCAATCCACGGGGCAAACTTCAACGCAGTCCATGTACTTGCACTTGATGCAAGCCTCGGTCACGACATAGGTCATCAACGGCTCCCGAAACGGGCGGGCGCGTGCTTAACGCGCAGGAACGCCGCGCGCAAGGCTGCTGAATCACGCACCGTCGATCTCGTCATACAACGTTTGCGCCTCGTTTGCCGGCCCGCGCCGTTCGCCCAAGGCCACGATGCGCACCACCCGCACGCGCGGTCCCAGTGCGAAGGTCAACACCATGCCCGGCGTCACCGTTGCGTGCGGCTTGGCGACGACTCGGCCATCGATGCGGCACCGCGATTTCTCGATGTAGCGTGCGGCCAAGGTGCGCGATTTGAAGAAGCGGGCGTGCCACAGCCACTTGTCGAGCCGCATCGCGCCGCTACTGCCTCACCGGGCGGCTATTTCTTTCCGCCGAGCTTCAGCTCGAGCAGCTTGGCGAACGGCGAGTCGGCAGCGGGCGCGTCGCTTTTTTTCTCGGTGGTGGCGTAAAGCCGGAGCGCCGGCCCGCCGTTGTCACGGCGCGGCGGCCGCGGCCCGCGGCGATCGTCGCGCGGCCGATCGCCTTCGGGGCGAGGGCCCTTGTTCGGCGCGCCCTTGTTCGGGCCCCCGTCCTGGCGCGGCCCGTCCTGGCGCGGCCCTTCTTGACGCGGGCCGGCGCGGCGGCGCTCGTCGTTGCCCTTCTCGGGACGGGCTGAGTCGGCGAAGAACTGCCGCTCGTTCGGCCGTTCCGGCCGTTCGCGGCGGCGCTGTTCGCGCTGCTGGCGTTGCTGCAGGCGCTCGCGCTCGCGCTGCTCCTCGCGTTCACGCACGAAGCGCGGCTTCATCGAGAAGGCATAGAGCGGGCCATTCTCTTCCGACGGCGGATGGACCCTGTAGCCCAGCCCCTGCAGCACGTTGGCCATCTCGGGTTCCGAGCAGCCGACCAGCGACATCATCTGCGGCGCGGCGCGGAACCAGCCGGGAGGCAGCGGCCGCGGGCCGTCCTTCTTGGGCTCTTCCGCTTTCGTCTCTTCCGCCTTCGCCTCTTCGACCGTCGGCTCTACAGCCTTCGTCTCTTCCGTCTTCGTCTCTACCGCCGTCGTCTCTACCGCCGTCGTCTCTTCCGGCGGCGCTTCGGCCGGCAGAGGAGGCGCCTCCTCGGTCGGCGCCGGCTCGCTCGCGACCGTCTCTTGCGGCCTAGCATCGTCTGCGATGGGCGCCGCTTCGGCGGGCGATGCTTCGACCACAGGCTCGGGGGCCGGCGCCGGCTCGCTCTCGCCGAAGGCCGCCGCCACGATCGCCCACTCGCTGATCTCGTCGGCCGACGGCGCCGCCGCCGCCGCTGGTGCCTCGGGCGTGGCCTCGCGCGGCGGCTTTTTCTGCTGCTGCGCGCGGCGCGCGGCTTCGCGGCTCTCGCGCACGGCCTGGCGCGCCATCGCCGCCAGGCGCTCGACCATGTCGGCGCGGATGGCATGGTCGCCCAGTGGCAGGTAGCCGATGGTGGCGTAGAACTCGCGCTCGGCGTCGCGCGGCAGGTCCATCGAGGTGCGCCCCTCGGCCGGCAGCGGTGGAATGGTTTCGCGGTTGCGCGCGATCATCCAGAGTCCGGCACGCAGGCGGATCGGCACCGGCTTCAGCATGCTCGGGAAATAGAGCGAATAAACGCCGACCCTGACGCCAAGCCGCGCCAGCGCCTTGCGGTCATCTTCGCCCAGTTCGCCGAGTTGCTGTTCGATCGGCCGGCGCGGCAGGACACCCAGGCCCTCGCAGAGCTGGAAGACGATGCCGCGCGCGCCGGCCGGCAGTTCGGCCGTGGCGCGCGCGTCCATCAATTCGCTGAGGCCGAGGCGAATGCGCGTCTCGACCCAGGCGGCGGCGCGCTTGCGCACCTCCTCGCGCGCTGGCCCGTCGAGCAGGTCGGACGACAGTACCTCGACCTTGGGCGCCAGGATGTCGCCGCTCGGCAGCAGGCGCGCGATCGGGCCGCCGCCCCAGCACACGCGAAGCTGCGAGTCGAACACGAGCTCGCCGTCGGGCGAAGCCGCGAACGCCTGCAAGCGCACGGGCAAGTCCTGGCGCAGCGCACGAAGGGCGGCGCTCAGCACGGCTTTCTGATCGGTCTGTCCCTCGGTCGCGTCGGGAACGAAGCGGAAGCCTTCGATGCGTCCGAGATGCTCGCCTTCGACCGAGACCTCGCCCGCCGCGGCGACCGATGTCGTCATTTCACCCTCATCGCGCAATCTTCGTACAAGCAGGGCCGCCCGTCTATCGACAAACCTCTGGGTCAGACGCTGATGTAACACGTCGGAAAGCTTGTCCTCGATCGCACGTGCGCGCTCCTGCCAGTGCGCCGCGCGTTGGATCCAATCCGGACGGTGCGAGATGTAGGTCCACGTCCGCACATGCGCAATACGCGCCATCAGTGTGTCGATGTCGCCGTCGTAGCGTTCCAGCCGCTGGACGTGGCTTTCGATCCAATCCTCGGGCAGCCGCTCGCCGCCCTGCGTCAGGTGCTCGAAGAGCTGGCCGAGCAGACGCGTATGCTCCTCGGTCATGGTCTTGCGGAAGTCCGGCACCTGGCAGACTTCCCAGAGCAGCTTGACCCTTTTCAGCGTGTGCAGCCGCGGCAGGAATTCCGAATGCGCAGACAAGGTCTGCAGAGCAAGCTGGTCGTCCTGCTCGCGCACGCGTTGCAGGGCCTCGTGCGGTGGCGGCCGATTGAGCGAGGCGATCAGCGCCGGCACCGAGCGGAAGTCGAGCTCGTTGTTGCGCCACTGCACGTCGCGCAGCGGATCGAAGCGGTGATTCTCGATCGCCTCGACCGCCTCCGGCTCCAGCCCGCCCACGTCGGCGGTGGTGCCGAACGTGCCGTCGTTCATGTGGCGGCCGGCGCGGCCGGCGATCTGCGCCAGCTCGACATTGTGCAGCGGCCGCAGGCTGCGGCCGTCATATTTGCGCAACGATGCGAACCAGACATGGTTCACGTCCATGTTGAGGCCCATGCCGATGGCATCGGTCGCCACCAGATAGTCGACCTCGCCCGACTGGAACATGTCGACCTGGGCGTTGCGCGTGCGCGGGCTCATGGCGCCCATCACGATCGCCGTGCCGCCGCGCTGGCGGCGGATCAGCTCGGCGATGGCATAGACCTCGCTGGCCGAGAAGCCGACCACGGCCGAGCGGCGCGGCAGGCGCGTCGCTTTCTTCGGGCCGACATAGGCGAGCTTGGAAAAGCGCGGCCGCGCCACGACGTCGATGTCGGGCAGCAGGCGGTTCAGCACCGGGCGGATGGTGTCGGCGCCCAGCAGCATGGTCTCGTGGGTGCCGCGCGCGTGCAGCAGCCGGTCGGTGAAGAAATGGCCGCGCTCGGGATCGGCCGCCATCTGCACTTCGTCGACGGCGAGGAACGACACGATGCGGTCGAGCGGCATCGATTCGACGGTGCAGACGAAGTAGCGCGCGCCGGGCGGGGCGATCTTCTCCTCTCCGGTGATCAACGCGACCTGCGAAGTGCCCTTTACTTGCACGATGCGGTCATAGTTCTCGCGCGCCAGCAGGCGCAGCGGAAAACCGATCATGCCCGACTCGTGGCCGAGCATGCGTTCGATGGCGAGGTAAGTCTTGCCGGTGTTGGTGGGACCGAGCACGGCGGTCAGGCGGCCGGCAGCGCTGGAAAGCGACATCGGCCCACCTTCGCGCGCGCCCGTGGCCGAAGCAAGGCCGCCGGGACGGCGAAAAGCCTAGCCCGAGACCATCGGCTCCAGCTTGTTGCAGCCCAGCACCGGGCCATGGTCGGCGCGCTGCACGATCACGGCGGCGCCCTGGCCGGGCTGGATGCGACCGGCATCGCTCGTCCAGCTCGCTGCCGAGCCGTCCCAACGGGCCAGCACTTCGAGATGGCGGACGATGTTGAAGTTCTCGAGCATGCGACCCTGGTTCTCGCCGCTCGCCACCGGCGTCGAGTGGCGTCGGTCGTAGATCGCCAGCGTGACGTCGGCCGGCTGGCCGTCGAGCGGGAAAGCCGCGAGCTTGATGGTGAGCGGGCCGCCCATGGTGCGCGACAGCTCGGGCGTCGCGCGCTGCGGCGAACGGCGCTGCGCTTCGCTCAGCAGCCCCTCGATCGGGCCGCGCTCGCGGCCGGTGTCGTGGCCGATGCCGTCGATCACCATCTCGGGCGTGTAGACGTAGCGCTGCTTCAGCATCCGCGCGTAGGCGCGCTGGCGCTCGGTGGTGGCGCGCGTGGCGAAAGGATCCTTCCAGCCGATATAGTCCCAGTAGTCGACGTGATAGGACAGCGCCACGATGTCGGCGCGCTTGGCCAGGCCACCGAGATAGGCATCCGACGGCGGACAGGAACTGCAGCCCTGCGACGTGAAGAGTTCGACCGCCCACGGCCCTTCGGCGGTACCGCGCGCATGGGTTCCACCGGTCATCGTTGCGCCCGCTGCCGCAGCAGCGCCGACCAGTAACGCGCGCCGCCGGGGAACTAAAAACTTCGTCATGACTGCAAGATGCGCGCGTCGAGGTCTTTCTGCCAATCAACAAACGGTTAGGTGGCGGTCACGAACGAACACGCGGTTGCTGGACTCGAGTGAGGTAATATTATAACAAATCGTCGATGGATACGCGTGTTTCGCCCGGCACCACGCTGCTGGCCATGAGTGCATCCGCCCGCATCGTGGCGGCACTCGGCCTTTCGGCGCTGTTGTGGCTCGCCGCCTGGTGGGCGCTGTGACGGCGGCGCTCCGTCTGGTCGACCTGACCGTGAGCTACGACCGCCATCCGGCCGTGCATCACGTGTCGGCCGAGATCCCGGCGGCCGAGATGACGGCCATCGTCGGCCCCAACGGAGCGGGCAAGAGCACGCTCCTGAAGGCGCTGCTGGGGCTGGCGCCCCACATCGAAGGCCGCATCGAATGCATGGCCAAGCGCATCGCCTACCTGCCGCAGCAAGCCGAGATCGACCGCTCCTTTCCGATCTCCGTGTTCGACACGGTGCTGCTGGGTCGCTGGTCGCGCTTCGGCGGCTTCGGTGCCGCCAAACCTGCCGACATCCACGACGCCCAGCACGCCATCGAGGCGGTCGGGCTTGCGGGCTTCGAGCGCCGGCCGATCGACACGCTCTCGGTCGGCCAGTTCCAGCGCGTGCTGTTCGCCCGCGTGCTTCTGCAGGACGCCGACCT
>DASZJU010000164.1:0-15769 GCA_035947815.1 Reyranella sp.
CAGCAGGAAGGCCCTGGCGATCTCCTCGGTCGTCAGGCCGCAGATCATCCGCAGCGCCAGAGCCGCGCGGGCCTCACGCGACAGTCGCGGGTGACAGGCGGTGAAGATGAGCCGAAGCAGCTCATCGCCGATGTCGTCGTCAAGGGCGGAGTCGAGATCGGGCATCGCCCGCTCCTCCTCCTCCAGGTCCCGGGCGATGATGTCGTGCTTGCGCTCGAGCATTGGGCCGCGGCGCAAATGGTCCAAGGCCCGGCGTTTGGCGGTGGCCATCAGCCAGGCACCGGGTTTTTCTGGAACGCCTGTCGCGGGCCACCGCTCGAGGGCGGCCAGCAGGGCTTCCTGTGTCAAATCCTCGGCGAGCGGCACATCGCGCAACATCCTCGCCAGGCTGGTGATCAGCCGGGGCTGCTCGATCCGCCAGACGGCCAGGATCGCGCGATGGGTGTCGGCGACCGTCATGGCCGCCGACGGTGAGGGCGGAGCCCTTGGCTCAAGGGCCAGCGAAAGCGCGCAGCTCGCACGTCCCTTCCCAACCCGGCATGAAGTCCTTGTGGAGCTGCATGAACTCCTTTGCGGACGCCAGGGCCTCTTCCTTGCCCGGCAGCTCGAAGATCGCATAGCCGCCAATCACCTCCTTGGCCTCCACGAACGGGCCGTCAACGACGCTGAGCTGGCCGTCGACGATCCGCACCTGTGCGCCCGTGGCGAGTGGCATCAGCCCGCCGCTGTCGAGCATGCGGCCGGCCTTGATCTCCCGATTGGCGAGCTTGTGCATCGCCTCCATGAGTTCCGGCGTCGGGGCGTTGGGGTGGGCGGATGTGACGATGAACATGAAACGCATCTCTGAACTCCTCCTGAACGAGCCGTCGGCGCCATCGCCGCGGAACTGTCTCGCTAATTAAGTCGACGAACCAGCCGGCGGCAGATCGACCAGTGCTTGGCATAAAATCGCGGGCGGCTCCGGCTTGACAATCGACGGCGGATGTTCTCTTTTTGTTCTCAGCATTACAAGTGACGATCGGGATGGATATGACGGCCACCATCCTTCATGCGGACCTGGACGCCTTCTATGCCTCGGTCGAGCAGCTGCTCGACCCGTCCTTGCGCGGCAAGCCGATCGCCGTCGGTGGCGGCGTCGTGCTGGCCGCTTCCTACGAAGCCAAGGCCTTCGGGGTCCGGGGCGGCATGCCCGGACGGCGGGCGCGTGAACTCTGTCCGCACCTCACTTTTGTCAGCGGCCATTTCAAGGACTACCAGCGGCTGGGCGATGCCGCCATCAAGGTACTCGGCGATTTCACGCCCCTCGTCGAGCGGATTTCCATCGATGAGGCCTTCGCCGACGTGGCGGGCTGCACCCATCTGTTTGGCCCGCCGGCCGACATTGCGCGGACGATCCGGTGCCGTGTGCGGGCGGAGCTTGGCCTGCCGATCTCGGTCGGCGTGGCCCGCACGAAGCATCTGGCGAAGATCGCATCGCAAGTGGCCAAGCCCGACGGGCTGGTCGTCGTCGATCCCGACACCGAACTGGACTTCCTGCACGACCTGCCCGTCGAGCTGATGTGGGGCGTGGGCCCGGTCACCAAGGCGCGACTGGCCGGGATCGGCGTGCTGACCATTGGACAGCTGGCGAAGATGCCGGGACGGTCGCTCGAGCGATTGCTCGGTCCCGCGGCCGGAGAAAAGCTCGCAGCGCTGGCGTGGAATCGCGACCCGCGGGAAATCAGGACGCATCATCGGGCGCGATCGGCGGGAGCACAGTCGGCGATCGGCAAGAAGCCCGCGGAAGAACGCGTTTTCCGACCCACGCTGGCTCATCTTGCGGACCGGATCGGCGCCCGCCTCCGGGCGAAATCCCTGGCCGGTCGAACCGTGACGGTCCGCGTGCGCTTCGCCGATCTGCATTCGGTCACGCGCTCGGTAACGCTCGACGCGCCGATTTCGGCGACTGTGAGCCTTGCCGAGATCGCGGAAGAGCTGGTGCGCGCGGTCCTCGCGCATCACCCTCGCGAGAAGTACATCTCGCTCCTGGCGATCTCCGTCTCGCATCTCGAGAAGGACACACGCCTGCAACTGGAATTCTCACTCGGGCTTGAAAACGAGGGACGCCGGCCCGGCACAAAAAGAGGCATGGCGCGTCGCACGGCCGATCGCGCTGTCGACACGATCCGCGATCGCTTCGGATGGGGCGCGATCGGATACGGGTCGGTCGCGTTGGGAATCTTCCATTCCGTTCCCGACGAGTTTCGCGAACTCGCCGAAAAAAACCTGTAACCAACACCGTGCCGACAAAGCCCGTCAGAGGGGACCAATCGTCTCGCGCCGCTTCTTCCTGGTCGGACGCTCCCACACCACTCCGGGAAAGCCCTTCAGCGGAACCAGTGGCTCACCCAGATATGTCCAGTCTTGCAGCTCTTGTATGGCAATGTGATAGCGGGGTTCCCGACCGGTGCGGTTGGTGAAGAGCGCGCGAGGTATGTTGACCATGTGCGCAGAGCGGGCTCGCTCATAAAGGAGCGGCGTTCCGCATCGGGCGCAAAAGCTCCTGGCTGTCCCGGTGGCCTCATCCTGAAAGCGTGTGATTTTTGCCCGGCCCTTGGTCACCCGAAAGCGCGTGCGCCAACTGCCAATGTAAGTCGCGTAGGCGGAGCCGTGCGCACGCCTGGTCGCACTGGAATGGTCGTGCCAGGCCCATCGAGCGGGAAAGTCGATCTCGAATTGCACTGTGCCGCAAAGACATTGGCCCGCCACCGAAGGTGCCGATGCTCTTCGGGTCTTCCCTACAATCGTCGCTTTGGTCACGCTGGACCTCACCTGAGGGAACCTTGCCTGAGATTTCCGGTCAAAGGCGCGTCCGAAAGAGTCCCGTTCAGGATCGCGTTACGCTCACGCCGTTTGTCGCGCTTTCGCCCGGACCGGAAGCTTCCATTCGGGGCGAATGAAGTGACAGGTGTAGCCGTCCGGATAGCGCTCCAGGTAGTCCTGGTGCTCGCGCTCGGCCTCCCAGAAGGCGCCGGCGGGCGCGACTTCGGTGACCACCTTGCCGGGCCACAACCCCGAGGCATCGACATCGGCGATGGTATCCTCGGCGATCCGTTTCTGCTCGTCGCTCGTGTAGAAGATGGCGGAGCGATAGCTGGTGCCGATATCGTTGCCCTGACGATTGCGGGTGCTCGGGTCGTGGATCTGGAAGAACAGCTCGAGAAGCCTGCGGTAGCCGATCTTCTGCGGATCGAAGACGATCTCGATCGCCTCGGCATGGGTCCCATGGTTGCGGTAGGTCGCGTTGGCGACGTCGCCGCCGGAATAGCCGACCCGGGTGGAAATCACCCCGTCATGCCGGCGCAACAAATCCTGCATCCCCCAAAAGCAGCCGCCGGCAAGGATCGCGCGTTCGGTCGTGGCCATGTCGCTGTTCCTTTTCCTGGAGTTCAAAGAGCTCGCGGTAGATCGCGGTAGATATCGTGCGTCGAGCGGGTTCCGGCAACCCTCCTTCCATGCCTCGCGCGAGTCAATGAGGCCCGATCCACTTGGTCAGGGGCGTCCTTGGTCCTCCCCGCCAGCTCGTACTTGGACTCCGGCCTATCGGCGGAGCGCCAGGGCAGGACGGGATGCCGTGCCAGTGCTTTCCACGCCGGCAATGTGCCGGACGATCGCCCCGGCGACGTCCGGGGCATGGGTCGAAATCATGAAATGCGCCGCGCCGGGGATGGTGGCGACCGATGCGTTGGCGATGGATTGGCCCAAAAGCTCATTGGCGCGTCGCATGGCCGGATGGCTGGCTCCGCCGCGCAGCACGACGGTCGGGACATCGACGTTGGCAAGACAGGTGGGCGTCAGCTGGAAATCGTAGGCCGCCGCCCAATCCAGGATGTTCACCGGCGTCGTGTCGATCGCATAGCGGCGAACGCGTTCCGGCCAGCTGGAGAAGGTCCCGGCACCACCATAGAAGTCGATCATCCTTTCGATCGCCGCCGTCTCGCCGGCGCGGAAAGCGTCGAAATAGGCGTCGGTCATCTCCCGGAAGGCGCGATAGTGCCAGTGCTCTCCGGCGTGCCGCAGCAACTCCGGCACGGGCGCCTCGATGACGACGAGGCTCCGCACCGGCACCCGCTTCCTGAGCGCCACGGCGAGTGCCACCGCGCCGCCAAAGGAATGGCCGACGAGATGCACCGGCGCAGCCGCGCGCCGGATGACGGCCTCGAGGATCTCGGCTTCGCGGGAAATATCGGCATCCCGGAGCGTCCGGCGTTCGGCCGTCCCGCCATAGCCGAGCAGGCTTGTCGTCACCGAACGCAGGCCGTTGCCCAGCTCGGCGATGACAGGCCGCCAGGCCGCGCCGGTGCTGCAGGAGCCCGGCACGAGCACGACGGTCGGTCCCGCTCCGCTCTCGGCATAGTCGATGGCGCCGCGATCGTCTTCGATCAAGGCGAAGAATCCTCGCCATCGGCGAGCTTGCGGCCGGGCAGCGGAACCAGCATGGCGACACGCTCGCGGTAACGGCGATACTGATCGCCGAACATCCGGATGAGATCGCGCTCTTCCAACTGGATGGCGATCAGGATGTAGCCGGTGGTCGCCAGCGAGAACAGCAGGTGGCCGGCCGTCATCGACGGCGTGGCCCAGAAGGCCAGCAGGAAGCTGAGATAGATCGGATGCCTGACATGCCGGTAGAGAAGCGGCGCGCGGAATTTCGCCGCCGGCAGCTCGCGGCCGAGCAGGCGCGCGAAGACCTGGCTCAGGCCGAAAAGCTGGAAATGGCTGATCAGGCAGGTGCTGAGGAGCAGGAGACCCCAGCCGAACCAGAAGACCACGTTGAGAAGCGCCGCGACGAGCGGAGCCTGCACCGTCCAGATGACCGGCTCGGGGATCGGCCGCCACTGCCAGTACAGGAGCAACAGCGCGAGGCTGGACAGAAGCACATAGGTGCTGCGCTCGACCGAAGGGGGCACGAGGCGCGTCCACCAGCGCTTAAAACCTTCCCGTGCCATCACGCTATGCTGGACAGCGAAAAGCCCGAGCAGCATCGTGTTGACGATCAGGCTTTCGAGGAGCGGTTCCACCGCGCCGGAGTCGATCGACTTCGGAACGACGAAATTGCCGACAAAACCAATGGCATAGAGCAGGGAGAAGAGAAAGACGCCGTACGCGCCGATGCCATAGAGAACCGCGAAAAGGCCTGCCATTGTTGCTCCTGACTGATTCGGAAATCCGAATTGCCGGGAACCTAGGGTCGGCCGGGTTCGATTCTTATCCAATTCGCGCCACAGCTATCCCGTGCACGAAATTTTGTGCCGCAATCTCCGCTCGAAATCTGTATATGTCCCCCGCCATGATTGCCCGCCCCCAAGACCCCTCGAGATCCAACCTGCTGCCGCGCGGCGTACGGCGTGCACTCGATGCCATGCGCGCGAACGTTGGCCGCGACTGGACCGTGGTCGATCTGGCGGGGGCAGCCGGCGTGTCGAGCAGAACACTTCAGCGCCAGTTCAAGATGTTTCTCGGCAAGACGCCCCATGCCGCGCTTCGGGACATCCGGTTCGACTGCGCGCGCCGCGAGCTCCTGCAGAGCCTGCCCGAAGAGAAAGTGATGGACCTCTCGTTGCGCTGCGGCTTTGCGCATTGCGGACGGTTTTCCATCGAGTACCGCCGCCGCTATGGCGAAACGCCGTCTCAGACCTTGAGACGGCAGGCCGTGTTCACCGGCGTCCTAGCATCGATGCCGTCATTCTTCATGTCCGGTCGCGATCGTCTGACCGTCGTCCTGGAGCCGATCGAATCCAGCCCGGAGAACGCCGAGATCGCCCGCCTCGTTGCCGACGAGCTTGCCACCGCGCTGGCAAGGGCCGGCGTTGCCGTCGCGCGCCAGCCGAGAGCGGCGCGCTACCGTCTGACCGGCGTCATGCGGGGATGGAGCTGGCAAACGCGCCTGACCCTGCGGCTGATCGAGGTCGACACGGGCCGTCACCTGTGGGCGCACTGTGCCGACGGCGCCATCGGTGAGGACTCGGCTCCCCGGGAACATCTGGCGACACGGATCGCCGCGGCCCTCCAGCCCTGCCTCCGCCTCGCCGAGATCGATCGTGCCCAGCAGAAGCCGGACGGCGAGCTCGGTCCGCACGACCTCGCCCTCAGGGCCATGCCCGGCGTTCTTTCACTCGATGCCGAGGGAAATGCGCGCGCGCTCGATCTGCTCGAACGCGCGATGGCACTCGACCCCGACCATGCGCTGGCGACCGCGCTCGCCGCCTGGGCGCACGTCCAGCGCGTCGTCTATCATTTCACCGCGACTCCCGTAGAGGAGCGCGCGCGAAGCGCCGATCTGGCGCGCAAGGCACTGGCCCTCGCCGCCGACGCGACAGGGTTGGCCGTGCTCGGCAACGCCCTCACCCTGCTGCACGACCTCGAGACGGCCGACCTCGTCATCCGCCGGGCGCTCTCGGTCGACGGCGGCTCGGCCTGGGCGTGGGGCCGCCACGGCTGGATCGATCTCTACAAGGGCGACGCCGAATCGGCCATCGAGCGGTTCAAGATCGCGCTCGACCTTGCGCCGCACGATACTTTTGCCTTCAACAACCTGATCGGGATCGGCTGTGCGCATTTCGAGGCCGGCCACTATCGCGAATCCGCCCAGTGGCAGGAGCGCGCGCTCGCCGAGCATCCGTCGGCGACCTGGATCCACCGGACTCTCTGCCCCGCCTACGTGCAGGGCGGCGCCAGGCCCGAGGCTGAGCGCAGCCTGGCCGCGCTGCAGGAACGCTATCCCGGGCTCACGGTCTCCGAGGTGCAGCAAGGCCTGCCCCCCATGTCGGCAGGCTACTGCAGTCGGCTTTTCGACGCGCTGCGTACCGTCGGACTTCCAGCCTAGCGCAAGGCCCGCACCGCGGCGGCCGTCACGTCCGGCTTCTGGCCACCCCACACGACGCGCAGATAGTTCGCCAGCCCGGCAGCCTGTTGATCGCTGAGCTTGTCGGCGAAGCCCGGCATCGCCTGAAGGCTCGCGCGATGCGGAAAATTCTCGGCTCGGATGCCGTCCAGCATCGCCACGAGCAGGTTGCGCGGATCGGCAAGCCGCAGCGTGCTGTTGTTGCGCAGCGCCACCACCGTGTTGGGCACGCCGCCGCCCTCGAGGCCGTGGCAACCGGCGCACAGGGCCACGTAGTCGCCCCGCCCCGCCCCGCGCGCCGCCGCCTCGAGAACCGCAGAGTCGGCGGGCGGCAGAGGCGCTGGCGGCGGCGGCTCGTCTCCGAGCAGGAAGGTCACCAGGGCGTCATTGTCCTCCGCCGTCAGGTTTCTGGTGCTGAGCATGATCACCTGATGCATGTCGCTGAAGGCCGAGGCTGGACCGGCAATGCCCCGGCCGAAGTACGTGCGCAACGACGCGGCCGTCCAGCCGCGCGACGCGAGCCCGGCCGGCGTGATGTCGGGTGCGGCGACGCGGCCCAACGCGAAGCCGGTCAACGGCTCCGACAACTCCATCTGGCCCAGCATACCGCGTGGCGTATGGCATTCGCCGCAATGTCCGAGCACGTTCGCCAGATAGTGACCGCGCTGCCAGGCAGCGGAGCTTCCGGTGGAGGCCGCAGGAACGGCGTCAGTCAGGAACAGCAGGTTCCAGCCGATCATTCCCAGGCGAATGTCATAGGGAAAGTCCAACTGCGTCGGCAGGTTCGCCACCTTCATCGGCCGCAACTGCATCACATAGGCGTAGATCGCATCGGCGTCCGCCCGTGTCATGCCGCGATAGGACGTGTAGGGCATGGCCGGGTAGAGCTGCTGTCCGTCGCGCCGGATGCCGTCATGCAGGGCGCGCCAGAAGTCGTCGGCATTCCAGCGGCCGATGCCGTTGTCGGGATCGGGCGTGATGTTGGTGGCGTAGATCGTGCCGAAACCACTCTGCATCGCCAGGCCGCCGGCATAGGGGGCGCCGCCGGGCGCGGAATGACAGGCCGCGCAATCCGCCGCTTCGGCCAGGTATTTTCCGCGCGCGACCAATTCGGCCGGCGCATTCACCACCTGCACCGCGCCGCCGGTCTTGCCGCCTAAAAGCCTGATCGCGATGAAGGTGGATAAAGCGACGGCTACAAGCACTACGGCGACGGCGGCCAGCTTCACCAGGCGGCGAAATGTCATGCGCCGTCCCGGGTGAGACCGGGCGTCGTCAGGATCACGTCGCGGACCGCCTGGTAGTAGCGCACATAGCCGGTGCAGCGGCAGATGTGGTTTTCCAGCGCGCCGGCGACGGTCGCTTCGACCTCGGCGCGCGGCACCGGCACGTGCTTCAGCCGCTCGATCAGCACCGTGGCGGCATTGACGAAGCCCGGCGTGCAGTAGCCGCACTGGAAGCTGAACCTGTCGAGGAAGGCCTGCTGCACCGGAGAGAGCGCCGTGATCTCGCCGCTGTCGTTCGTCCGGGCGATACCCTCGATGGTGCGGATGCGCTTGCCGTCGAAGAAGTCGGCCCCCGTGATGCAGGTCTGCACCTCCTCGCTGGTCTGGTCGTCGCGGTCCCAGATCACCACGCAGGCGTGGCAGATGCCGATGCCGCAGCCCAGGCGCGAGCCGGTGAGGTCGAGCATCTCGTGCAGCACGTCGATCATCATCATGCCTTCGGGCACGTCGATCGGCCCGCGGCGCTGGCCGTTGATCGTCACCGTCAGCTTGCGAGTCGGCAGGCTCATCCCAGCACCTTCAGGATCCGGTCGGGCGTCACCGGCAGCGTGCGGAAGCGATGGCCGATCGCATGCGCAATGCCATTCACGATGGCCGCCATGATCGGGATCACCACGACTTCGGCCATGCCCTTGGGCGGTTCGCTGCCTGACAGCGGCGGCAGGATCTCGGCGGTCTGCGCCCACACCGCGACGTCGCTGCCGCGCGGCAGGTGATAGCGATTGAAGTTCCAGGTGCCGTCGCCCGGCCCGCCCTCGTAGAGCGGCAGCTCCTCGTGCAACGCAAGCCCGATGCCCGTGGCGGTGCCACCCTGGAGCTGGCCGGACACCAGATCGGGCACCAGCATGTTGCCGCATTCGAGAATGGTGTGATGCGCGAGCACCGCGACTTTGCCATTCGTCGCATCGACTGAAAGCTCGGCCAGCGTGCCGACGGCGGTATTGTAGCCGACCATGGCGTTGTTGTTGCGGGTCGGCGGAAAGGCTGCGGTCCGACGATTCAGCACGTGATAGCGGTTGGGCGTGCTCGCCAGTGCCTGCTTGGCCGCGGCCGCACCGTCGCCGTAGCGCAGCGACAGCCCGTCCACCGCCAAGCGTACGGCACCGCCGACGACGTCGAAGTCGGCCTCGGTCCATTGCCATCGGTTGAAGCCATGCACCGCAGCACCGACCACGAGGCCGCGCGCATGCGCTTCCTGCGCCAGTCGCGCGAGCGGCAAGGGCTCGAAGCCTTCGACAACGAGGGCGCCGTCGCGCCAGCGCGCAGCCTCGGGCTTCGCCGCCTGCAACACCCCCGGTCCGCCGTGCGCCCAGATTGCCACGGCCGCCGGCCACAGGCCGTAGAGAAAGACCACGCGCGCCGCCGCCTGGGTCGTGTGGGTGAAATAGTAGGCCGAGTTGCTGGCGCTCGACGCCGAGGCGAAGGCAGGAGTCCAGCGCGGATTGAGGGACAGGCGATCCTGCTCATCCTGGCTCATCGCGTGCGGATCGCCGCTCGTCTCCACCGGCAGGTCGGGCCATTCGGTGACGGCCATTTCGAGCACGTCGGCCGGCCGGCCCAGCCAGCGGACGCAGGCCACGGCCTGGCCCGACGAGGCGCCGGTGCCGATCTCCGTGCCGGTGTGGCTGAGCGTGATGCGGCCATCGCGCGCCACCTCAACCTTGGCGAAGCTCGCTTGCGCGCCATCGCCGAAGCGCCGCTGGATGCAGCCGAAACCGACGCCGTAATACTTGCCGGGATGGGCCGCCTCGTAGGCCTGCTTGGCGGCGGCCCGCCCGGTCCACAGGGCATGGGCGCGCGCCTTCTCCAGCACGGTCTCGGCCCGTTGCGTGCCGTCGGGGACCGCGCCTTGCGCATTCTTCATCCCGGTCTTCAGGACGTTGCGCAGACGGAACTCGATGGGATCGAGGCCGAGTGCTGCGGCCAGCTCGTCGGCCATCAGCTCGGTCGCCGTCATGGTTTCCAGCGCGCCGTAACCGCGCGCCGAACCGCAGTCGAGGGCGCGCGAGGCGATGGCGGTCGCCGCCACGTCGGTCTTGGGAAAGTAGTAGACCGACGCCGCCGAGGTGGCGCCCACCATGGTGAGGGCGACCGAGCAATTGGCCCGGCCACCGCCATTGGCGACGATGCCGGCCTGGAACGACTGCAAGAGGCCGCTCCGCCGGTCGACTCCGATCGTGTAGCGCATGCTGAACTGGTGCCGCTTCAGGCCGGCCTGGAACTGATCGAAGCGATCGTTGGCGAGCCGCACCGGCCGGCCGTCGCCATAGCAAGCGGCGAGCAGGCCGTAATACGGCATCGGGTTGTGATCCTTCGAGCCATAGCCCACGGTAAAGCACGGATGCAGGAACAGCCGCTTGAGGCCCAGGCGGCTCTTGGCCATCAAGGTCGCAACGCCTTCCGCCACTTCCTGCGGCGACTGCGTCGGCACGACGAGGTGCATTTCCTGCTTGGCGGAGTCGTACCAGCCGTTGGCATTGTCCGGCTCGAGCGCCGCGGTGTCGCCCGATTGCGTGGCGTAGTCGCGCGTCATCACCAGCCAATCGGCGGGCGGGTGGCTAAGCTCCTCGTCGATCGCCTGGGCGTGATACATGCCCTGGGCGCCGAGGTCGCCGTCGCGCGCAGGCTGGGGCCAGACCGGTTCATGCCTGTCGTAGGCCACCGTGGAAACCGGCCCCTGTTTGGTACAGGAAAAGACGTCCTCGTCGTAGCCTGTCTTGCCGCCAACGCGCACGAAGCGGCTGGCCCCCCAGGGATCGCGCTGCAGCGGCCCCGTCACAGTGCCGTAGCGCACGACGGTATCGTTGAACTGGAGCTTCTCCTTGGCGAAACGGAAGCGGGCGAAGTCGTGGAAGATCAGCATCGCCACGGCCTGGCCGAGATAGGCAGCCGTTTTGCCCGGCGGCAGCAACATGTCCTCGCCGTAGAAGGCCGGAAAGGCCAGCCCGTCGCGGGCGAGATCCGCCGCCATCACCACGCGGTCGGGTTTGAGGTCGGAGCCGAGCATCGACAGATCGAAACCCGCGTAGAGGCGGTCGGCCAGGGTCGTTCGCAGGACCAGCGCATGCGCCTGTTGCTGCGGCCAATGCGGCATGTCGCGCGCCCGGATGTCGCGCGCGAAGACTTTGCCGCCGGTCACCTTCGATGTGGCATCGACGCGATACTTGAGCGAAGCGGTGCGGCCGTTCCAGGCCGGCGCCGTCAGCAGCCGCTCGTCGAACAGCGCGGCATAGGCCCGGCTGCCGAGCGGCGCCACGTACACGGCGATACCGGCGATAAGGCCATGGCGCAGCACCTGCCGTCGCGAAAGGCGTGACCGCGGGCCGACATCGTTCATTTCGTCGCCTGTCCGTCCGATGCGCAAAGAGTGCTTAGGCGAACGTCCCTGATCAAGCGCATTCGACGCTGATCAGCCGCGCTTGCGCAACTCGGGGAAGTCGTAGTCCTGCCAGCCCGGCACGTCGGCGATCTCGATGTATTCGCCGCCGTGCTCGGCCAGCGCCGGGCCGCACACCTTGGCCGAATCGCCCGCCTTCCTGATCTCGATGCCGAACGGAAAGGTCGCGTCGATGCCGATCGCCGAGCCGGTCCGACGGGCAGGCGGCAGCGAATGGTCGGCCGTTGGATCGAGCGGGCCGGACGGCAGACCGTCGACAACGATCACATCGCGCGCGGGCTGCGTGCGGAAAGCGGTCGCCCATTCGACCTGGTCGGAACTGTGCACGTCGATGTCGGGATCGACGACGATCACGGTCTTGGGCCGAAGGTTGCTGCCGATCGCCGCCAGCAGAGCACTGCGCGCCTCGCCGGCGTAGCGCGGCCGCATCGCCATGATGATGCGGAACGAGACTCCGCCGGAGGACGGGATCGCGACCCTTTCGATCGTCGGGAACTGCTGGCGCATCATCGCCAGGGACGATGCCTCGAACGGCAGCTGCTTCAGAACGTGATTCTCGGTCGGCGGAGCACCGGTGAGCAATCCCTGGAAATACGCGCCGTTGCGGTGGGTGATGGCCTTGACCCGCGCGATCGGCTGGGACGAGGCCGGACTGTAGTAGCCGGTATATTCGCCAAGCGGGCCTTCCATGACCTCCTTGGTGAAGTCGGCCTCGAACTCGATGACGAACTCCGCGTGCGCCGGGATGTCGAGGTCGATGGTCTTGCAGCGCACGAGTTCGATCGGCGTGCCGCGCAACCCGCCGGCGACCTCGAAATCGTTGGTTCCATCAGGCACCTGGATCGGCGCCGTGTAGGCCAGCAGCGGGTCGACCCCGATCACGATCGCCGCCTGATAGGTCGTCCGCCCCATCTGGCGTGCCCGAGCGATATGCTTGCCGAAGCGGTGGTTCGGCAGGGCGTTGAACGACATCGTCTGCTTGTCGATGATCTCGAAGCGATAGTGCCCGATGTCCGGGATGCCGGTTTCCGGGTCCTTGCTGACCACGATCCCCGGCGTGATATACGGCCCGCCGTCATCGGGGCTGTATTTCGGCACCGGCAACGCGCCGAGATCGATGGCCTCGCCGGTGATGACGTTTTCATGGACCGGCGCGTCTTTAACCACGACCGGTGGAATCCGCTTCGACAGGCCCGCCAGGATACGCTCGACGACGGTTTCCTCGGTGGCCTCCAGCGCGATCAGCGCCTTGGCGCGCGTGTTGTAGACGCCGGCCACCAGCGGAAAGCGCGTCCCATTGTTCTTGAAGACACAGGCCGGACCGCCGACGGACGCACTCTTGCGCAGCGCCTTGGCGACCTCCAGTTCGAGGGCAACCGGGCGATCAATGTCGAGGAGCTCACCGTGCTTGCGGAGCGCGTCGAGAAACTCGCGGAAATCCTGAAATGGCATGGCAGGACCCCCTCGATTTTCCAGGTGCGCGTCAAGTCGCTCCGAAAGCCCGCGCGTCATCAAAGCCCACGCGGCCTCCCGAAGTCAACCGAACGACCCTCGACTGCTGATCGCCGGACGCGGCAAGATAGTCACAGACAGGCGCCATTGAAGACGGCGCGGCGAACTATACGTTGTCCATGGTGCAAACGAACGGCTTGAGGTGCCATGTCTACCGACCAGGCCTTGCCCGCAGCGACTCTGCCCGACGATGCCGTCGCCGAGACGCCGTTCTACATCCCGGCAACGGGAACGGCGACCCGGCCGCGCCGGACGCTCAAATACGGCGATACCTTTGCCGTGGTGGATACCTACGGCGACATCGGCGCCTCGGCCGGCGACGCTGACGGGCTGTTTCACAACGACACCCGCTTTCTGTCGCACCTCGAACTGCTGGTGAACGGCGAGCAACCGTTGCTGCTTGGCTCCAACCTGCGCGACGACAACACCTTGCTTTCCGTAGACCTCACCAACCCGGACTTCTTCGTCGACGGACGGATCGTGTTGCAGAAGGATCTGTTGCATATCTCGCGGACGATCTTCCTGTGGCGTGGCCGGGCGTTCCAGCGACTGGCGGTGCGCAACCACGGCGATCACAGCATCAGCCTGTCACTCACCCTACTTTTCCGAAGCGACTTCGCCGACCTGTTCGAAGTGCGCGGCTTGCACCGGGCGCGCCGCGGCAGCGCGACCAATCGCGTGATCAGCGCGGACCGAGCGTTGCTGTCGTATGTCGGCCTCGACGGCGCCTCGCGCACCACGACCCTTACCTTCGATCCGCAGCCGGACGAGCTCAGCGCCGGCAAGGCCAGCTACCACCTCGAGCTGGCGCCGGGAGAAATGTGCCCGATTTTCCTGATCGTCGGATGCAACCAGCCGGCCGACCAACAGTCCGTAGGGTTCATCAAGGGAATGATCTCCGCCCGGCGCGAGCTGCGTGACGCCACGCGCGATGCAACCACGGTCGAGACGTCCAACGCGCTCCTGAACGAGATCCTGTGCCGGTCCGCAGCCGATCTCGAAATGCTCGTGACCGACACGCCTGAAGGCCGCTACCCGTATGCCGGCATCCCCTGGTACTCGACGACGTTCGGACGGGACGGGCTGATCACGGCAATGCAGATGCTGTGGTGCGATCCCAGTGTCGCGCGCGGCGTGTTGCGCCGCCTTGCCGCGCATCAGGCGAAGAAGACCGATCCGCTTTCCGACGCACAGCCGGGAAAGATCCTTCACGAGATGCGCGATGGTGAGATGGCGGCCCTGCACGAGGTGCCGTTCGGCCTGTACTACGGAAGCGTCGACGCGACGCCGCTCTTCGTCTTGCTTGCCGGCCTCTATGCCGAGCGTACCGACGACCAGGAAACCCTGGCGGCGCTGTGGCCAGCCATCGAGGCGGCACTCGGTTGGATCGACGGGCTTGGCGATCACGATGGCGACGGCTTCGTCGAATATCGCCGCGCCAGCGAGCTCGGGCTCGCCAACCAGGGATGGAAGGACTCCCAGGACGCGATTTTCCATGCCGATGGCCGCCTCGCCGAAGGCGACATCGCGCTGGCCGAAGTACAGGGCTACGTCTTTGCCGCGAAAACCGTGATCGCGCGCTCGGCGCGCCGGATGGGTTTGGTCGCAGACGCGCGCCGGCTCGAAGCCGACGCCAAGCGCCTCGCCAGGCGCTTCGAGGCCGCCTTCTGGTGTCCGGAGCTCGGCACCTACGCGCTGGCGCTCGACGGCGCCAAGCAGCCGTGCCGCGTTCGCACGTCGAATGCCGGACAGCTCCTGTTCACGGGCATGGTGCGGCCCGAGCGCGCTGCGCTGGTTGGCGAAGGATTGCTGGAGCCGCGCTTCTTCACGGGCTGGGGCATTCGCACCGTGGCCAAGGGGGAGGCGCGCTACAATCCCATGTCCTATCACGACGGTTCGGTCTGGCCGCACGACAACGCGCTGATCGCGCTGGGCCTGGCGCGTTACGGCTTGAAACGATCGGTCGGCCAGTTGTTCAAGGGCCTGTTCGACGCGGCGACCTACATGGACCTGCGGCGATTGCCGGAACTCTTCTGCGGCTTCCAGCGCCAGCGCAACCGGGGGCCGACGCTCTACCCCGTCGCCTGCTCGCCGCAGGCCTGGGCGAGCGCCACGCCCTTCTCGTTGATAGAAGCATCCCTCGGACTGGAGCTCGATCCGCGACACCACGAAGTGCGCTTCCGCAACCCGGGGCTGCCGCCGTTCCTCGACGAGGTGACGTTGCGCAATCTGCAGCTCGGCGGTTCGAGCGTCGACATCAAGGTCCGCCGCCACCGCGACGACGTTTCACTCGAAATCCTGCGGACGCGCGGCACCAAGCTGCAGATTTCGATCGTTTCTTCGCGCTGAGACCTCGCCCGTGGCCGGGGAAACGCAACCCGGTCGACCGCCGCGAGTTGATCCAACGGCTCTTTGAGCCTTCGCCGGAGGCGTCCCATGGGGGAGAGGTTCGGAATTGTCTTTCTCACGACGGTGCTGATCGCCCTTGTCTTACAGAGTCAGGGCGCCACAGCCCAGCCCGACACGACTCCATCGCCATCCGTCACCATCCTCGAAACCCAGGAAGCGCAGAGCATTCTCGGCCGGGATGTGCGCAGCCTGACGGACGAGGATATGGGGCGGATCGTCGACATACTGGTTGATGGCGAAGGCGGGGTGCGCGCCGCCATCATCGACTTCGGCGGCTTTCTC
>DASZJU010000165.1:0-10327 GCA_035947815.1 Reyranella sp.
AGCGCCCCCACCGTGAGTTCCCCCGCCTCGACGATCTGCTCGAACACCGCGCGCCGGGTCGGATCGGCCAGCACGCGCATGACGGTATTGATGCCTGCTGGGGCGATGTCGGTGGCAGGGCTCATGGGCTATATATAAGTAGTCACTTATACATCGTCAAGTACGAATGGACCGGCCGAATCGCCGGTCCGATGGACGGCTCGTGATTACTGGTTGGGCCGGCGCGTCGCCTGCACGAGCCGGTAGACACCTTCGATGTTGAGCTGGCCCATCTGCTCGTAGCCCGCCCAGTCCTTGTACTTGGAGAGATCGACCAGCTTCTTGGTCTCCTCGAGCGTCTTGCCGGCGCGTGCCGCCGCCAGCACCTGGGCGCGCAGATCCTCGAGGTAGTTGCGGAAAGCCGTCACGTTGGCCTTGTTGCCGAGCGGCCCATGGCCCGGCGCCAGGATGTCGAATTCCATCGCCTCGACCCGGCGCAGCGAGTCGATCCACTCGTCGAGATAGGCGTCCGGGAAGTCGCGGAACGCCACGCTGTTGACCGGGATGAAGTCGACGGCGAAGGCGATCTTTTCCTTGGGGAAGCGCATCACCAGCGAGTTGTTGGAGTGGTTGCGGCCGACATAGCTGAGCTCCACCACCGTGCCGCCGAGCTCGATCGTCGCGCGATCGCTGAAGGTGATTTGCGGCACCGCCGTCGGCCGCTTCTCGCCGATAATGGCCGCCTTGGCATTGTCGTGCGCAATCACCGTCGCGGTGTCGACCCACACTTCGCCGCCCGAGATGTGATCGGCATGGTCGTGGCTGTAGACGACGAACTTGATCGCCTTGTCCGGCCAGCGCTTCTTCATCTCGTCCTTGAGCCAGGTCGCGGCCTCTGCATTGATCGGATCGGTGGCGATGATGCCGGCCGGCGTCACGGCGAACACCGAATAGTGGCCGTTGTTGCGGAAGCGATAGACCTCGCCCGCGATTCTGGTGATCTCGCGCACCGGGGCCTGCGCCGCGGGCGTCGCCGGCGTCTGCGCCCGCACGGCGCCGGACAGCGACAGGACGAATGCCGCAACGGCGGCTACGACAAAGTGTTTCATAAAGGCCTTCCCTTTGATTGAAGGGAGCCTGCCCATGCCGCGCCCCGCCCGCGACACACGTTTGCGTCAGCGGCGCAGCACGCGCTCCCCGGCCAGCACCAAAAGGCCGAAGCAGAGACCCCAGAAGGCCGAGCCGACGCCCATCAGGGTGATGCCCGACGCGGTGACGGCCAGCGTGCCGGCGGCGGCAAACCGTTCCTTGTCGGCAGCGAGGGCGGTGCCCATGGCGCTCGCCATCGAACCCAGCAGGGCCGTGCCCGCGACGGTGGCCAGCAATGCCGGCGGCAGGGCTCCGAACAGACCGACCAGCGAGGCGCCGAACAGCGCGATCAGGGCCCACCACAGAGCATAGAAGATCCCGGCCTTCCATCGCTGATGGGGATCGGGATGCGCCTCGGGACCGGTGCACAAAGCGGCCGAGATCGCAGCCAGATTGGACGTGTGTGCGCCCACGAATGCTGTTGCCAGCGATACCGCGCCGGTAACCGCCAGTACCGGCTGGGTCGGCGGCCGGTAGCCCGAGGCGCGCAGCACCGCGAAGCCCGGCAGGTTCTGCGACGCCATGGTCACGAGATAGAGCGGCACACCGAGCCCGACGAGGGTCGCGAGATCCCAGGCCGGAGTCACCAGCTCGAGATGGGAGAGACCGAGCGACGGGATCGGCTTCACCAGCCCCAGGGACCAGGCGAGCAGCGCACCCGCCGCCAGCACGATCAGCGAGGCCAGCGTCGGCATCAACACTCGCGCCACCAGGAACAGCACGATCAGGGGCAGCACGAGCAGCGGCGCGCCGGGCACCTGCTCGAACATCGCCACCACGAGATGCAGCAGGATGCCGCCCAGCATGGCGGCGGCAATGCTGGCCGGAATCCTCTCGATCAGCCGGCCGAGCGGACGGAGGGCGGCGGTCAGCAGGATCAGCAGCGCCGCCAGCACGAAGGCGCCGACGGCGGCCCGCAAGCCCGGCACGCCCGACGTCGAGGCGATCAGGGCGGCGCCGGGCGTCGACCAGGCGGTGATGACCGGCATGCGGTAGCGCACGCTGAGGAAAAGTGCGCTCGCCGCCGTGGCGATGCCGAGGCCGGAGACCCAGGAACTCGACTGCTCGGGCGTGGCGCCGACCGCCTGCGCGGCCGCCAGCACGACCGGCAGGGTGCCGCCCACCCCCGCCACCGTCGCGACCAGGGCAGCCGTCGCGACCGAAAGCAGACCCGATCTCACCGGCCGGCTCTTACGCGTTCGCCCGTTCGACCATCGCCTGCAGCAGGATCTGGCAGCCCGCGCCGATATCGGCCTTGGTCGCGTCCTCGATCTCGTTGTGGCTGATGCCGTCCTTGCACGGCACGAAGACCATGGCGGTCGGCGCCACGCGCGAGACATAGCAGGCGTCATGGCCCGCGCCGCTCACGATGTCCATGTGGGGATAGCCCGCCTGCTCCGCCCCCCGCCGCACGGCCTCCACCAACTCCTTGGCGAAGGGCGACGGCGGGAAGTACCAGATCTCCTCGATCTTGACCTCGAGACGGTGACGCGCGGCAATGTCGGCCGCCGCGGCCCGCATCTCGTCATCCATCCGGGTGAGCTCGTCATTGTCGGGATGGCGGAAATCCACGGTCATGAAAACGCGGCCGGGAATCGTGTTGCGCGACTGCGGCTGGCTCTCGATCACACCCACAGTCGAGCGCCCGTTCGGCCGGTTGCCGATCTTGCGCGCCGCGACGATCAGCTCGGCGGCACCGACCAGCGCGTCGCGGCGGCCCTCCATAGGCGTGGTGCCGGCGTGGCTTTCCATCCCCGTCCAGGAAATCTCGTACCAGCGCTGGCCCTGCGCGCCGGTGACGACGCCGACCGTCTTCTTCTCGCGCTCTAGGATCGGGCCCTGCTCGATATGCGCCTCGAAGAAGGCCCCGACCCGCCGGCCGCCGACCGGCTCCTTGCCGTCATAGCCGATCTTCTTCAGCGCCTCGCCAAAACTCACACCGTCGCGGTCCTTGATGTTGAGCGCATGATCGAGCGTGAAGGCGCCGCCGAACACGCCCGACGCCACCATGGCCGGCGCAAACCGGCAGCCCTCCTCGTTGGTCCATACCGCGACCTCGATCGGCGCTTCGGTGATGTAGCTGAAATCGTGCAGCACGCGCAGCACCTCCAGGCCCGCCATGACCCCGTAGGCGCCGTCGAACTTGCCGCCGGTCGGCTGGGTGTCGAGATGCGAGCCGGTCATCACCGGCGGCTTGGCGGGATCACGACCCTCGCGGCGGGCGAAGATGTTGCCGAGCCGGTCGACCTTGATCGAGCAGCCCGCTTCCTTCGCCCAACGCACGAACAGGTCGCGTCCCTGGCGGTCGAGGTCGGTGAGCGCAATGCGGCAGACGCCGCCCTTCTCCGTGCCGCCGATCTTTGCCAGCTCCATCAGGCTCGACCACAGACGGTCGGAGTCGATGCGCAGATTGGGACGGTCGGCGGCTTTCATGCAAACTCCGTTGTGAACGATCCGTTGTCGGGCCGGTCAAGAGTCCGACCAAACGACCCTAGCATGCTGCCGGCGGCCACGGCGATGCGACGAGTCCGCAACCGGATTCAGCAGACACTGCCGATGCCGTCGCGCAGATCGACCGGGTGTCACCGCGGCGCCGCGGAGACCTGAACCGGTGTGTCCTGCACCAGCTCATGGCCGGTGAAGCTGCGGGTATGCGGCGGCGGCAGGTTTGCGCCAGCCTGAAATTCGATCTTCAGGGCCTCCTTGCGCTCCATCAGGCGCCGGCCGAGATCCTCGGAATCGAGGCCGGCTTGCTTGGCCTGGGCGAACAGGCCTTCCGAACGCTTTTCCTCCTCCTTGACGTGGTGCTTGATCATCTCGGAGAGCACGCTGACCTTGGCGTCGTAGAATTCGGCGTCCGGTTCGCTCTCGAGCAGCTCGGCGATCAGGACCTTGGCGCCGTCATGCTCAACATAGGATTCCTCCAGGATGTCCCCGTCCTCGATTGCGTCCTTGCAGGCGGGATAGAAGATTTCCTCTTCGATGATCGTGTGGATGCAGAGCTCGGTGCAGATTTCCTGCACCAGCGCCCGCTTGCGCTTGGTGTCGCGCGCCTTCTCGAAACTTTCGAACAGCTTCTCGACCTTGCGGTGATCTTCCTTGAGAAGGGCAATCGCGTCGGACTTCTGCGTGGTCGGCATGGCGGTGGCTCCTTGGCTGTCGGTGGATGATAGGCGACCAACGTCGCGCCCAAGCGGCAGTTCCGCAGCCGGACGCCCATAGCACTCAGAGGCGTCGTTCTTCTTGGTACCTGCAGCAAGTTTGGTTCCGAGCCGTCGCCAAGACGGCTAACCAGCCGCAGTCGGGTCTTGGACTACTCCGTAGGTTGCAGAGCACCGCGGAACCATCGGGAAGCGTTTGGCGTTCCGAGTTCACCTCACAGGGAGCAACCAAATGAATGCCATCATCTACCTGGTCGGCCTGGTCGTGATCGTCATGTTCATTCTTGCCTTCCTCGGACTTCGATGAAGGAGGGTGCCATGACCGTCACTACCAGCTCTTCTCCCACCGCGGTGACCGCCACCGAGGGCCCCGCCTCCGGCTACATCGAGTGGGGGCCGTTGATCCTGGGCGCCCTTGGGGCGACGGCGATGTCCGTCGTGCTGCTGACCTTCGGCGCGGCGCTGGGCCTCAGCGTCGTCTCGCCCTATCCCTTTGCCGGCATTTCGGCCAGGGGCCTGGCTGTCCTGACCGGGACCTATACGGCCCTGGCGCTGGTGGCGAGCTTCGCCGCCGGCGGCTATCTCGCCGGACGGCTGCGCACCCCCTGGGTGTCAGCCGACGCGGTCGAAAGCCACTTCCGCGACGGCGCGCACGGCTTCGGCGTATGGGCGTTGGGCGTGTTGCTGGGCGCGGCCCTTGCCGTGTCGGGAGCGGGCGCGATCCTGAAGACCGCCGTCCACACCTCAGGGGCGGTCGCTGCCGCCGGGACGGCGGGCGGCGCCGCGAGCCCAGCCCCCGGCGCCGCGCTCGATCGTCTTTCGACGACGCCGACCGACTACGCCGTAGACCGGCTGCTCGCCGGCGCTCCTGCGGGTGCCGCAGGCGCCGTGCCCGCGCCGGGCGCCCCGCGCTCGGATCTCGCCGCGCCGATCGCCCGCGCCTTCGCCGCGAACCTGCACAATCCGCAACTCGACGCACGCGACCGCGCCACCCTGGCGCAGCTCGTCGTCCAGCGGACCGGCATGGCCCAGGCCGACGCCGAGAAGCGCGTCGACGACGCTTTCACCGAACTGAAGGCGGCCGAGCAGAAGGCGCGTGATGCCGCCGAGCAGGCACGTAAGGCCGCCCTCATTGCGGCCTTCCTGGCAGCAGCCACGCTGGCGATCGGCTGCGCTGCCGCCTGTGCCGGTGCCGAGGTTGGCGCACGCCATCGCGACCAGAAGACGCTGGTCGTGCTCTTCGGCTCACGCCGCTTCTGGTAATCGCAACCTCGCGAAGCAGAGCGCGGAACCTTCGTCCACAACAGCCCGTTGCCTGGCCACAAGTGAAGGAATTGCCATGGTCGATACCGTTATCGTTGAAGCCGAATCGCCGCCTGTTTCAGCGGTATCGTGGCCAGCAATCATTGCCGGCGGCTTCGTCGCCGCGGCCTTTACCTTGCTGCTGCTCGCCTTGGGCTCGGGCATCGGCTTCAGCGTCATCTCGCCATGGTCGGCGCCAACCGACATCACCACGACCAAGGCCGCCACCGTGGCAGGCATCTACATGGCCGTCACGGCGGTCATGGCCTCGGCGCTGGGCGGCTACATCACCGGCCGGCTGCGCGCGCGCTGGCTGCGCGCGCCGCTCGACGAGATCTACTTCCGCGATACCGCGCACGGCGTGTTGGCCTGGGCCTTCGCCACGGTGATGGGGGCGGCTCTGCTGGCCCCAGCCGCAACGATTGTCGCCGGCGGCGTCGCGGCAGGCGCGGGCCCAAGTGCAGCCCTTGCGTCGGCCAGCGGCACGACGCCCAACGACATCGCCGCGCCGTTCCTGGATCGTTTGTTCCGACCCGATTACGCGGCGTTGACAGGCGACACCGGCCAACGCGCGGCCGGCGTGTTCGCTGGTGGCCGCGACCTTGCCGCCGACCGTGAGGCAGCGCGCCGCCTGCTGCTGGGCGTGCGCCACCGCGAGCTCGCGGCCGACGACCGGCAGTACCTTGTCCAGATGGTGGCGGCGCGCACCGGGCTCGCCCCGGCCGACGCCGAACGCCGGGTCACCACCATCGAGACCGAGATGCGCGCGGCGCTCGACACGGCGCGGCGGGTCGCCATGCAGCTTTCCTTCTGGCTGGTCGCCGCGCTGTTTTTGGGCGCCTTCGCCGCAGGCCTCGCCGCCACCGAAGGTGGCGCGGCACGCGACGGGCGCTGAATTAAGACGTGCAACCAAGGAGGCTTCTATGGGTCGTTCTATATTGCTCTGGCTGCTTGGCGTCCCGATCCCGATCATCATCTTGCTGGCGCTGTTCTGGCGGTAGTGGAGACGCGCCGGTGTAGGCGGCGACGTGCGCTCGGACACCTGCGTCAAGTCGAAGCTTACTTCGCCAGCTGTTCGAGGGGCGCTGTCCAACGAATGGTCAAACCCTCGGGGAGCCATTCTCGGGACATCTTGGCGCCAAGCTGAGCTGTCATTCCTTGGGCCAGCTTACCGCCAAATCCGTTGCTTTCAGGCTCTGCGTCAAGCGACGCGCCGCCGCTTTCGCTCCAGATCAGCACGACTTCGTCCGCGGCTATGGTCCATTTGACATGGACGCCGCCGGTTGGAGACGACAGGCCGCCGTACTTTACGGCATTGGTCGCGAACTCGTGGAGGAGGAGAGCGATGCTTGTTACCGCATTGCCGCCGATCGGCACCTCCGGTCCGGCAATGACGACACGTGAACCGTTGCCGTCCTCACCCCCCATGAAGGGCGTGAAGATTGCCTGCAGGAGAGCGCCCAGCGTGGTTGGCGCGTCGGCCCTTGCACCGCCCTTCGCGAGGTCGGGAAGGGTGAGTTCGTGGGCTCGGGCGAGTGCCGCCAGACGCTCCCGAAGAGCCCCGATGATCTCCTCCGTGGTTTGCGTTCCTCGTGATCGCGCGCTCAGCGACACCAATCCACCGGCGAGCGCGAACAGGTTTTTTACGCGATGGCTCATTTCTCGAAGGAGCAGTCTCTTTTGCTCCTCGGCCTGTCTGCGCTCGGTGATGTCGCGGGCGATCTTCGACGCACCGACCACCTTTCCCTGGGCGTTCCTGACCGGCGATATCGTCAGCGAGATTTCAACCAGGCTTCCATCCTTGCGCCGGCGGATGGTTTCAAAATGGTCGACGCGCTCGCCACGAACGATGCGTGCGATAATCGCCGGTTCTTCATCGGACCGGTCCGCGGGGATCAGGATCGTGATCGGCCTGCCGATCACTTCTTCCGCCGTGTAGCCGAAGAGCTGTTCTGCGCTGTCGTTCCAGCTCGTGATGATGCCATTGAGGTCCTTGGTCACAATGGCGTCGTGGGAGGAATCCACGATCGAGGCCAGGCGAAACCCCTTCTCTTCGCCGCGCCTGAGTTCCGAGACGTCGACCAGCGTGTTCAGTCCGCCGATCAACACACCGTTCTCGTCCAACAAAGGTTCTGGATATGGCATGAACCGCACGCGGGTGCCGTCGGGGCGCTCGGCCACGGCTTCCATGCCTCGGTTCGGCCGTTTGTCCTTGAGCGCCTGGGCCATCGGACATTCATCGTGCGGCAGCGGCGTGCCGTCCGGCCAATAGAGCTTCCAGGAGCCGCAAAATTCGCTCTTGCCTAGCTCCGGGCGCACACCCCAGAGATCGGCCGCTGCTTCATTGTAGAAGGTGATCCGCCCTGCCGCATCGGTCATATAGACGGCGACAGGGAGAGCCTGCAGCACCTCGCGCCACTTGCGCTCCCGTTGGCCGAGCGCGGCCTGGTCACGTCTGCGTTCGGTAACGTCCTGAAAGCAGTTGATCGCGCCGATGATGGCGCCTGCGCTGTCCTTGAGCACGTCGATATTGATCAGAGCGACAGCACGGCCGCCGTCCGGTCGTTCGACCACGACCTCCTGATTGCGGACAGGTATGCCCGTCCGCAAGGCCTCGGCCATCGGGCATGCCGCATGCGGAAGCGGACCGCCGTCGAGCCGATGAAGGAGATAGGAGCCACAAAAACGCTCGGACGGATCGCCGAGCTTCGGCGTTCGACCCCAGAGTTCCGTTGCGCGACGATTCCATCGAACGATCGCGCCATCCCGATCACAAACATAGACGCCGGCAGGCAATAGATCGAGGAGCCGATCAGGCGAATCGACCACGTGCTGATCGAGCTCGACGTCCAGAGGGCGCGCGGTCCCCAACTGAGCTGACAAGCTGCTCATAGTGCCCTTCCTGATACCGTTGCGGTCACTCCTGCAACCCAGGCCATTTTAGTGTGCAATCCAGTCTATTCTAGCGACAGTCGAAAGCAAGGCAGGCAGCCTTGCCTGACCGGATTGGTCAGCGCGCCGTGGCGTTTGAACAAGCCGCACCCTGCAAGCATGTTTTGTGAGTGCACGCCCTGACGCCATGCGGACTCGACTGGCCAGACGCCTCCTGGGGGCCTAAGCCGAGGCTGGTCGGACGGCTCCGGTGAGGCTATGGGTCGAAGCTTCGCCAGCAGGGATATTCCTCCGAAAGATGCTTCCGCTCTCCGACACTCTTGTTCTCGACCTCACGCAAGTCATCGCCGGCCCGACCGCCGGCCAGATCCTGGGCGACATGGGCGCCGACGTGATCAAGGTCGAGCCAATCCACGGCGAGCATTTTCGCCCGCACTTCGGCGGCGCCTGGGTGCCGTCGATGAACCGCAACAAGCGCGGGCTCGCGGTCGATCTGCGCACGACGGGCGGCCGCGACGTGCTGATGCGGCTGGTCGCCAAGGCCGACGTCTTCATGGAAGCCTTTACGCCGGGCGTCATCGACAAATTGGGTTTCGGCTGGGAGACCCTGTCGAAGGAAAATCCGCGACTGGTCTATGCCTCGATCTCCGGATACGGCCAGACCGGCCCCTACTCTTCGCGCGCCGGATACGATCCCTGCATCCAGGCCGAGGTCGGATTGATCGAGGCGACCGGACCGCAGGACGGCGAGATGTGCCGGGTCGGCACGGCGCCGATCGACTACTGCACCGGCTCGTTCTGCGCCGCCGGCATCGCCTTCGCCCTGCTCGGCCGGCACAAGACCGGCCGCGGCCAGCGGCTCGATCTCTCGCTGTTCGATGTCGGCATGCACATGATGAGCCATTGGATCACCAACCATGGCCTCACGGGAGAGAACCCGGTGCGCATGGGTACCGGCAATTCGCTGATCTTCCCCTTGCGCGTGTTCCCGACCAGGACGCTCTCGGTTTTCGTCGCCGGCACCAACGATCCTTTCTGGCGCGTGTTCTGTACGGCGCTCGACCGTCCCGACTGGCTGGCCGACCAGCGCTTTGCCACCAACGAGAGCCGCGTCGCCAACCGTTCGATCCTCGAACCGATGATCGAGCAGCACTTTGCCGCGCGCACGGCTGAAGAGTTGCTCGACAGGCTGATCCCGGCCGGCATGCCTTGCTCGGCCGCCTACAAGGTGAGCGACGTCATGCAGAGTCCGCACGCCAAGGCGCGCGGCAGCGTGCTGGAGATCGACTATCCCGGCATCGGGCCGGTGAAGTCGGCCGGCAATCCCATAAAGCTCTCCGATGCGCCGATCGAGACGCGGCGGAAGTCGCCGACGGTGGGCGAGCACACGGTCGAGATCATGCGCGAGGTGGGCTTCAGCGATGCCGAGATCGCGACCCTGCGCGACGCCAAGGCCATCGCAACGCCATGAAAATCGTCTACTCCGACAAGCACGCTCAGCACGATCCGCAGACCTTCGTCGTGCGCGGAGTGAAGCAGCGGAGCGCCGAACAGCCCGAGCGCGCCACGCGCCTGCTCGCCGCCGCGATGAGCGCCGGCCACAAGATCACCGGATCGAAAGCCTACGGCGCCGCGCCGGCCGCGAGCGTGCACACCGCCGACTATATGGACTTCCTGCAAACCGTCTCGCGCGACTGGGCGAAGCTTCCCGGCGCATCGGCGGAAGTCGTGCCCAACGTCCATCCCGCACGCTATCCGGCGACTTATCCGAAAGCGTTGGCCGGTCGCGCCGGCTGGCATCAGGTCGACCTCGCCTGCCCGATCGGGCCGCACACCTGGGACGC
>DASZJU010000166.1:0-1949 GCA_035947815.1 Reyranella sp.
GCCGTCAGCCGCACCTCGCCGGTGGTGAGCGCGGCGGCCTGCGCCTTGATGTCGCCGATGCGCTGGTCGGCGATGCGGATGTTGGACAGGATGATCGACAGGATCTCCTGGTCCATCTCGCCCTTCTTCCAGAATTTCACCGGCGGCAGGCGCAGCCCCTCCTGCTCGACTTCGGTGGCGCTGGCCGAGAAGCCGCCCGGCACCATGCCGCCGACATCGGGCCAGTGCCCGGTATTGGCCAGCCAGGCGAACAACTCGCCCTTGTAGAAGAACGGCTTCACGAACCGCACATCCATCAGATGAGTGCCGCCGAGATAGGGATCGTTGACGACGAACACGTCGCCCGGATCAACCTTGCCGGCATAGTGCGATTTCACCCGGTCGATCACCGCCCGGCTCGAGAATTGCATGGTGCCGACGAATACCGGCAGGCCGAGCTCGCCCTGGGCGATCAGCGAACCGTCTGACGCGTCGTAGATGCCGTCGGAACGGTCCATGCCTTCGGAAATCACCGGCGAGAAGGCCGAGCGAACGAAGGCCAAGTCCATTTCGTTACAGACCTGGATCAGGCCGTTCTGGATGACAGTCAGCGTAACAGGGTCGAGGTTGGACATGGCAGCAATGACTAGCACAGCCCCCGGGGTCCTGCGCTATAATCGAGGCCTACTCCCCGCCCCTTTTCGGATGGACCGCCCATGAACGCGCCACATGGCCTATCGGCCGATGCGGACACTCTCAATTTGATGAAATTCGGCATCGGCCAGCCGGTGCCGCGCCAGGAAGACCCCACCCTGCTCAAGGGCCAGGGCCGCTACACCGACGACATGAATCTGCCGAACCAGGCCTATGCCGTGATGGTGCGCAGCCAGGTGGCGCATGGTGTGCTGAAGGGCATCGATACCGCCGAAGCAAAGACGATGCCGGGCGTGCTGGGCGTGTGGACCGGCGCCGACCTGAACGCGGCGGGCTACGGTCCGCTCAAGACTTTGATCCCGGTGCCCAACCGCGACGGCTCGCCGATGAAGGCGCCCGTGCGCCATTCGCTCGCCACCGACAAGGTGCGCTTCGTCGGCGATCCGGTGGCCTTCGTCGTGGCCGAGACCCTGGCTGAGGCCAAGGACGCTGCCGAAGCGGTCATGCTCGACATCGACGCCCTGCCGGCGGTGACCGACGCGCGCGAAGCGGCCCAGCCCGGCGCGCCGATCGTGTTCGACGACGCGCCCGGCAATATCTGCGTCGATTACCATTACGGCGACACTGCCCAGGTAACCGAGGCCTTCGCCAAGGCGGCCCACGTCACGCGCCTGCGGCTGGTCAGCAACCGCATCGTCGTCTGCGCCATGGAGCCGCGCTCGGCGATCGGCGAGTACGACGCCGCGAGCGACCGTTACACGCTGCGCGCCGGCAACCAGGGCGCCTTTGGCCTGAAGCATCAGATGGCCGATCTGCTCAAGATCAAGCCGGCCCAGATGCGCGTGCTGACCGGCAATGTCGGCGGCTCGTTCGGCATGAAGGGCTCGCCCTATCCCGAATATGCCGGGCTGTTCCACGCCTCCAAGATCCTGGGCCGGCCGGTGAAATGGACCGACGAGCGCTCGGGCAGCTTTTTAAGCGACCAGCACGGCCGCGACCACGATTTCGACGGCGAGCTGGCACTCGACAAGGACGGCAAGTTTTTGGCCGTGCGCCTGACCGGCTTTGCCAATGTCGGCGGCTATCTCGCCAATGTCGGTCCGCTGATGGGATCGATGGGCGTCACGCGCAACCTCGCCGCCATCTACCGCACGCCGCTGATCGAGGTGGCGACTAAGGTGGCCTTCACCCACACCTCGCCGATCGGCGCCTATCGCGGCGCCGGCCGTCCCGAGGCCAATTACTTCATGGAACGGCTGATCGACACCGCGTCGCGCGAGATGGGCATCGACAGCGTCGAGATGCGCCGCCGCAAC
>DASZJU010000167.1:0-3549 GCA_035947815.1 Reyranella sp.
TGCTGGCGGGTCACCAGCGGGCCCATCTCCGACTGCGGGTCGAGGCCCGGCCCGACCTTGAGCGCGGCCACCCGCGGCGCCAGCTTGTCGATCAGCTTGTCGCCGACATCGCCCACCGCGACGGCCACCGAGATCGCCATGCAGCGCTCGCCGGCCGCGCCGTAGCCCGCGCCGATCAGCGCGTCGGTCGCCTGGTCGAGGTCGGCGTCGGGCATGATCACCATGTGGTTCTTGGCGCCGCACAGCGCCTGCACGCGTTTGTTGCGCTGCGTGCCCTGGTGATAGACGTATTCGCCGATCGCCGTCGAGCCGACAAAGGAAATCGCCGGCACGTCGGGATGCTTCAGCAGCGCATCGACCGCGACCTTGTCGCCGTTCAGCACCTGGAAGATGCCGGCCGGCAGGCCCGCTTCGGCGAACAGCTCGGCCAGCAGCATGGGCGCGCTCGGGTCCTTCTCCGATGGCTTCAGGATGAAGGCGTTGCCGCAGGCCACCGCCATGGCGCCCATCCAGCACGGGATCATGATCGGGAAGTTGAACGGCGTGATGCCCGCCACCACGCCGACCGGCTGGCGGATCGACCATGTATCCATGTCCGAGGCGACCTGTTCGGTGAAGTCGCCGCGCATGTGATGGGCGATGGCGCAGGAGAACTCCACGACTTCCAGCCCGCGGCCGACCTCGCCCTTGGCGTCGTCGAAGGTCTTGCCGTGCTCGAGCGACATGAACCGGGCGAGATCGTCGGTGCGCTTCTCGATCAGGCCCTTGAGGTTGAACATCACGCGCTGGCGGCGGAGCGGCGGCGTCGCCGCCCAGGCAAGCTGCGCCTTCTTGGCGACCTGCACCGCTTCATCGATCTCGGCTTCGGAGGCGAAGGCCACCTTGGCCGTCACCTCGCCGGTCGCCGGGTTGGTGACGTCGCCCGAGCGGCCGCTCTTGCCCGCCGCGCGCTTGTTGTCGATGAAATGCCCGATTTGCGCGACCATGTGTTCCTCCGATTTGGGGAGCGTTTTACCATTCGCTCATGGCAGCGCGCCACTGCGCTGGCGCGCCTGGCCGTAGCGCATCGCTATCCGATCGCGATCCTTGTGACGGCCGTTCTGCACGACCGGTACGCCGCTGCAATAGACCGATTTGATCGCGCCATTGTCGGCGGCGAACAGCCAGTGATCGACAACGGCGTCGCCCTGGAAGCCTTGCCCATCGATCACCACCAGATCGGCGCGATGGCCAGGCGCCAGGAGGCCGACGGGCTGGCCGACCGCCTGCCTGCCGCCCAACAACGAGAGCTCGAGCAGGCGGCGCCCGGTGGAGCGCGCCGCCTCGCCCAGCACGTTGCGTTGGCGATGGGCGAGGCGCTGACCATATTCCAGCGTGCGCAATTCGTCGGCGGCGGAGATGCGGACGTTCGAATCGGAGCCGACGCCGAAGCGTCCGTCCTCGGCGAGGAAGGCCGGCACGTCGAACAATCCATCGCCGAGATTGGCTTCGGTGATGGGGCAGAGCCCGACGACCGGCCGGGCCTTCGCCATGCGCGCAAGCTCGTTGGCATCGGCATGCGTGGCATGGACCAGGCACCAGCGCTCGTCGATCTCGACCGTATCCATCAACAGATCGACCGGGCGCCTGTCGTGCGCGGCGAGGCAGTCCTCGACCTCGCGCGTCTGTTCGCTGACATGGATATGCGCGGGCTTGCCCCGCCACGCCTCGGCCGCCCACTCGAGATCGTCCAGCGTGACGGCGCGCAGCGAATGCGGGGCGATGCCGATCGCGCCGCCGGGCACCCGGGTTTCCATCAGGCGCGCGTAGGCGTCGCGATCGCAGACGAAGCGCCGATGCGCCTCGCTCGGCGGTTGGCCACCGAATCCGGCCTGGCGATAGAGCACCGGCAGCAAGGTGAGGCCGATGCCGGTGGTGTCGGCGGCGGCGACGATGCGCTCCGACATCTCGGCGGGGTTGTCGTAGGGCCGGCCGTCGGGCTGGTGATGCAGGTAGTGGAACTCGGCCACCGAGGTGAAGCCCGCCTCGAGCATTTCCATGTAGGCGAAGGCTGCGATCGCCTCGAGATCGTCCGGCGACAGGCGCTCGACGAAGCGGTACATCGCCTCACGCCAGGTCCAGAAGGAATCGGTGTCGCTGCCGCGCCGCTCGGTGAGGCCCGCCATGGCACGCTGGAAGGCGTGGCTGTGGAGGTTGGGCAGGCCGGGCACGACGACGCCGGAGAGGCGCTCGGCGGGGCGACCGTCGGGTTCCTCGACGCTCGCGATGACGCCGTGGTCTATCCGGATCACGACATCGCGCCGCCATCCTTCGGGCGTCAGCGCCAATTCGAGATGAAATCTGCTCGCCATGACCCGGTTGTTACGCTATCGCACAGGGAGACGCATTGCTCGTTTTCGAGGGGGATTTTGGGATGAAGACCGTCTGCCGCATCGCCGCTTTTGCGGCCTTTTTCGCGGGTTCCGCCGCCTCGGCGCAGCAGCTCGCGCCCAGCCCCACGCTCGACGCGGTGAAGGCGCGCGGCAATATCGAATGTGGCGTGCATCTCGGCCTGCCCGGCTTCTCCTACGCCAACGACAAGGGCGAATGGAGCGGCCTCGACGTCGACTACTGTCGCTCGCTGGCGGCCGCCGTTCTGGGCGACGCGACCAAGGTGAAGTACACCCCGACCTCGGTGCAGCAGCGCTGGCCGGTGCTGCAGTCGGGCCAGGTCGACGTGCTGTCGCGCAACACCACCATCACCTTCTCGCGCAACGCCACGCTGGGCGTCGATTTCCAGGGCATCAATTTCTACGAGGGCCAGACCTTCGTGGTGCGCACCAAGGCCAAGGTGACGGCGGTCAAGGACCTGGGCGATGCGACGATCTGCGTCGCCGCCGGCTCGACCGAGGAGAAGACGGCCGCCGACTGGTTCCGCGAGCGCAACCTCAAGGTCACCATCATCAACTTCCAGAAGAACGACGACGCCATCTCGGCCTACGACCAGGGTCGGTGCGACGCCTATACCGCGGGCATCGGCGCACTGGCCGGCCAGCGCATCAAGTTCAAGGATCCCGCCGAGCACCAGATCCTGACCGAGATCATCTCCAACGATCCGCAGGGGCCGGTGACCCGCTGGGGCGACGAGCGCTGGCAATTGATCGTGCGCTGGGTGCTGAACGCGCAGATCGCGGCGGAAGCGCTCGGCGTCACGTCCAAGAACGTCGACGAGATGAAGGCCAAGTCGACCAGCGCCGAGGTGCGCCGCCTGCTGGGCGTCGAGGGCAAGTTCGGCGAGATGATGGGGCTGTCCAATGACTGGGCCTACAACATCGTCAAGCAGGTCGGAAACTACGGCGAGAGCTACGAGCGCACCGTGGGCATGGCCTCGCCGCTCAAGCTGCCGCGCGGCCGCAACGAGCTCTGGACCAAGGGCGGCCTGCTCTACACGCCGCCCTTCCAGTGAGCGCTGGGGGCGCGCCACTCCAGTGGCGCGTCTTGTCATGAGGCACGATCGCGCGACACGAGGCGAAGTTTACTTCGCCGGCGGAGTCGCGCGCCCCCAGCCAT
>DASZJU010000168.1:0-5666 GCA_035947815.1 Reyranella sp.
GAAGCCCAGCATCGGCAGCCATAGCCGGTGGAACGCGATCGAGCGCCCAAGGTCGCTGACCTCGATCGCGGCGCCGGCGAAGGAAGAGCGCGGCCGCATCAGGTCTCGGGCAGGCCGAGCGCGCGCAGCTCATCGCGCCGCAGCTCCTGTTCGCCCGCCAGGAAGAACTCGTCGAGCTGCGGCGGCTTGACCGATGTACTGGAGAGCATCGCATGCGCCTGGCCGCGATGGTGAATCTGGTGCTGGAACAGATGCTCTAGCACCGCCGCGACGCGCGTCGGCGGCGGCTTGCGGTTGGGTCGCGGCAGGACGCAGTCGCGGTCCAGCGTTTCGTCCGTCTGGCGCTCGCAAAAGGCGATCAGCCGCCTGTCGCTTGCCGTCTGGGCGAGCCTCATCGACTGTGCATTGGAGAAATCCGGATCGGGCTCGCTGTAGCGCCGCAACGCATCGAGGCCTTCCAGCGCGTCGATGTAGTACTGGTCGACCTGCAGGATGTGATTGAAGGTCGTGCGCAGCGACGGGAAGAAGCCGGTGCGCGTCGCCGCGAATTCCTCCGGCGTCAGCGCCTCGCAGGCGCTGAGCAGCCGGTGGTTGGCCCAGGCATTGTTGCGGGCCATGGCGACGAAGTGGCCGGCCAGCCCCGTCGCCATGATCGCGTCGCTCAGGCCGCGTGCGCGAGGTTGCGCAGCACGTAGTGCAGCACGCCGCCGTTCTTGAAGTACTCGACTTCTTCGAGGGTATCGATGCGGCAGGTCAGGGTGACCGTCTCGCTGGCGCCGTCGCGGCGATGGATGGTGAGCGGCACGTCCATGCCGGGCCGCAATGCGCCGTCGATGCCGTTCACGTCGAAGCTCTCGTGGCCGGTGAGGTTGAGCGTCTTGCGCGTCATGCCGTCCTTGAACTGCAGCGGCAGCACGCCCATGCCGACCAGGTTCGAACGGTGGATGCGCTCGAAGGTCTCGCACACCACGGCCTTGACGCCCAGCAGGTTCACACCCTTGGCGGCCCAGTCGCGCGAGCTGCCGGTGCCGTATTCCTTGCCGGCGATCAGGATCTGCGGCGTGTGCTCCTTCTTGTAGCGCATCGCCACGTCGAAGATCGGCTCGGGCTGGTCGGTCTGGTAGTGATGGGTGAAGCCGCCCTCGATGCCGGGCACCATCTCGTTCTTGAGCCGGATGTTGGCGAAGGTGCCGCGCATCATCACCTCGTGATTGCCGCGCCGCGTGCCGTACTGGTTGAAGTCCTTGGCCTCGACGCCGTGCTCTCCCAGATAGGCGCCGGCCGGGCTGTCCTTCTTGATCGAGCCGGCGGGCGAGATGTGGTCGGTCGTGATCGAATCGCCGAACTGGCCGAGCGGGCGGGCGCCCGCGATGTTGGACAGTGCGCCCGGAATCTTGCCCATGCCGTCGAAGTAGGGCGGGTTGCGCACGTAGGTCGATTTGTCGTCCCAGGCATAGGTCAGCGTGGGCTTGGTCTTGATGCTGCGCCAGAACTTGTCGCCCTTGAAGACGTCGGCGTAGCGCTTCTTGAAGGCCTTGGTGGTGACGAACTTGTCGACCAGCTTCTGGACCTCCATGTTCGAGGGCCAGATGTCCTTGAGATAGACCGGCTTGCCGCCCTTGCCGATGCCGATCGGGTCCTTGGTGATGTCGATCTTCATCGAGCCGGCCAGGGCATAGACCACCACCAGCATCGGCGAGGCGAGATAGTTGGCGCGGGTCAGCGGATTGACGCGGCCCTCGAAGTTGCGGTTGCCCGACAGCACGGCGCAGACCACGAGGTCGGCATCGCTGACCGCCTTGGTCACCGGGTCGGGCAGCGGGCCCGAATTGCCGATGCAGCTCGTGCAGCCGTAGCCCACCAGGTTGTAGCCGATCTTGTTGAGGTCCTTCTGCAGGCCCGAGGCTTCGAGATACTCGGTCACGACCTGCGAGCCCGGCGCCAGCGAGGTTTTTACCCACGGCTTCACCTTGAGGCCGTGCTTCACCGCGTTGCGCGCGATCAGGCCGGCGCCCAGCATGACGTAGGGGTTGGACGTGTTGGTGCACGAGGTGATGGCGGCGATCACGATGTCGCCATGGCCGAGATCGTAGTCCACCCCTTCGCCCTTGATGCGCTTGCCGTCGTCCTTGCGGTCGAACTCCTTCTCCATGTTGGCTGTGAACTGCTGGGCGGCCTGGCTCAGCGGCACGCGGTCCTGCGGGCGCTTGGGCCCGGCGAGGCTGGGCTCGACGTCGCCGAGATCGAGCGACAGCGTGTCGGTGAAGATCGGCTCGGCCGCCTTCCTGGAACGCCACAGGCCCTGCTTCTTGGCGTAGGCTTCGACGAGCTTGGCGGCCTGGCCGCGGTTGGTCGTCCTGAGGTAGGCGAGCGTCACCTCGTCGACCGGGAAGAAGCCGCAGGTCGCGCCGTACTCCGGCGACATGTTGGAGATGGTGGCGCGATTGGCGAGCGGCAGCGCTTCGAGGCCGTCGCCGTAGAACTCGACGAACTTGTTGACCACGCCCTTCTTGCGCAGCATCTGGGTGACGGTGAGCACCAGGTCGGTCGCCGTGGCCCCCTCGCGCAGCTTGCCGGTCAGCTTGAAGCCCACGACGTCGGGGATCACCATCGGCAGCGGCTGGCCGAGCATGGCGGCCTCGGCCTCGATGCCGCCCACGCCCCAGCCCAGCACGCTCAAGCCGTTCACCATGGTGGTGTGGCTGTCGGTGCCGACCAGCGTGTCGGGATAGGCGATCGTCTCCTTGCCGTCCTTCTTGGTCCACACGACCTGGGCCAGGTATTCGAGGTTGACCTGATGGCAGATGCCGGTGCCTGGCGGCACGACACGGAAATTGTCGAACGCCATCTGGCCCCAGCGCAGGAACTGGTAGCGTTCGAGGTTGCGCTCGTACTCGAGCTTCACGTTGGCGCCGAAGGCGCTCGAGTTGCCGAAATTGTCGACGATCACCGAATGGTCGATGACGAGGTCGACCGGCACCAGCGGATTGATCTTCTTGGCGTCGCCGCCCAGCGGCCCCATGGCGTCGCGCATCGCCGCGAGGTCGACCACCGCCGGCACGCCGGTGAAGTCCTGCATCAGGACGCGGGCGGGCCGGAAGTTGATCTCCTTGGTCGATTTGCCGCCGTTCTTCAGCCAATCGGCGAAGGCGGCGATATCGGTCTTCTTGACCGTGCTGCCGTCCTCGTGACGCAGCAGGTTTTCCAGCAGGACGCGCAGCGAAAAGGGCAGGCGCGAGAGGTCGCCCGTCTCCTTCTCGACCGCCTTGAGGCTGAAATAGGTGTAGCTCCGGCTGCCGACCTTGAGGGTTTTGCGGGCCTTGAAGCTGTTGGGATGGGCGGCGGCCATTGTCGTTACTCCTCAAGGTCTATTTATGCGGGTGGGTGGCAAAATAGGGGCACGGACGGGCGCAGGCAATCGGCGGATGCGGGCGCTCCGCCATTGTGCCAGATTGCGCCGATGCGATTGAAATCGGCTCGGATAATAGGGGCTTTTGCAGCCCTCGTGACGGTCTCGGGCGAGGCATCGGCGCAGCGCAACGCCGCCGAATCCTGGGACCCCTCGGCGCGTGAGTTCGGCCGGCCGCTCGAGGCGCCGAACGTTCCCGCTGAGACGCGCAACACCACCCTCGACGCTCTCAACAAGATCCTGTCGAGTTCCAAGCTTTCGGCCTTCGACCGCTCGATCTATCTCAGCATCCGCGCCTACCAGTTGAGCAAGGTGGGCCGCGAGGCCGACAGCCAGAAGGACATTGCCGAAATGGGCAAGGTCCTGCCCAGCGCCTGGCCGCTGGTGCTGTCGGGTACCGTGCCGGAACTGGCCGGGGGCGGCGACCGCGCGGCTGCGCTGCGCACCCTCGACAGCGCCCTGCAGCAGAAGCCGGGCGATTCCTGGCTGGTGATCGCCCAGGCGCAGGTCTACATGCAGATCGGCGATTTCCCGCGGGCGCTCGGCCTGCTCGACGACGCCCTTGCCAGCGCCACGACGGCCACCGACCGGCGCACCGCGCTCTACTATCGCGGCCACGCCAACTTCAACCTCGGCCAGTACGCGCAGGCGGCCGACGATTTCGATGCCTCACTGGCCGGCCGGACGGCGAAATCCCGGCTGGGGCCGCTCTTGTGGCGCTATGCCGCCCAGGTCCGCACCCGGCGCGACGCGCGCGGCGCGCTCGCCAAGGATATCGGCGGCGAAGCCCTCGACGAGTGGCCCGGCCCGATCGTGAGATTCCTGCTGGGCAAGCTGCCGGTCGGCGAACTCGAGGTCGTGGCCGAATCCGACGACGCCGCCAAGCGCAGCAACGGCAAGTGCCCGTCCGCCTTCTTCATCGGCATGGACGCCATACGGCGCGGCGACAAGCAACGGGCGCGCGACCAGCTCCAGCTCGCCCAGGCACGCTGTCCGACGGTCTCCGAACTCAACTGGGCCGCGTCGAGCGAGCTCAAGCGGCTTTAGTCATCCGGACCGCGGGCGTCCCGCCCGCGTCATGATCATGAGCGGGCGGGACGCCGCAGGCGCATCTGAATGCGCCGAGTCCGGAAGAGATCACCCCACCAGCGCCAGCGGGGCCACGAAGCGGGTGATCTCCGACAGGACATAGGCGGGCTGCTGCAGGTGGGGGCTGTGGCCGCAGTCGGGCACCAAGCGCGTCTCGCAATAGCCGCCGACCTTGCCGGCAATAATGCCGAGCTGCAGCTCGCTGCCATAGTCATCGTCCTCGCCCTGGATCGCCTGCACCGGCACGACGATTCCGGGCAGGCGTCCGTCGGCATCCATCGGCTCGAAGCCGGGCGACACCCAGGCGTCCGACCACAGGCGGAAGGCGCCGTCGACATTGTCACCATGATATTTCCGCAGGCGCGTCCGCAGGTCGCCCGAGGCGAAGGCGGCGCGGGCGCGCCGGATGGCTTCTACGCAGACCGGTTCGTTGACGGCGTGGGCGGCCAGCGTCACCACGGCACGCAGCGGCCCGGGATCCGAGCCGGCGTAGTTGAGCGCGATCGTGCCGCCGTCGCTGTGGCCCACCAGCACGCAATCCTCGACGGCGAGCTTGGCCAAAAGGCGTGGCAGGATGTCGTCGGCCTCGCGCTCCATGTACTGGATGCCGGGGTCGGCCGGCCACGGGCTCGAGCCGCCATAGCCGGTGCGGTCGTAGACGATGCCGGGGCAGCGCGTGGCGTCGCAAAGCCGTTGCGGGAAGTCGCGCCACATCTCGATGCAGCCCAGGCCTTCGTGCAGGAAGATCAGCGTCGTGCGCTCCAGCCCGTCCTCTTGCCGGGGCGCCAGACGGCGCACGCGCAGGCGGCGGTCGCCGAGATCGATCAACGCGTCGGGCAACGCGTCGGGCAGTTCATCGGAAGACGTCACGCCGGAGATGTAGCCGGGACGCGACGCCATGAGAAGCTGCCGATCATCGCCGGCAACACGGTGAGGAACAGGAGGGGCGCCAGCAGCATGCCGCCGACCACGACGATGGCGAGCGACCGAGCCGTTACCAACCGCCTCGGGAGTATGTCGTGTAGAAAAGCAGACGGTCGTCGCGAAAATCCAGCTGCGTCGCCGTGAAGATCGTTCCCGGACCGGTCCACTCGATCGTCGACACCTCGCCGGAGGCCGGGCCTTGCGGCGAGACGAGGCTGCCGGAACAGCCCATGATCCGCGTGGT
>DASZJU010000169.1:0-6491 GCA_035947815.1 Reyranella sp.
CGAAGCGCCGGTGGTGAAAAAGGCGCTCGACGCGTTGCGCGAGGGCAAGCCCGCGCGGGAGGCGGCGATCACCGCGGAAGAGCGGCCGGTGTTCCGGCTGCTGCAGCTCATCACCGCCAAGCCGATGATGTATGTGCTGAACGTCGAGGAGGCCTCGGCCGCGGCCGGCAATGCCCACAGCGCCCAGGCGGAGGCCTACGCCAAGACGCGCGGCATGCCGGCCGTGGTCATCTCAGCCGCCATCGAGGCCGAGGTGGCGCAGCTTCCGCCCGAAGACCAGGGCGAGTACCTCGCCTCGCTCGGCCTCAAGGAGACCGGCCTCGCCCGTGTCCTGCGCGCGGGTTACCAGCTGCTCGACCTGGTGACCTTCTTTACGGTCGGCCCCAAGGAGGCCCGCGCCTGGACGGTGCGCCGCGAGGCCACGGCGCCGGAGGCGGCGGGCGTGATCCACACCGATTTCGAGAAGGGTTTTATTCGCGCCGAGACCATCGCCTACGACGATTACGTCACGCTGAACGGCGAGGCCGGCGCGCGCGATGCCGGCAAGCTTCGACTTGAGGGCAAGGACTACGCCGTCAAGGACGGCGACGTCTTCCACTTCCGCTTCAACGTCTGATCCATCGCCGACGCTCATGTTCCTCTCCCCCAAGGGAGCTTGAAGCGATGTGTGGTGACAACTTGACTCTCCCCTGACGGGAGACGCTACGGTCCGGCCATGATGCTCAGGATCGGCGCGACGGTAGAGCGCGTTCCGTTCGGCACCTTGCTCAATGGCCTTGCGCGGCGGCGCGCCGGTGGATTTCGTCGCTGGTCAAATCCTCCTTGTGCGTGGCGATGAACCAGCGATGGCCGAACGGGTCGGTGATGCCGCCGACGCGATCGCCATAGAACTGGTCGGCCACCGGACGTGTGAGCTTGGCGCCGGCGGCGACCGCCTTGCCGACGACGGCATCGACATCCTCGACATAGAGATGGATGCTGACCGGCGAGCCGCCGATGGTCGCGGGGCCGAGCGCATCGATCTCCGGGTGCTCGTCCGCCAGCATCACGCACGAATCGCCAATGCGGATCTCGGCGTGGCGGATCTTGCCGCTCGGGTCCTGCATCCGCTCGCGCTCGATCGCACCAAAAGCCCGTGCGTAGAATTCGAGCGCCTTGGCACCGCCAGAGACGATCAGGTAGGGCGTGATCGCGTGATAGCCGTCGGGAATGGGTTTGGCCATGCAAGCCTCCTTTGCTCCGCCCATTCTGGCGCCGACGAGACGAGGCGTATTGTAGGTTTTTTACCGGGCCCGCCTTGCGACGGGACCAGCCTTCACTGCGGCACGTGGTTCATGTGCTCGGTGCGGCGCGCGAGATAGTTGGCGGGGCTCAAGCCGGCAAAGTCCTGAAAGTCGTGAATCATGTGCGATTGATCGCTGTAGCCGCAGGCGAGCGCCGTGTCGGCCCAGTCGACGGCTGGCGCGCGATGGAGCAAGGCCACGGTGCGTTGGAAGCGACGGATGCGGCAGAAGGATTTGGGCGTCAACCCGACTTCGTCGCTGAACAGGCGGATGAAGCGGCGCGGACTGAGGCCGGTCTCATCGACCACGTCGGCGATGCGGCGCGGGCCTCGGCGAAACGCGGCCAGCGCATGGCCGACAGCGGCATGACGGGAATGCGGCCGCTGCAGCAGGGACAGCAGCGCACGCTCCAGCAGCAGGAGCCTCGCCGCTGCGCCCTCTGCCGCGAGCAGACGCTCACGCAACTCGGTGGCTCGCCCACCCCAGAGCGCCTCGAGCGACACATGCCGATTGCGCAGTTCGTCGACTGGCAGCGCAAGGAAGGGAAACGCCCCGCTCGGCTTGAAATGGACGCCGATGATCGCGGCCGGCCGGCTCGTATCCAGGACGAAGAAACGCGAATGCGGCCCGGCAACGAGGGCGTCGAAGCTGCCGGTCCTCTGGTGAAGATTGATCACCAGCTCCACCGTGCCCGTCGGCAACACGCGCTCGCTCGCGTGCGATGGCGCGGTGCTTTCAAAGAACCACAGCAGCTCGATGCATTCCGACAAAGGCGAGCGTGGCGTATGCCGGTGGTAAATCATGACCGTGACATGATAGCCCGCCCGCGACAGAGTCAACACGCACTGTCAATAAACCGTAGCGTCGCTGCAGTAGTTCCTCAGGTTCGAACAGGGGGAGATCATCCAATGCGGGCCCACGTGCTCTTCACGGTCACGGCGACCTTCGCCCTCGGCCTCGCGATGGCAGCAGCGGCGCAGACCAAATTCCCATCGGTGCTGGAAGGCCACGCCATCCTGCCGGCCATGACGCTCGTTCCCGCGCCCGCCGACGCGCCGCCTGACCTGCAGATCTCCGGCCGCTTTGCCGGCCCGCCGGGGCAGAGGATCGACACGCCGGAGAGCGTGCCCGGTATCTCGGCGCTCTCCGACAAGGCGGCGCCGCGGCCCACCGGCATCAGCCTGCCGTTCAAGGGCCAGCCGGTACAGGGCCTGTCGGGCATCAAGGACCTGAAGGACGGCACGTTCCTCACCCTGACCGACAACGGCTATGGCTCCAAGGCGAACTCGCCCGACGCCATGCTGATGTTCCACGTCGTGAAGCCGGACTGGAAGGCCGGCACGGTCGAGCATGTCTCGAGCACCTTCCTGAGCGATCCCGATCGCAAGGTGCCGTTCCGCATCGTCAACGAGAACACACCCCGCCGGTACCTGACCGGCTCGGACTTCGACATCGAATCGATCCAGCCGATCGGCGACGCGCTGTGGTTCGGCGACGAGTTCGGCCCGTTCCTGGTCAAGACCGACAAGAGCGGCAAGGTGCTGGCCGTGTTCGATGCCAAGGTCGACGGCAAGGTGGTGCGTTCGCCGGATAATCCCTACCTGGTTCCGCCCGGCGTGCCCGGCATGATGAAGTTCGAGGTCAAGCGCAGCAAAGGCTTCGAAGGCATGGCGGCCTCGCCGGACGGCAAGATCCTCTATCCCCTGCTCGAAGGTCCGTTGTGGGTCGAGGCGACCAACAGCTTCGAGAGCAAGGACGGCAAGACCTACCTGCGCATTCTCGAGTTCGACGTCGGCAAGGAAGCCTTCACCGGCAAGGGCTGGAAATATCCGCTCGAGCTGCCGGGCAACGCCATCGGCGATTTCAACCTGATCGATGCGACGAGCGGCCTGATCATCGAGCGCGACGACAGCGAAGGCGATCCGGCGCAGGCCTGCCCTGAAGGCGCCCCGAGGCCCGACTGCTTCAACGTGCCGGCCAAGTTCAAGCGCATCTACAAGATCGACTTCGCCCAGGCCGATGCCGACGGCTTCGTGAAGAAGGTGGGCTACATCGACCTGATGGACATCGACGACCCGAACAAGCTCGCCCGCCAGGGCGGGCACGACGGCAAGCTCACCTTCCCGTTCTTCACCATCGAGAATGTCGACGTGGTCGACGCCGATCACATCATCGTCGGCAACGACAACAACCTGCCCTTCTCGTCGGGCCGCACGCTCGGCAAGTCCGACGACAACGAGCTGATCCTGCTGAAGGTAAGTGAGTTGCTGCGCGCGAAATAGCGACCAAGCGACATTGATTACATTTAGCTGACAAAAGAGAGGGAACTGGGCGCGCGCAAACTCGACGAGGCCTCTTCGCCAACCTATCGTTTGGCATCGCACAGAGAGGCCCAGGGAGATGCGGATACTGGTGGTCGAGGACAACAACCAGCTCGTTGGTCTTCTGACGAAGGCGCTGGCACGAGCCGGTCTCGACGTCGATTCGGCAGGCAATGCGGCTGCCGCCGAAATCTCCCTGAAGACGATGCGCTATGCCGCCGTCGTCCTCGATCTGGGGCTTCCCGATGCGGACGGTCTTGCCCTGCTCGACCAGATGCAGCGGCGCCGCGACCAAACGCCGGTCCTCATTCTTTCGGCGCGCGGCGGCCTGGATGACCGCATTACCGGGCTGCACAAGGGGGCGAGCGACTATCTCGTGAAGCCTTTTGCCATGGATGAGCTCGTCGCGCGCATTCAAACGCTGCTGCGAAGATCGCCTGAAGCCAAACGCGACGCGCTGACCCTGGGCAACGTGTCGTTCGAGACCGAAAGCCGGCAGGCCGTCGTCGCCGGCAAGCTGCTTTTCCTGCCGCCGCGGGAAGCAGAGGTCCTGGAAGTACTGATCAAACGGGGCGGCCGGACCGTCTCCCATGAAGCGCTCGAGAGTCAGGTCTTCGGCCTGTCGCAAAGCGTCTCGTCGAACGCGATCGAGGTCTATGTCCATCGGCTGCGTCATTTCCTGACAGACGCAGGCGCCAACGTCGCCATCCACACGATCCGCGGCGTTGGCTATTTGATGGAGGAGGAGAAGGACGACCCGAACAAGCGCGCGAAAGAGCAATGACTAGGGGAGCACGCGCTTCATCCAGCGCGCCGTTCCTTGCGAGTCCTGGCTGTCGCTTGCCTCGAGCCGGGCGATGACGCGGTGGCGGTCTTCCATATCGCGGTTCTGGCTGAGCTTGAGCTTGGTTTCGACGCGCGAGAGCGGCATGTGGAAGGCGACGATGCCCTTGGTCTGCGCCTCGGCATTGCCCGGCGGCAGGCGGTCGAGGCCCCAGGCTTCCGCGCCGCGGCCTTCGTAGACCGCGGCCAGCCTGGCCAGCACGTCGAGCGCGCCCTTGGTGTCCTCGACGACCTGCGGCCGACCGTAGGCATGCACCGTGACGTAGTTCCAGGTCGGCACCTTGACACCCGGCGTGTACCAGGTCGGCGAGACATAGGCGTGCGGGCCCCAGAACAGCGCGAGCGACTCGGCGCCACGCGCGAACAGTTTCCAGTGCTGGTTGGCGCGCGCCATGTGGCCAATCAGCGAGCCGTGCGGGCTGCCGTCGTCCTGCCAGACCAGGGCTAGATGGGTCGCCACCGGCGCTGCATCGGCATCGGCGGTCATCAGCAGCGCCCAGCCATGGTCCTGCATGATCTGCCGGCCCGTGGTCTCGTCGCCTTCGAAGTGCTTGGGAACGTACATGGTTTTCTTTCTGCGGCACGGCCCTCGGGCCGCGGTTGAACGGCGCCGCAATACCATGTCCAATGCCGGCCGCAACCGGGAGGAATTCTCATGGGTGAAGATATCCGTCTTAAGTCGAAGGCCGGCGAGATCGGCGCCTACCTCGCCACCCCGAAGGGCACGGCCAAGGGCGGCGTCGTGGTGATCCAGGAGATTTTCGGGGCCAATCACCACATCAAGGCAGTTACCGACAAGTTCGCGGCCGACGGCTATCTGGCGCTGGCGCCGCGCTTCTTCGACCACATCAAGACCGGCATCGAGCTCGGCTATACGCCCGACACCATCGCCGAGGGCCGCAAGTACGTGACCGAGCTCGGCCTCGACAAGCCGGTGCAGGATGTCGAGGCGGCGATCGAGGAGCTCAAGAAGCGCGGCGCCAAGAAGGTGGCGGTCACCGGCTACTGCTGGGGCGGCACCATCGCCTGGCTGGCGGCGACCCGGCTGAAGCCCGATGCGGTGTCCGCCTATTACGGCGGCGGCATTCACGGCACCAAGAACGAGAAGCCCACGGTGCCGACCCAGATGCATTTCGGCGACAAGGACATGCACATCCCGATGACGCACGTGAACGAGCTCCGCAAGCTCCATCCCGGCGTCCAGATCTACGACTACCCGGCCGACCACGGCTTCCATTGCGACGAGCGCGGCAGCTACGACGCGGCGGCCTCCAAGCAGGCCATGGCCCGGACATTGGAGTTCTTCGGCAAGCACGTTGGCTAGGAAGCCCGCAAAAAAGACCTTCAGTCCATCGGCGCGCGGCCCCCTGAACGGCGTCCGCGTCGTCGATCTGTCGCGCCTGGTCGCCGGCAACATCCTGACCCTGCAGTTCGCCGATTTCGGCGCCGAGGTGATCAAGATCGAGCCACCCGAGGGCGACACGCTGCGCTCGTGGCGGGTCAAGGGCATCGAGACGGCGTGGAAGGTTTATAGCCGCAACAAGAAGAGCGTGGCGCTCGACCTCCGTGCCGATGCCGGCCGCGCCATCGTGCGCGCGCTCGCCGCCTCGGCGCAGATCCTGGTCGAAAGCTTCAGGCCCGGCGTGCTGGAAGACATGGGTTTGGCTCCCGCCGAGCTGCACAAGCTCAACCCCAAGCTGGTGATCGTGCGCATTTCCGGCTGGGGCCAGGACGGCCGCTTCCGTCACAAGCCGGGCTTCGGCACCCTGATCGAAGGCTATAGCGGCTTCGCCTCGATGAACGGATTCGGCGACCGCGAGCCGGTGCTGCCGCCGATGTATCTCGCCGATGCGATGGCCGCGCTCTACGGCTACGGCGCTGTCATGGTGGCGCTGCGCGAGGTCGAGACCAACGGCGGCAAGGGCCAGACGCTCGACCTGCCGCTATTCGATCCGCTGTTTTCGGTGCTGGGCCCGCAGGCCGCCAACCACAAGCTCACCGGCGAAGTGAAGGTGCGCACGGGCAGCCGCTCGACCAACGCCGC
>DASZJU010000170.1:0-4301 GCA_035947815.1 Reyranella sp.
CTGGTGATGGCCGATGGCGCGGGCAACATCGTCGAAGGCAAGTATCCGGTCGAGGCGTCGGCGTTCTTCATCCATGGCCGCATCCATGCCGGCAACCCGCGCGCCAAGGTCGTGCTGCACACCCACATGCCCTACGCCACGGCGCTGACCTCGATCCAGGGCGGACGGCTCGAAATGTGCACCCAGAACGCCTTCCGCTATTTCAACCGTATCGCCTACGACGAGACCTATGCCGGGGTGGCGCTGAGCGCGCAGGAAGGCGACCGCATGTGCCGCGCCATGGGCGAGAAGGACATCCTGTTCCTGCGCAACCACGGCATCGTCGTCGCCGGCCTGACCGTGGCCCAGGCCTATGACGATCTCTATTATCTCGAGCGGGCGGCGATGGTGCAGGTGCTGGCGATGCAGACCGGCCGGCCGTTGCACAATATCGACGAGGCGCTGGCCCGGCACACGGCCGATCAGATCGCGGGCGGGGCCCAGCAGGCCTTGCTGCATTTCGAATCGCTGAAACGCCTGCTCGACCGGGACGAGCCCGGCTGGCGCAAGCTGGCGGCCTAGGGGGGAACAGAATGCATATCGCGATCGCTTTCGTCGTGCTTGGGATGCTCGCTGCGGCGTCACAGGCCTCGGCCCAGCCTTACCCAGGCGTCGGCGCCGGCCCCAAGCTCGGCGAGCTCGAAATCAAGGCCTACCAGAAGATCCCCAAGGCCAAGACCGCGGTGCAACTTACCTCCGACAACCACCTGTCGCGCGAGTTGCGCCGCCAGGTGATGATCCGCCTGTCGCAGCGCGGCAACGAGGTGGGCTTCAGCGGCGGCAACGTCATGCGCATGGACGTCAGCTATTTCGACCTTCTAGGCGGCAACGACCGCAGCATCGGCACGATCGGCGGCCAGCCCGATTACGCGCCGCCGGGCTCCAACCCGCGCCCGGCGCTGCCGGCCAACCCGATCGGCCGGCGTGACGGGCTGACGCCGTCGACAGCAGGCCCGACGTTGCGCATCTCGCTGACGCTCTATTCCCGCGACGGCGGCAAGGTGCTTTGGACGGCATCCGGATCCTGTACAACGCAAGCCGACAAGTCCCAGATGGCCGGCGAGGCGATCATCAACCGCATCTTCGACAATGCCGACAAGAACGCCGTCGGCGATGCCGGCTGCCCGCTCTAACGGAGGAAATCGTCTCATGCCGCGTCTGGCCCCGCTCGACCTCAACAAGCTTACTCCCGAACAAAAGAAGGTCGCCGACGCGATCGTTGCCGGCCCGCGCGGCGCCCTGCGCGGACCGTTCGAGCCCTGGCTGCGCAGCCCGCATCTGGCCGACCGCGCCCAGAAGCTCGGCGAATACTGCCGCTTCCACAACTCGCTGCCCAAGGAGCTCGCGGAACTGGCGATCTGCCTGGTCGGCCGGCACTTCAAGGCGCAATACGAGTTCTACGCCCATGCCCGTCTGGCCAAGGAGGCCGGGCTCGCGCCCGCCATCATCGAGGCGGTGCGCACGCGCGCCACGCCGCCCTTCACGCGTGACGCCGAGCGCATCGTCTACGACTTCGTCACCGAGTATCTCGAGACCAATCGGGTCGCCGCGGCCAACTACAAGCGCGCCATCGACGCCTTCGGCGAGCAGGGCGTGGTCGATCTGGTGGGCGTGTGTGGCTACTACATGCTGGTATCGATGACGCTCAACGTCTTCGAGATGCCGCTGCCGCCGGGCGAGCCGGAGCCGCTCGCCTAGGAAAAGACGCACGCAAATTGCTACGCCAGCATTGGTTTGACGTCGACCGCACGTTACTCCCCGAAGATCGCCACTGGCCTCAGTGTGGGGTAATCGGCGCGCCGGTCAATTGCTTGGGGGCGATGGTGTCGATGATGGCTTCCGACAGCAGCTTGCCGATGCACTTCTGCCCGAAGTCGTTGAGATGCAGGCCATCGCTGGTGACGAACTGCGAGTAGGGCATGCCGTCCCGGTACCAGGTGCGCATGATCTCGAAGCGGTTGAACAGGCCGGCGCCCTTCTCCTTGGCCACGTCGGCCATGACGCCCGCATATTCCTCTTCGTCGGGCAGCGCCACGACGGCGGGAACGTACTGCAGGTTCATCAGCACGAAGTTGGCGCCCAGCGACTTGCCGATATCGATGCCGGCACGCAGGCGCTTGGCGAACTGGTCGGTCGGGATGCGGCGGATCGCGGAATTGGTGCCGACCTGCCAGACCACGAGATGCGCGCGTTCGGGCTGCACGTCGGCTTTCATGCGCGCCGTCATCTCGTCGGCATCCTGGCCGCCGATGCCCTTGTTGAAGACGTGGATGGCGACGCCCGGCATCGCCTCTTCGAGCCGCATCTTCAACTGGTACGGATAGGCGAAGTGCGGGTTCGTCGTGCCGTAGCCCTGGGTAGACGACGAGCCCATGGCGACGATGCGCAGTTGCCGCTCGTCGGCCACGGCGGTGCGGGCGATCTCGAGCGGATTGCCAAGGTCGAGCAGCGCGCGGCTGGCGCGACAGCCCTTCAGCTCGGCAGACGCTCCGCCTGCGCACAGCATCAGCGCCATGACGCCCGCCACCCAGGCGACAAGCCGCTTCACGCCGCGTCCTCGATGGCGGGACCTCGCTTGTACCAAGCCGCGCCATAGGCCGCCGCGGACATGATGACAAGACCAGCGATGCTCACGCCTACCTGCGACACGATTGAATCTTCATTTTGCCCGACAACCACCTGCGCACTGAGTGCCAGAAAAATTCCAAGACAGAATATCTGCAATGAGTGTTCGCCGCACCTGCGAAGTGGCTCGAATATCCGCCACCTGAGGAAAGGTGCGTTGGACGGGACGGCCAGCCGAACCAGCCAGGCGACCGCCAGGAAGTGCAAAAACCGCAGTATGTCGATGTTGGTCTTGTCGATGGGATAGATATTCCGAGTGACCCAGTCGGGAATCAGCTTCTCCATCGGATTATACTGCCAGGACAAGGCGATAAAGGCCGAGAACAGCAGGTAAAGCACGGCCAGCACGCAAAGCGGCCATCGGAATCGGTCGAGCCAGGCGAACTGAGGGCCCAGCATCGTGCAAGCCGCGCCGACGTAAAATACCACCTGCCAGGCCATGGGATTGAAGTACCAGACCTTGTTGTCCGGGTAGGCCGGCAGGTTCCAGTCGTAGTGGCAAGTCGCCGCATAGACGGCCAGCGAGACCGCGATCACCCCGAATGGCCAGCGGACGACGGCCGGCAGGACGAAGGGGAAGAACGCCAGCAGGACGATATAGAGCGGCAGCACGTCGAGATTGACCGGGCGGAACTTCAGCAGCGCCGCCTGGAGGATGGCCTGGTAGGGATTTTGGCCGAGGCCTAAAAGCTCCATCTCCTCGATCAGCGCCGGCGTGTCGCGGGCGATCGACACCCAGGCGACCTGGGCCGAGAAGGCCACGAACAGCAGGATGTGCGCAACGTAGAGCTGCCAGACGCGGCGGTAGATGCGGGCGGCGGCGCGCACCCAGCCCTCGCGCTCCATCATGCGGGCGTAGGCGATCACCGCGGTGTAGCCCGAGATGAAGACGAAGATTTCCGTGGCGTCGCTGAAGCCGTAATTGCGCACGGTCAGCCAGCTCACAATGTTGGTCGGGATGTGATCGATGAAGATGAACCACAGCGCCAGACCGCGGAACAGGTCGAGCCGGATGTCGCGACCGGAAGCGATGACGGGCAAGACGGCCATGGCCCGCCATTGGTATCCCAGCCGCAGCGCCTAGGCTACGCTCGCGACGGGAGGAACGAATGAACAAGACAGCGCTGCTTCTGGTGCCCGGCATGCTTTGTTCACCGCGACTGTATGCCGACCAGGTCGCGGCACTTTCGGGCGAGGCCGAGGTCGTGGTGCCCGACTGGCGCCGTGCGCCGCTTGCGATCTGGGACAGCTGGGAAAGTGCGGCGCGCTGGGTCGTCGATCAGATGCCGGCCGAAAAATTCGCCCTCGCCGGCCTGTCGCTGGGCGGCATGCTGGCGGTCGAGATCATGCAGTTCGCTGCAGAACGTGTGACGAAGCTGGCGCTGCTCGATACCGGCATGCGCAGCCAGAATGAAGCCGAGCGCGCCATCCGCCGCGCCCGCATCCGGCTTGCCACGGAAGGCCATTTCGAGCTGGTGCTGGGCATGCAGATGGCGCGCTTCATCCCGGCCTACCGGCTAACCGACAAGACGCTGGTCGACGAGGTGATGGCGATGTGCGGCGAGATCGGCGTGGAGATCTATAAGCGCCAGGAGGAGCTGGCGGCGATCCGCGCCGACCGCCGGCCCGACCTGCCG
>DASZJU010000171.1:0-11533 GCA_035947815.1 Reyranella sp.
TGTGCCGGCACCGGAGTGGAGGCGATTTCGATCGGCGGCAGGCCCTCCTTCAGGTCGCCCGGCAGGATGCCGTAGAGCGACGCGATCTCTTCGATGAGCGTCTTGACGCTGGGCGCGGCCACCATGCCGGCCGTGGCATAACCGGCGGTTTCGGCGATGCCCTTGGGCTCATCGAGCGACACCACAATGACGAACTTCGGATCGTTCATCGGAAACATGCCAGCGAACGAGCTGATTAGGGCTTTTTGGCGGTAGCCGCCGCGCGCCGCCTTCTCGGCGGTGCCGGTCTTGCCGCCCACCTCGTAGCCCGGCACGTCGGCCTTCTTGCCGGTGCCGTCGACGACGTTGAGCCGCAGGAGCTGACGCATCATCACCGAGGTCTTGGCCTGGATAATGCGGCGTCCGGGGTCGCTGGCGGCGTTGCGCTTGACCAGGCTCGGCGAATACAGCATGCCGCCATTGACCACGGCGGCGGCGCCGGTCGCCAGGTGCAGCGGCGTCACCGACATGCCGTGCCCGAAGGCGATGGTCATGGTGTTGATCGTCATCCAGTGCCGCGGATAGAGCGGCGCGGCAAGCTCGGTGAGTTGCGTGGTGAGCGGCTTCAGGAAGCCGATCTTGTCGAAGAAGGCGCGCTGGGTTTCGGTGCCCATCGCCACCGCCATCTTGGCCGAGGCGATGTTGGACGAGAACTTGAAGAGTTCCGGCACGGTGAGCGGCCGGCGCTGGGCATGGTCGTCGTTGATCGTGAAGCGGTCGATCTTGATCGGCGAGGTGGCGTCGAAGACGCTGCTGAGCGTCACCTTGCCGGTGTCGAGCGCCATCGCGGTGTTGAAGATCTTGAAGGTCGATCCCTGCTCGTAGACGCCGAGCGTGGCGCGGTTGAACAGCGCTTCGTTGGTGAGGGTCTTGGTGCTGTTCGGATCGAAGGTCGGCAGCGAGGCCATGGCGAGGACCTCGCCGTTGGTCGCGTCCATGACGATGGCGGTGGCGCCGATTGCAGAGAACTTCTTCACCGCGGCTGCGATCTCGCGCTCGACCATGCGCTGCAGGCGGAGATCGATGGCGAGCTGCAGCGTCTCGCCGCTCTGCAGCTGTTGATCGAAGAAGCGCTCGACACCGGCCAGGCCGGCATTGTCGACGCTGGCATAACCCAGGACGTGGGCGGCTGCCGTGCCCTGCGGATAGATGCGCCGCTCCTCGGCCTGGAACTCGAGGCCAGGAATGCCGAGGCGATTGACCTTGTCGTGCTCGCGCGGACTGAGGCCCCGCTTGACCCAGACGAAAGTCTTGTCGCCTTCGAGCTTCTCGCGGACTTCGTCGTACTTGAGTTCGGGCAGCGCGCTGACGATCTTGCGCGCGGCATCCTGCGGATCGAGCAGGAGCCGGGGATTGACGAAGGCCGACATGACCGGCACCGAGGTCGCCAGCACCACGCCGTTGCGATCGACGATGTCGGCGCGCTCGGCCTGGATCGAACCGCCACGGGCGGCGACCCGCTCCGTCGGCTCCGCGCCGTCGCGCAGCAGCGACACGTAGCTCATGCGCAGGCCGACCGCGACGAACGCCATGGCGAAGATCACCGAGGCGATGACGATGCGCTGGCGGGCAGTCTCCTGCGCATCGCCCTTGAGGCGCTCCTGAACCGACCCGTAACGCGCGCCGGCCGCCGCGTTTGCCGCGGCGGCCGGTTCGGGCGAGGCAGACCTGCGCCGCAGTCTCACCGACGACCCCCTTCATTTCGCGAGAGGATTTCGTCGATCGAGACCGCGGCGCTTTGGCCGTCGCCATCCGGACCCGTTGTTGCCGGCTCTTGAATCGGGGCCGGTCGAGGGGGCGTCGTGGGTCCGGACGAACGCGCTGGATGGGGTGCGGAGGCCGGCGAGGGGCTGCCGGCCTCCGCTGCGACGCGACCACCACCGGGCAAGCTCGACGAGGGGACGTCGTTGCCCGTTCGTGGGGGGGAAGGGAGTGGTGGATCGCGCCGCGGGGGGACAGAATCTGATTTGAGGGAATCGAGCCGGATGACCTGCTTGATCGATGCCGGTTCGAGGTTGAGATGCTTGATGGCGAGCCGTTCGATGCGCTCGGCCTCGTTCAGGTGCGCCCATTCGATCCGCAGGATGTGCGTGGCCTGCTGGCTCTCGATGATCTTCTGGTTGGTGCGGTCGATCTTCTCCTCGAGGTCCTGCACCTTGTATTTCACGGTGAACAGGCCGACCGCCGTGACGACGGCGGCGACCGACCAGAACAGGAGTCCGCGATGGATCATGCGCGGCCTCCACCGGTAGACAGCTTTTCGGCCACGCGCAGCCGCGCCGAGCGGGCGCGCGGATTTTCAGCGATCTCGGCGGCCGACGGCAGCACCGGCTTGCGCGTGAGGTCGCCCAGCGTCGCGGCGCGGTCCTCGGCGCGCGGCGGCGCATGGCGCGACGGGCCGGGCGTGCGGCCGGCGCGGGCGCGGACGAATTCCTTGACCGCGCGATCCTCCAGCGAATGGAACGAGACGACGGCCAACCGTCCGCCCGGCGCCAGCACCTGCTCCGCGGCGGCGAGCCCGCGCTCGAGCTCACCCAGCTCGTCGTTCACGGCGATGCGTAGCGCCTGGAAGGTACGGGTGGCCGGATCGCTCTCGTCCCTGCCCTTCGGCCCGACCGCACGGCGCACGATCTCGGCCAGCTCGCCCGTGGTCTCGATGCGCTTGTGCTTGCGCGCCTCGACGATGGCGCGCGCCACGCGGCGGCTCTTCCGCTCCTCGCCATAGCGCCAGATGATGTCGGCGAGTTCGCTCTCGTCGGCCTCGTTCACCAGGTCGGCGGCGGAGGACCCGCTCCGCTCCATGCGCATGTCGAGCGGCCCTGAAGCACGGAACGAAAAGCCGCGATCCGCCTGGTCGAACTGCATCGAGGAGACGCCGAGATCGAGCGCCACGCCGTCGACATCGGCAAAACCTTCGGCCAACAGCAACTCGGCCATGTCACCGAAGCGACCTTCGATCAGGCGCAGGCGCGGCGCATAGCGCTCGGCAAGCGCCTGGCCGGCGGCGATGGCGTCGGGATCTCGGTCGAGGGCGATCACCTGGCAACGGGCGCGATCGAGCATCGCCGTCGCGTAGCCGCCGGCGCCGAACGTGCCGTCGAGATAGCGGCCGCCGTCGCGCGGCTGCAGGGCGTCGACGACCTCGCGCGCGAGAACCGGGACATGGCGGGCGGCGTTCATGCGTCACCTGTGCCAAGGCCGCGCACGAAGGCGGCCATCTTGTCGCGATCGGAATCGCGGCGGGCCTGCCAGCGTCCCGGGTTCCAGAGCTGGAATTTGTCGCCCTTGCCGACCAGCATCACGCCGTCGCCGACTTCGAGCACGCCGGCGAATTCGGCCGGCAGCGAGAAGCGACCGTCCGGCTCCATGGCGATGGTGCGGGCGCTGGCCGACAGGTAGCCGGCGGGATCGAAGGCCTCGTCGTCGAGCGCCACCTTGAGCGCACCCTTGGGGCCAAGCGCTTCGGTGCGCAGCCGGTCGAGCATGGCGTCGAAGCCCGCGCGCGAATTGCCGTTCACGACTCCGGGCAAGTTGGGTGAGTGATAGAGGACGAAGGCGCCACGGTCGTCGGCCGGCAGCTCGTCACGGAAGGCTGCGGGCAACAAGACCCGGCCTTTCTTATCGAGCTTGATCAGGATTTCGGACCGAAATGCCACGGCCCCATCCCCCTGTACCCCGCCGCCGGTGCCCCACGCCCCTGCGTTAACTGTTATACGGGATACAATGGGATATCATGGGATTTCTAGGGAAGCAATCATCAATAACAGGAATCCACAAGGAATCTGAAGGCGTTAGACACTACATCTATTGTGCGCCTGCCGGTCGCAAACGCAAGGGATTGTAAAGGCGACTCGCAACTCGGAATCAAGACGGGTCAGACGGCCTATAAGCCGGGTTCTGTCCTCGCCCGAAAGCGATGGATGACCATTCCTCTGGGACGCCCGTTGCCGAGCGCCTCGCGCGACCGACCCGGGCGACGACGCGGAAACACCGCTGCCGGTTGCCCGGCGTGCCGCCCCTATTTGGTCTTGCTCCCGGTGGGGTTTGCCGTGCCGCTTCCGTTGCCGGTCGCGCGGTGGGCTCTTACCCCACCGTTTCACCCTTGCCGGCCCGGCGAACCGGGCAGGCGGTTTGTTTTCTGTGGCACTTTCCCTGGGGTCGCCCCCGCCGGACGTTATCCGGCACCGTGTCTCCGTGGAGCCCGGACTTTCCTCGCCGAACGGTTGCCCGCCCGGCGCAGCCATCCAGCCGTCTGACCCGCGCGCCTAGCTAGGCCCCGGACAGGACCCGGTCAAGGGGAGGCCGGCGCAACGGTCGCCAACCCGAACAAATGCGCTGCGTTGCGGTCCAGGATCGCGCGAACGTCGTTTTCGGAGAGCCCCGCCCGCCTCACGTAATCCACCGCGGCATAGAACAGTTCTCCCGACTGGTAGGGGAAGTCCGTTCCGAGCAACAGCCGATCCGCGCCCAACGCTTCGGCCGCCGCACGCAGCGCGGGCACATGATTGTGGCCGACGGTGTCGTACCACAAACGCCTGAACGTCAGGCTCGGCTTCTCCGAAATATCCGGCGCCTCGAAGGCCATGTGGTCGTCGACGCGTTTCACCACCATGGGCAGCAGACCACCGAGATGGGACGCGATGATCTTCATGTCGGGATATCGGCTGGGGATGCCTGCGAGGACGAGGTCCATGATGGCGACCGTATCCTCGATCGGCGCACCCACCGACCAGACCATGCGATGCTCGTTGATCAACGGCGATTCCGCGCCGCAACCCGCCGGATGTATGTAGAGCGCGCTCTTTCGACGATTGAGCTCGGCATAGATCGGATGGAATACGCCATCGGACAGCGGGCGTCCCAGCACCGAAGTCGTGACCGCGGCGCCAACCATGCCCAGTTCGTCGAAGCTCCGCTCCAGCTCTGCAAGTGCCGCCTCCGTGTGCGGCAAGGGAAGAGCCGCGAAGGCGCGAAAGCGATCCGGGAAGCGCCGTGTCATTGCGGCGTATTCGTCGTTCGCCAGGCGCGCGGCTTCCACGGCATCGGCGTGGCGCTCGAAGTGCGGCGACGCCGGAGTCACGGAGAGGATCTGCATCCGGATCCCGGCGGCATCCATCAGTTCGAACCGCTTCCGAAGCTCGTCATCCGTCGCCCCCGCACCAAGCCCGCGATGGACCGCAGTGCGGCCGTTACCAAGCCGGACGAGAAAATCGAGATATCGTTCGCTCCATAGATGAGCATGCACGTCTACTCGCATCATCGGGCCTCCATAGGCCGGCGCGCTAAGCCTGCGCTCCGACCTGTTCGAGCAGGTCGCCCAAAAGGGCGCGGGTCTCGGGGTCAGCGATGCCGTCGACCTTGGCCGGCCGGAAGCGGCGCTGGAAGGCGGCGACGATGTCCTCGGTCGTCACGCCGAAGGCCGGCGGATAGCCGAGACACTGCAGGGCCGCCTGCACGTCGCCGACGAGCGGCCGGGCGCCCGGCCGCGGCCACAGACCGATGCCCGACGCGGCCAGGGTCGCCCAGGGAAAGCGTATGCCGGGATCGATCTTGCGCTTGGGGGCGATGTCGGAATGACCCACGACGTTGCGCGGCACGATGGCGGGATGGCGCCCGAGAATGCCGTGGCAAAGCTCGATCAGCGCTGCGATCTGCTGTATTGGATAGTCGTGGCGATCGCCGTGCAGGTTGACGATCTCCACGCCGACCGAGGTAGCATTCAAGGCCTCGCGGCCGCGCCAGTGCGAGCGTCCGGCATGCCAGGCAACGCGATCTTCGGGCACGAGCCGATGGACCATGCCGTCTTCCGCCAGCAAATAGTGCGCGCTGACGCGATGCTTGCGCGTGCCATCGCACAGGATGTCGAGCGACTCCTTCAGCGGCAGTTCGGTGTAGTGCAGCACCAGCACGTCGATGGCGGCGTCCGCCGGACGCGGCGCATGATTTGGCGACGGCAGGTCGACCGCGTTCACGACAGGGCGGGCACCAGCCCACGCTCGCGTCGCAATCGGTCATAGGCGTCGTTGATCAGGGCAAGCTTGCGGTTGGCCACCGCGACCACCTCCTCGGGCAGACCCTGGGCGATCAGCCGGTCGGGATGGTGGGCGCGCACCTGACGCAGCCATGCCTCGCGCACCTGCTCGTCGGTCGCCAGCGGGTCGATGCCGAGAATGATGCACGGCTCGCACTCGACGATGCCCAACGCCGCTGCCTTGGCGCGCTCGAAACGCGCGCTGCTGAGACCGAACAGACGCGCCACCTTGGCGAGATAATCGGCTTCCGCGGCGTCGACCGGCCCGTCGGCCCTGGCAATGTCGAACAACCCCTCCAGCACGTTCTCCAGGATTTCCGGCGCGTCGGGAAACAGCGCCGCGAGCTGGCGGGCGTAGGCCTCGAAGCCCGCGACGTCGCGCTTGGCGAGATCGAAGAAGCGCTCGACGTTCTTCTCTTCGCCCGGCGGCACCTGGAAGAAATTGCGGAACGCCTCGATCTCGACGTCCGAGACATGGCCATCGGCGCCGGCCATCTTGGCGCCGAGCGCGATCACGCCGATCGTGAAGCCGATCTGGCGCAGTCCGGGATGCGCGCCGTCGTTCGCCGGCGGCGACGCCAGACCCAGCAGCGAGCCGATCGGTTCGCCGTTGGCCAACCGTGTCGCTCCGCCGACGATCCTGTCCCAGATCCTCATGTTCGCCCCGCTACAATCTCCCGCTTACAGGATCAAGGCGCCGATCGCCACGCCGACCAACAGTGCCAATGCAAGACGGCGATAGAAGCGCTCGCTGGCCAGCGGAAAAAGCCGCCCGCCCAGCAGGCCACCCAGGACCACGGCCGGCGCCAGGAAGAGGGCCTGCACGCCCGTGCTGCCGTCGACCAGGCCGCGCGATGCGAACATGGCGAGCGCCACCAGATCGACGAACACGAAATAGGTCGTCAGGTTGGCCCGCACGCGTGTAACCGTTTCGTCACCTGCCAGGTAATAAAAGGCGATCGGCGGGCCGGCCATGCCGGCCAGACCGTTGAGGAAGCCGCTGCTGACGCCCGCCGCCAGGGTCGTCGCGGTGCGCGGCCGACCCGCAAAGCGCCAGCCGCTTGCCAGCAAAATGACAGCACCGAGCACGATGCCCGAGATCACCCAGCGCATCGGCTCGGGCGCGACGCGGGTCAGCACGAGATTGCCGACGGGAACGCCCACCACGGCGGCGACCAGGAGCAGGCCGATGCGGCGCCAGTCGACCAGCCGCACGACGCTGGGCAACAGCGGCAGGACGACGACGATCTCCAGCAGCAGGCAGAGGGGCACCCCGACGGCCGGCCCGTAGAGCGCGGAGAACACCGGAGTCATGATCATGGCCGCGCCAAAGCCGGCGAACCCCCGCACCGTGCCGGCAATGCCGGCAACGGCGGCGCAAACCAGGAAGGGAAAAGTCAACAGGTCGGGCATGAGGCTCCAACCTCACCTTTCGAGACGCGGCATACGGGCCGATCCCCAGGGCGAGGCCACGGAATGGCAGCAGCCCGCAAGCTCTAGCATTGCCGGAGTGCGACCTGGGCATCATATAATGGAGGCCATGCCCTCAAAGAATCTCGCGGTTTCGACCGTCCCTCTGCTGATGCCGTACATCCAGCGGCGGCCCGAAACGGTCGGCGGCAAGCCGTTCAAGCTGGTGTCGGACTACACGCCGGCCGGCGACCAGCCCGAGGCGATCCGCCAGCTCATCGAAGGGATGTCGAGCGGCGAGCGCGACCAGGTGCTGCTGGGCGTCACCGGTTCGGGCAAGACCTTCACCATGGCCAACGTCATCGCCTCGCAGAACCGGCCGACCCTGGTGCTGGCGCCGAACAAGACGCTGGCGGCTCAGCTCTGGGGCGAGATGAAGGGCTTCTTCCCGGACAACGCCGTCGAATACTTCGTCTCGTACTACGACTATTACCAGCCCGAAGCCTACGTGCCGCGCACCGACACCTACATCGAGAAGGATTCGTCGATCAACGAGCAGATCGACCGCATGCGCCATTCCGCGACGCGCGCGCTGATGGAGCGCGACGACGTGGTGATCGTGGCATCGGTGTCGTGCATCTACGGCATCGGCCCGCTGGAGAATTACCAGGCGATGACCTTCCGCCTGTCCAAGGGCGAGAAGGTCGATCGGTCCACCCTGCTGCGCCGCCTCGTCGAGCAGCAGTACAAGCGCAACGACAACGCCTTCCAGCGCGGCACCTTCCGGGTGCGCGGCGACACGGTCGACCTGTTCCCCGCCCACTACGAGGACAAGGCCTGGCGCATCGAAATGTTCGGCGACGAGATCGAGTCCATCGTCGAGTTCGATCCGCTGACCGGCGAGAAGACGGCGACGCTGTCGGACATCGTGGTCTACGCCAACAGCCACTACGTGACGCCGCGGCCGACCATGCAGCACGCCATCCAGCAGATAAAGACCGACCTCAAGCAGCGGCTCGACGAGTTCAATCGCGCCGGCCGGCTGCTGGAAGCGCAGCGGCTGGAGCAGCGCACCATCTTCGACATCGAGATGATGGAGACGACCGGCGCCTGCGCCGGCATCGAGAACTATTCGCGCTACCTCACCGGCCGCAAGCCGGGTGAACCGCCGCCCACCCTGTTCGAGTACTTCCCCGAGACCTCGCTGCTGATCGTCGACGAGAGCCATGTCACGGTGCCGCAGATCGGCGGCATGTTCCGCGGCGACTTCAACCGCAAGAGCGTTCTGGCCGAGTTCGGCTTCCGCCTGCCCTCGGCGATCGACAACCGGCCGCTCAAGTTCGAGGAATGGCAGGCGCTGCGCCCGCAGACGACGTTCGTCAGCGCGACCCCCGGCCCGTGGGAGATGGAGCGCACCCAGGGCGCCTTCATCGAGCAGGTCATCCGGCCGACCGGCCTGATCGATCCCACGGTGATCATCCGTCCCGTCGAGAAGCAGGTCGACGACCTGATCGCCGAGTGCCGCGACTGCGCCAAGAAGGGCCAACGCGTGCTGGTCACGGTGCTGACCAAGCGCATGGCCGAAGATCTCGTCGAATACATGCACGAAGCCGGCATCCGCTGCCGCTACCTGCATTCCGACATCGACACGCTGGAGCGCATCGAAATCATCCGCGACCTCCGGCTGGGCGCGTTCGACGTGCTGGTCGGCATCAACCTGCTGCGCGAGGGCCTCGACATCCCCGAATGCGCGCTGGTGGCGATCCTCGACGCCGACAAGGAGGGCTTCCTGCGCTCGCCGACCTCGCTGGTCCAGACGATCGGCCGCGCCGCCCGCAACATCGACGGCCGGGTCATTCTCTATGCCGACAAGATGACCGATTCGATCAAGTACGCGATCGCCGAAACCGACCGGCGCCGCGCCAAGCAGACCGCCTACAACCAGGCGCACGGCATCACGCCCGCCTCGATCAAGAAGAACATCAGCGAGATCCTGCAGTCGACCGCCGAGCGCGATCACTACACCGTCGACACCGGCGTGTCGGGCGATGTCCATCTGGTTGGGCACAACCTGCGCGGCCACATCGCCGAGCTCGAGAAGCGCATGCGCGATGCCGCCGCCAACCTCGAATTCGAGGAGGCCGCGCGCATCCGCGACGAGATCCGGCGCCTCGAGGCTCACGAGCTCGAACTGCCCGGCCAGGCCGCCAGCGCCAATGTCGGCGTCCATCTCGGCCGCATGCAGAACAGCCGCGTGTTCCGCGGCGTGCGCACCGGCTCGGGCGGCCGGCCGACGCGGCGCAGCGGGCGCTAGGGCGACCCTTTCGGAAGCTCGCGCGGGGGTTTCCGCAGTTTCCGCAAGCGCTACGCCAATTCCAGAGGTGCCCGAGGCGTGCTTTCTGGTCGCGACAAAAAGCCAGCGACGCCGGATCTTCCGCCGGGGTTCTGCTGGTTCAGGCCGTCTCGTGCCCTGGGATGCCGCCCAGTCGGCTGAGACAGCACGTCGGTGGACAACTGGATCGCAATACATCGGACAAGCTCGAGTTTCGCCGGGCATGCGCTGCTTCGGCGCCGGCCTGTCTTTAGCGCATAGTTAATTAATAGTCAACTATACTAAAGTAACACTTTAGTGATGTTCGGGAACCCGCGAACGCGATCCGGCCGCTCGCGCAGCGAGTTTCTGCGCACCGTACTGCGCAGAAACTCGCTGCGCCCGGGCGTCACCGCGAGGGTCGGAGGAAATTCTCGACCAGCGGCCCCCACACCACGGGGCCATCGGCGCTGGTCGCCAGATTGTGGCCGTCCTGGCCGTTCGGGCCGACGGCCTGAAGGGTGGCCCGGCCGCCGGCGCCGTTGTAGGCGTCGACCATGCGGCGGGCGAGGCTGGGCTCGAAAAAGCTGTCGTTCGCCGCGTAGATCCACAGCATGGGCACCCGCGCCGTGGACCCATACTTCGCCGCCGCCTGGACCAGCGCGCTGGGGGTGCAATTGCCGAGACCGCCGCTCGGCATGTTCTGATGGCCGCCGCGGCCGCCGGCAAAATCGATCATCCCCGAAACGCCGGGCGGATTGAGGCTCGACAGGGCGATGGTGCCCCAACCGCCGGCCGAATGTCCGACGACGATGGTATGGTCGGGCGCCACGAAGGGCTGAGTGCGCATAAAGTCGATGGCGGCCTTGATGTCGGCCGCGGTCTGCAGGCCGGCGCCGGCATAGTCGGGGTTGTTGCACCGCCCGTAGTCCTCCGCCCAGGCGCCACCCGTCTCGCCGTAGCCGCGCCGCAACGGCAAGGCAACGACGTAGCCGCGCGACACGAACCACGAGGACAATCCACTGTAGCGCTGCCGACTCATCCGCGGCCGAGCAGAGCTGTCGGCCGGCGAACCGTGATTGATGACGACGAGGGGCGCCTTTGCCTCGCCGGGCGGGCGCATCACGGTCGTCAGCATCAGGGGCGAGCCGCCGGCGGCGGGAATTCGCCAGACCTGCTCACGATTGACGCTGCGTTCGGCGTCCTGCGGTCCTGCCGACTGACCGAGCGCCGGCAGGGCAAGAAGGCAGGAAAGGATCGAGGCAAATAGTCCCTTGAGCGGCTGTCGCATAGCTTCCTCTTTTTCGATTCTGTCACGTGTTGCGGGCGCGTCATGCATATTGCCAGTTGGAGGCCAAGGCCGGCGCTTAGGGTCACCTCTCGGGCGCGAGCGCGCTCTCGTGCCAATGCCGCAACAGCAGGTGGCTGAGCAGCGTCAGCAGCAGGAAGATCACGATGCCGGTCGCCGAGATCAGCGCGAGGGCCGCGAACATGCGCGGGATCCTGAGCTGGTAGCCCGATTCGAGAATGCGATAGGCGAGCCCCGAGGCGTCGCCGCCGGTGCCGGCGACGAACTCCGCAACGACGGCGCCGATCAGCGCCAGACCACCAGAGATGCGCAAGCCGCCCAGGAAATAGGGCAGCGCCGAGGGCAGCCGCAGGTGGGCCAGCGTGCGCCAGCGGCCGGCGCCGTAGAGCTCGAACAGGCTGAGCAGGTTGGGATCGACCGAGCGCAGGCCGAG
>DASZJU010000172.1:0-4176 GCA_035947815.1 Reyranella sp.
GATGGCGGCCCAGCGTCACGCCCGCATCATCGGACTGTTCATCCGGCTGCTGAAGCGCGACGGCAAACCCGACTACCTGCCTCATCTGCCGCGTGTCTGGCGGATGTTCGAGCGTTCGCTGCAGCACGAGGCGTTGGCGCCGTTGCGGGCCTGGGTCGACCGCCTGCTGCCGCCCGCTCTGCGGCGGGTGGGTGCCGCGTGAAAATCGATACCGCCATGATCCTGGCGGCCGGACGCGGCGAGCGCATGCGGCCGCTCACCGACACCATGCCCAAGCCGCTGCTTCCCGTGGCTGGCCGCTCCCTGCTCGAGCGCTCCCTGGATCGACTGATCGCCCACGGCGTCACGAATATCGTCGTGAACGTCCACCATCTCGGCCAGCAGATCGCTGATCGAATAAAGGATCGCGCCCGCATCGTATACGAGGAGCGATTGCTGGAAACCGGTGGTAGCGTGAAGAACGCCCTGCCACTCCTGGGCGCCGGCCCGTTCTTTGTGTTGAACGGCGACGGCCTGTGGCGCGAGAAGTCGGGCACCATGCTGGAACGGCTCGACATGAAGTGGAATCCCGAACGCATGGATGCGTTGCTGCTGCTCCATCCCATCCACAAGGTGGTCGGCCGCGAGGCAACGGATCGCGGCGACTATTTCATCGAACCCGGCGGTCGAGCGCGCTATCGCGGCATTGCCTCCCTGGCGCCCTATGTCTTCGCCAGCGTGTCGGTCTGCGACGCGCGCCTGTTCCAGGACTCGCCGGAAGGCGCCTTCTCGCTGCTCAGGCTGTGGAACCAGGCAGAGGAGAGGGGCCGGCTGTTCGGTGTCTTCAATGATGGCGACTGGTTCCATATCGGCACGCCCGAGGCGCTTGCCGAAGCCGAACGCATGCTGGCATGAAAAGCGTGTTCACCATCGGCATCGACCGCCGCTTCGCCGACGAGCTGGCGGCAGGTGTGTTGTCCCAGCACGGTGGCGACCCGCTGGCGCTGGCCGATGTGCTGATCCTGCTGCCGACGCGGCGCTCGGTGCGGGCGTTGCGCGAGGCCTTCCTGCGCGCGACGGACGGACGGCCTACCCTGTTGCCGCGTCTGGCGCCGCTGGGCGACCTCGACGAAAGCGAGTGGGAAGTGGCGGCGGGCGACGACAGCGCGCTTGCCCTGCCGCCCGCCATCGAGCCGGCCGAGCGCGAGGCGCTGCTGGCGCAACTCGTGGCGGCCTTCAAGGACGACCAGGGCCATCCCATCGCCCAGTCGGCGGCGCAGGCTCTCAAGCTTGCGCGCGAGCTCGGCCGGCTGCTCGACGAGCTTGCCATCGAGGGCGTGTCGTTCAGCCAGCTCGAAGGCCTCGTCGAAGGCAACTTCGCCAGCCATTGGCAGCGCACGCTGAAATTCCTCGCCATCGTCGGCGAGGCCTGGCCGCAGGTGTTGGCCGAACGCGGCCAGATCGACGCCATCGAACGGCGCACCCAGGCGATCCGGGCGCAGGCGGCGCGCTGGCGCGCGCATCCACCCGCCACGCCGGTGATCGCCGCCGGCTCGACCGGCTCGCAACCCGCGACGCGCGACCTGCTGGCCGCCATCGCCCAACTGCCGCACGGCGCGGTCGTGTTGCCTGGCCTGGACCGCGACATGGACGACGCGAGCTGGAAAGAGCTCGACCAGTCGCACCCGCAATTCGGCCTGCGCGAGCTTCTGCTGGCGCTGGGCTCCGAGCGCGGCGAGGTCGCCGACTGGCCGGGCGGCGGCGGATCGGCGCGGCATCTGCTGATCACCGAACTGATGCGGCCGGCGGAAACCACCGAGGCCTGGTCGCGACCGCCGGCATCGTCGCTGGAACATGTGACGCGCGCCGATTGCGCGACCCCCCACCAGGAAGCGCTGGTCGTCGCGCTGGCGCTGCGCGAGACGCTGAAGGACGCCGGCCGCACGGCGGCACTGGTCACGCCCGATCGCGCGCTGGCGCGCCGCGTCGCCGCCGAACTCAGGCGCTGGAATGTCGACATCGACGATTCGGCCGGCGCGCCGTTGGCCGACACGCCGCCGGCCGCCCTGCTGCGCGCCCTGGTCACGGCCGTCGACGAGGGCTTCGCGCCGGTCGCCCTGCTCGCCTTGCTGAAGCATCCGCTCTGCACCCTGGGCGGCGATCGTGCGGCGCTGCTCGATGCGACACGGCGGCTCGACCGCAAATGCCTGCGCGGGCTGAAACCCACGCCCGGCCTGCCGGCCATCCGTGCTCACATCGCGAAGGCCAGGTTCGGCGATGTCGTCGATCAGCGTGCTGTCGAGACGTTGATCGATCAGCTTGAGGCCGCGACGTCGGGCCTTGCAGCAGTGATGGCGGAAGGCGCTGGGCCCGCCGCCCTGCTCGACGCCACCATCGCCGCCGGCGAGACGATCGCGACAGCCGAGACGCTGTGGTCGGGCGAGGCGGGCGAAGCGCTGGCCGACGCCCTCGCCCGCCTGCGCGCGGCATGGACCGGCCCGGACGAGATCGCCGGCGCCGAATGGCCGGCGCTGCTTTCCGCGATGCTCGAGCCGGAGATCGTCCGCCCCCGCTTCGGCCGCCATCCGCGCCTGGCCATCTGGGGGCCGCTGGAAGCCCGCCTGCAGCGCGCCGATCTTCTGGTGCTGGGCGGGCTGAACGAGGGGACCTGGCCGCCCGCGGTCGAGACCGGACCGTGGATCAACCGGCCGATGCGCAGCGCGCTCGGGCTGCCCCAGCCGGAGCGGCGCATCGGCCTGTCGGCCCACGATTTTGCCGCCGCGCTCGGCGCCGAGCGCGTGCTGCTGACCCGCGCCGAGCGCGAGGGCGGCGCGCCGACCGTGCCGTCGCGCTGGCTGGCGCGCCTCGACGCGCTGTTCGGCTACGAGTCCGGCAGCGCTGCGGCCCCACCCGAATACATCCAGCGCGGCCGCCGGAGCTACCTCGCCTGGGCCGATGCACTCGACCGGCCGGATACTTATAAGCCGTGGCCGCGTCCCGAACCGCGACCGCCGCTGGAGGCACGGCCGACACGGCTCTCGGTCTCGAGCATCGAGCAGTGGCGACGCGATCCCTACGGGCTCTATGCGCGACGCATCTTGGGACTGGAGGCGCTCAAACCACTGGAAGAGGAACTTGGCGCCGCCGACCGCGGCTCGGCATTGCACGATACCCTCGACGAGTTCCTGAAGGCACATCCCTCGGGCTTGCTACCGGCCGACGCGATCGGCCGGTTCGAGGCACTGGGCGAGAAGCATCTCGAACCGCTGCTCGCGGCGCCGGCCGAACGCGCTTTCTGGTGGCCGCGCTTCCAGCGTCTGGCACGCTGGTTCGTCGGCACCGAGAATGCCCGACGCGCGGCGGGCACCAGGCTGCTGGCCAGCGAAACCGACGGCGCCCTCACCGTCGGACCAACCGGCCGGCCGTTGCGCATCGAAGCGCGGGCCGACCGTATCGACGAGATCGAGCCCGGCGGCTGGGAGATCATCGACTACAAGACCGGCCGCGTCCCCTCGCCCAAGGAACTGGAGGGCCTGTTCGCGCCGCAGCTCCTGCTCGAGGCGGCGATGGCCGAGCGGGGTGGCTTCGAGAAGATCAAGGGCAAGGCGCGCGCCGTGCACCTCTCCTATTGGCAGGCCAACGGCTTGGGCAATGGCGGCGAGGTCAGGGAGATCAAGGACAGCGAGCAGCTGGTCCCGGCGATGCTGGCGCTGGTCGCCAAGATGGCCCAGCACTTCGCCAATCCCGCGACGCCCTATGCCGCCCTGCCGTGGCCGGAATTCATCCCGCACTTCAACGACTACGCCCATCTCGAGCGCGTCGCCGAATGGTCGACCGCGGGCGGTGGCGAGGAATGAGCGCGGCGTTCGATCCGCTGGGTCTGGCAACCGACGCGCAGCGGCGCGCCACGACGCCGGGCCATTCGGCCTGGGTCGAGGCCAACGCCGGCACCGGCAAAACCAAGGTACTGACCGATCGCGTGACGCGCCTGCTGCTGGACGGCGTCAAACCCGAACGCGTCCTTTGCCTCACCTTCACCAAGGCGGCCGCCGCCGAAATGCGCAATCGTCTGGCGAGCCAGCTCGGACGCTGGGCGCTCGCCCCGCAGGCCAAGCTCGACGAGGAGGTCGAGCAGCTCATCGACCGCACGCCCGATCCTGCGGAGCGTATCGCGGCGCGCCGCCTGTTCGCACGCGT
>DASZJU010000173.1:0-6323 GCA_035947815.1 Reyranella sp.
CTCGACATCCTGCACAACAATGTCGGCATCGGCGCGCCGGGCACGCCCGAGACCGTGACCCTGGCCGACTGGCACAAGGTGCTGGAGGCCAACCTCACCACCACCATGCTGTGCACCAAGTACTGCATTCCGAAGATGAAGCAAGGCGGCGGCGGTTCGATCATCATGGTGTCGTCGATCGCGGGCGCGCTCGGCCTGATCGGCAGCCCCGGCGCGGTCGCCTATGCGACGGCCAAGGCCGGCCTGCACGGCTTCACCCTGTCGGTGGCGGCCGACTATGCGACGCAGAACATCCGCGCCAACTGCATCGTCGTGGGCTCGGTGCATACGCCCATGGTGGCGCACATGGGAGCCGAGGCGCGCGAGCGGCGCAAGAACATGGTGCCGATGAAGACCGAAGGCACGGCGTGGGACATCGCCCATGGCGCGGTCTACCTCGCCTCCGACGAATCGCGCTGGGTGACCGGCCTGATGCTGCCGATCGACGGTGGATTGGCCGCACTGCGACAGTGGCCGCGATAAATTCAGGGCCGGAGGACGTAATGATTTGTTCAGAACATCTGCTTGCGCTTGGGCTCGCGGTGACTCTGGGCGGTGTTGGCCGCCAGAAGTAGGCGCGCTCACTCCGCCGCGCGCGTCGTCTCGCGGCGGTCGAGGTGCCAGGCGTAGAGGCTGCTCGCCACGATGATCGCCGCCCCCAGAAGCGTCCAGCCGTCGGGAAGGTCGCCGAATATCAGGAAGCCGAGCGCCGTCACCCAGACGAGCAAGGTATAGCTATAGGGCTGCACCGCGCCGGCATCGGCATAGTCGAGCGCCTTGATGAGCGCAAATTGCGCCAGCGCGCCCACCAAGGAGATGGCGATCAGCCACGCCCAGCCGGCCGCGTCGGGCCACTGCCATCCCCAGGCGCCGACCAGCGAGGCCGCAGCGAAGGCGGCGAACGCCGTCCACACCAGGGTCGTCTCGGGCGAATCCTCGCGCGCGCAGAAGCGCACCAGGATCTGGTAGCCGGCCCACAGGACGGACGCGCCGAGCGGCAGCAGCAGCGGCCAGTCGAAATCCCGGAAGCCGGGGCGCACGATCACCAGAACGCCCGCGAAGCCCGTCGCCACGGCCAGCCAGCGCGTTGCGCCGGCACGCTCGCCGAGCAGCAGCACCCCTAAGGCAATCACGACCAGCGGCGCGGTGCCCGCGACCGCATGCACGTCGGCCAGCGGCAGATATTTGAAGGCGAGCACGAAGATGGCGCTTTCGACCAGCCCCAGCACGGCGCGCGAGCCCTGCAGCCACGGCCGGCGCGTGCGGGCTGCCTTCACCAGGCCCTGGCGGCGGACCAGAAACCACGCGAACAGGCAGAACACGCCATAGCGAATCCACATCATCTGGCCGATCGAATAGTCGGCGACCAGCAACTTGCTCATCGCGTCCATGCCGGCGAAGCCCAGCATGGCGAGGACGATGTTGAGCGCGCCGAGAGCGGTGTTGTGCTTCACTCCGCCGCCGCGGCCCGCTGCGCCGGCGGCCGGAAGGCGGGGTGCGAGGTGAAAAGGACACCGAATTCCATGGTTCCCGCCTTGCGTTTCCCATCTAATTTCGTTGCGCAATCCTAGGACGCCGGCCATGCGCTTGCCAGCGATTGAGCGATCCGCCTGGCGGGCGTACCCTCAAGCAACGGAGGGTTGCCATGGCATTCGACCTTGTCGTCAAGAACGGGATGATCGTCGACGGTTCCGGATTGCCCCGTTATCGCGGCGATGTCGGTGTGAAGGATGGCAAGATCACTGAGATCGGCCGCATCAACGGCGCGGCGACGGCCGAGACGCTGGACGCCGAGGGCCATGTCGTGACGCCGGGCTTCGTCGACGTGCACACCCACATGGACGCGCAGATCTTCTGGGATCCCATCGGCACCAGCTCCTGCTTCCATGGCGTGACCAGCGTGGTCATGGGCAACTGCGGCTTCACCCTGGCGCCTTGCCGCGAGAGCGAAGCCGACCTCGTCATCCGCAATCTCGAACGCGCCGAGGATATCAGCCGCGCCGCCATGAAAGCCGGCATCAAGTGGCGCTGGGAGACCTTCCCCGAATTCCTCGACGTGCTGGACAGCCTGCCCAAGGGCATCAACTACTCGGGCTATATCGGCCACTGCGCCTTGCGCACCTACGTGATGGGCGAGCGCGCCTTCACCGACGAGGCGACCGAGGACGAGATCAGGACCATGGCGCATCACGTCAGGGAGGCGATCAAGGCGGGTGCCTTCGGCTTCTCCTCGACGCGCTCCATCAACCACATGACCTCGGACGACAAGCCGGTGGCGAGCCGCCTCGCCACCTGGAACGAACTCGAGACCATGGTGCGGGCCATGGCCGAGGTCGGTTCGGGCACCCTGGAGATCGCCGGCGCCCCCTCGGGCACGACCAGCGAGGCCGCCGCGAAGTACTATGATCGGCTGAGTTCGCTTGCGATCGAGACGGGCCGCCCCATCACCTTCGGCCTGTTCAGCTCGCGCCACTCGCCCGATGCCTGGCGGCGCACGCTCGAGGTCGTCGATCGGGTCAACAGCCAGGGCGGCCGCTTCATTCCCCAGGTCCACAGCCGGGCGCTGAACGTGCTGCTGTCCTTCGAGACGCAGCTGCCGTTCGACAAGTGGGACATGTGGCGCGACATGCGCAAGCTGCCGCTCGCCGAGCAGAAGAAGTGGCTGCTCGACGCCGACAAGCGGCGGCGCCTGGTCGAGATCGCCTCGCGTCCGTACGAAGGTCCGGAAGTGCTCGGCACCGAAGCGCGGCCGCCGGAGTGGGAGTTGACCTATGCGCTGACCGACATGCGCGGGCCCCACAAGACCATGGCCGAGCTGGCGCGGCAGAAGAACACCCATCCGGTCGAGCTGATGATCGACATGGCGCTGGAGCGCGACCTCAAGTTCTTCATGATCTTCCCCGTCGCCAACGAGAGCCAGAGCGACGCGCTGGAGCTGATGAAGCATCCACGCTCGGTCGTGACCTTCTCCGACTCCGGCGCCCATGTCTCGCAGATCATGGACAGCTCACTGCAGACGCATCTCCTGAGCCACTGGGTACGCGACAAGCAGGCCTTCACGCTGGAGCAGGCGGTGAAGATGATCACCTGCGACAACGCCACCCAGTTCGGTTTCCACGATCGCGGCCTGATCCGCGAGGGCATGGTGGCCGACATCGCCGTGTTCGATCCCGCGACGGTCGGCCCACGCATGCCGGAAGCGGTGTGCGACCTGCCGGCCGGCGCCAAGCGGCTGAAGCAGAAGTGCGACGGCATGAAGGCCACTGTCGTCAACGGCCAGATCCTGTTGCGCGACAACGAGCCCACGGGCGCGCTGCCCGGCCGGCTGTTGAGGAAGAAGCGGCACTAGCGCGAATTTCACGATTCATATTCCTCTCCCCCTGGTGGGGGAGAGGAGAATTAAGGGAATGGAGGGCTGCCATGGCATTCGACCTCGTCGTCAAGAACGGCATGATCGTGGACGGTACCGGCCTGCCGCGTTATCGCGGCGACATCGGCGTCAAGGACGGCAAAATCGCCGAGATCGGCCGCATCGCCTCCGCGGCGAAGGAGACGCTCGACGCCGAGGGTCACGTGGTGACGCCGGGCTTCATCGACGGCCACACCCACATGGATGCGCAGATCTTCTGGGATCCGATCGGCACCAGCTCCTGCTTCCAGGGCGTGACCAGCGTGGTCATGGGCAATTGCGGCTTTACCCTGGCGCCGTGCCGCGAGAGCGAGGCCGACCTCGTCATCCGCAATCTCGAACGCGCCGAGGACATCAGCCGCGCCGCCATGAAAGCCGGCATCAAGTGGCGCTGGGAGACTTTCCCCGAATTCCTCGACGTGCTGGACTCGCTGCCCAAGGGCATCAACTACGCGGGCTACATGGGTCACTGCGCGCTGCGCACCTATGTGATGGGCCAGCGTGCCTTCACCGACCAGGCGACCGAGGACGATCTCAGGGCGATGGTGCATCACACCAAGGAATCGATCGCCGCCGGCGCCCATGGCTTCTCGACCACGCGCAGCGCCAGTCACATGACCTCGGACGACAAGCCGGTGGCCAGCCGGCTCGCCACCTGGGAAGAGTTCGAGACGCTGGTCAAGGCGATGGGCGCGGGCATGGTGGAGGTGGCCGGCGAACCCCGCGGAGCCGAAGGCGACAAGGCGCGGCAATATTACGAAGGCCTCAGCAAGCTCGCCATCGAGAGCGGCCGGCCGATCACCTTCGGCCTGTTCAGTCGGCGCACCAATCCCGGTAGCTGGCGTACCACCTTCGACATCATCGAGCGCACCGCCCGGCAAGGCGGCCGCATGTTCGCCCAGGTGCACAGCCGGGCGCTGAACGTGCTGCTCTCCTTCGAGACCCAGCTGCCGTTCGACAAGTGGGAGATGTGGCGCGACATGCGCAAGCTGCCTTTGGCGGAGCAGAAGAAGTGGTTGCTCGACGCTGACAAGCGCCGCCGCTTGGTCGAGATCGCTTCGCGTCCTTACGAAGGCCCGCTGGTGCGCGGCGCGGAAGCGAGGCCGCCGGAATGGGACTGGATCTTTGCCCTCACCGACATGAAAGGCCCGCACAAGTCGATGGCGGAGCTGGCGCGGCAAAGGAACACTCATCCCGTCGACCTGATGATCGACATGGCGCTCGAGCGCGACATGAAGTTCTTCATGATCCAGCCGATCGCCAACGAGGACCAGGCCGAGGCGCTCGAGCTGATGAAGCATCCGCGCTCGGTCGTGACCTTCTCCGATTCCGGCGCCCACGTCTCGCAGATCATGGACTCCTCGCTGCAGACCCATCTGCTGAGCCACTGGGTGCGCGACAAGCAGGCCTTCACGCTCGAGGAGGCGGTGAAGATGATCACCTGCGACAGCGCCACCCAGTTCGGCTTCCATGACCGCGGCCTGCTGCGCGAAGGCATGGCCGCCGACATCGTGGTGTTCGATCCGGCCACCGTCGGTCCGCGCATGCCCGAGGTCGTGTGCGACCTGCCGGCCGGCGCCAAGCGGCTGCGCCAGAAGGCCGACGGCATGCGCGCGACGATCGTCAACGGCCAGGTGCTGCTGCGCGATAACGAGCCGACCGGCGCGCTGCCGGGCAAGCTCGTCCGCAAGGGCGCGCGGTACTAGCTCTTTGGCGGTAGGCCTTTAGCCTTTGTCATCCTGAGCGCAGCGAAGGATCTCATGCCGTGGCAAGCGGCGATGAGGTCCTTCGCTTAAGCGCGGATCAGATCCGCGCGACTCAGGACGACAACTGCGCCTTAATTCCGTCACTTGACTTCGCTGCGCTGCACCATCATATACGCGCCAGCTCGCTTCCTTGTGGGCTGATCAAGATTTCTCGCGATCGCGCGACGCGCCTCTCATTCGATGGCGCTTCATCCCGAGACAATCCCCCAAAAAAGAGCCGTCCCAGCCGCGCGCGGGAACGGGCCAAAAGCCGCCCTACATACGCGTGCCCGAAAGGCACGGTCGGCGACCAAAAGGACTTTATTTCCAGTGAGTAATGTTTCGTTTGCGGATCTCGGCCTGTCCGAGCCGCTGCTGCGTGCCCTCGATGCAGCCAAGTACACCGTGCCGACGCCCATCCAGGCGCGCACCATTCCCGCGCTCCTGCAGGGTCGCGACGTGCTGGGCATCGCCCAGACCGGCACCGGCAAGACGGCGGCGTTCGCGCTGCCCGTGCTGCAGCACCTCTCCGGCTTCCGCGAGCGCCCGCAGCCCAAGCACCCGCGTGCCCTCGTGCTCGCGCCGACCCGTGAGCTCGCGGTCCAGATTTCGCGCAGCTTCGACACCTACGGTCGTGGCCTCGGGCTGCGCCTTTGCACCGTCGTCGGTGGCCTGGGCTATGGCCGCCAGATCGAGACCCTGGCGCGCGGCGTCGACATCCTGGTCGCCACGCCGGGCCGTCTGCTCGATCTGGTCGAGCGCGGCAACGTGAAGTTGGCGCATGTGACGTTCCTCATCATCGACGAGGCCGACCGCATGTTCGACATGGGCTTCATCCGCGACGTGCGTCGCATCGTCGGCTCGGTCTCCAAGCAGCGCCAGACGCTCTTGTTCTCCGCCACCATGCCTGGCGACGTCGCCAAGCTCGCGTCGGAGATCCTGAAGAATCCCGAGAGAGTCGAGATCGCGCCGCAGGGCCAGGGCCGCGCCGTCGACAAGATCGACCAGCGCGTCTACTTCGTGAACTCCGCCACCAAGCGCGCGCTGCTCAGCCACCTGCTGTCCGATGTGGCGCTCGAGCGGGTCATCGTCTTCACCCGCACCAAGCGCGGCGCCAACCGCGTCGCCGA
>DASZJU010000174.1:0-16646 GCA_035947815.1 Reyranella sp.
ACCAAGATGCGCATGCAGTTCGGCCGCGCCATCGCCTCCTTCCAGACGACCAAGAACAAGGCAGCCGACATGCTGGTCGATGTCGAGCTGGCGAAGTCGGCGGCCTACTATGCCGCCGCGGCGCTCGATGAGGGCGACGACGACATGCCCGCCATTGCCTCGCTCGCCAAGGCCTGCGCCGCCGAAGCCTATCTGCAGACCGCCATTCATGCCGTGCAGATGCATGGCGGCATCGGCTTCACCTGGGACAACGACACGCATCTTTGGTTCAAGCGCGCCAAAAGCTCGGAGATCCTGTTTGGCGATGCCAACCAGCATCGCGAGCTCATGATGCGGCACTGGAAGCACTAGGAGGGGCGGGCGATGGATGAACCCACGGAGAGCTCGGTCCGCGCCGAGGTGCGGGCGTGGCTGGAGGCCAACTGGAACCCCGATCTCGGGCTGGTCGAATGGCGCAACAAGCTCGCAGAGTCGGGCTGGGGCGTGCCGCACTGGCCCAAGCAATGGTACGGCCGCGACCTGCCGGTGGCCTTCAATGCGGTGGTCGACGAGGAATTCCAGCGCATCGGCGCGGTCGGCGTCGCCAAGGCCGGCATCCGCACCCTGGCCGCCGCGACCATCCTTGCCCACGGCACCGACCTGCATAAGGAAAAGTTCCTTCTGCGCATCCTCACCGGCGAGGATACCTGGTGCCAGCTTTTCAGCGAGCCGGGCAGCGGTTCGGACATGGCGGGCGCCGTGACGCGGGCCGACCGCCAGGGCAACAAGTGGGTGATCAACGGCCAGAAAGTGTGGACCACCAGCGCGCACAAGGCCGAGTGGGGCCTGCTGCTGGCGCGCGCCAACTGGGACGTGGCCAAGCACAAGGGCCTCGCCTACTTCATCCTCGGCATGAAGCAGCCCGGCGTGCAGGTCCATCCGCTGAAACAGATGAACGGCCATGCCTCGTTCAACCAGGTGTTCTTCACCGACGCCATCGTCGAGCCGGAGTTCCTGGTGTCCGACGTCGGCGACGGTTGGAAGGTAGCCACCACGACCCTGATGCATGAGCGGCGCGGCGCCGACGGTCTCAGGTCCTGGGCGACGGCGTCGAACAAGCAGGGCCGTATCTACGAGGAAGAGCGGGCCGAGATCGCCACCACGATGGAGCCCTACAAGTGGTATCCGCAGCGCGCCGGCCGCGTCGACCTCGTGCTCGAGCGGGCCAAGGAAACGGGCAAGCTCGCTGACCCCGTGATCCGCCAGGAGATCGCCAAGCTCCTCATCATGTCAAAAACGGCCGAATGGACCGCCCGACGCGCGCGCGCCGCGCAGGAACAGGGCCGGCCGCAAGGACCGGAGGGATCACTCGGCAAGCTGGTGTCGAGCAACGTCGCGCGCCAGGCGGCACGGGTTCACACCTATATCACCGGTTCCGACGCGCTCCTGAGCGGCAAGGACAGCCCGATGGAGGGCGTCATCGCCGAGATCCTGGTCTCGGTCCCCGCCACCTCGATCGCCGGCGGCACCGACGAGATCCAGCGTAACATCATCTCGGAACGGGTGCTGAAAATGCCCAAGGAGCACAGCGTCGACACCGACAAGCCGTTCAAGGACGTGCCGCGGAACATCACCGCGTCGTCGTAAGGCGGTGGCATTTGTCATCTCGCGCGGGGTAGCCCCCGCGCTGGAGCGCAGCGAAGGATTTCATGCCGTTGCAAGCGGCGATGAGGTCCCTTCGGCTACGCTCAGGGCAGGCCTTCGCTTCGCTCAGGACGACATGGTATCGTAGCGCATGCCCCGTCCCCTCATCGGAGTCACCCTGGATGCTGAAAAGCCCGGCGGTTACTCCAAGTTTCCCTGGTATGCGCTGCGCCAGAACTACCTCGACGCCATCGACTCGGCGGGCGGCCTGCCGGTGGCGCTGCCGCACGAACCCAACCGCGTGGCCGACTATCTCGAGCGCATCGACGCGCTGGTGGTGACCGGCGGCGCCTTCGACGTCGATCCCTCCTACTATGACGGCGGCGCGCGACACGCCACCGTCATCACCAAGGACCGCCGCACCGCCTTCGAGTTCGCCGTCACGCGGGGCGCGCTCGAGCAGGACAAGCCGGTACTGGGCATCTGCGGCGGCCAGCAGCTCCTGCACGTCGTGCTGGGCGGCAAGCTGATCCAGCACATTCCCGATTCGATAGAGGCGGCGCTCGCCCATGAGCAGCCCAATCCGCGGGACGAGCCCGGCCACGTCGTGAAAGTGGCGCGTGGCACGCGACTGCACGGCATCGTGGGCGCCGACGAGCTTTCGGTGAACAGCGCCCACCACCAGGCGGCCGCCGATGCGCCCAACGGCGTCGTGGTGAACGCCACCGCGCCCGACGGCGTGATTGAGGGCATCGAGGCGCCGCGCTACCGCTTCTGCATAGGCGTGCAGTGGCATCCCGAGTTCCTGATCTCCGAGGGCGACGCGAAACTCTTCCGCGCCTTCCTGGGAGCGGCAACTTCCAAGTGAGCGAACCCGAACGGATTGCCAAGCGGCTGGCGCGCGCAGGCCTCTGCTCGCGCCGCGATGCCGAGCGCTGGATCGCGGCCGGCCGGGTGAAAGTCGACGGCAAGCTGCTCGAGACGCCGGCCTTCACCGTCACCGACAAAAGCCAGATCGAAGTCGACGGCAAGCCCCTGCCCGGCGCCGACCGTGCACGGCTGTGGCGCTACCACAAGCCGCCCGGCGAGCTGGTGACGGCACGCGATCCCGAGGGACGGCGCACGATCTTCGATTCGCTGCCCGCCGGCATGCCGCGGGTGGTCACGGTGGGCCGGCTCGATTTCATGTCCGAGGGCCTGTTGCTGCTGACCAACGACGGCGGGCTGGCGCGACGGCTTGAGCTGCCGGCCAATGGCTGGATCCGGCGCTATCGCGCGCGGGTGCATGGCACGGTCGACGAGGCACGTCTGGCCGCGCTTGCCAACGGCATCACCATCGAGGGCGTCCACTACGGCGCCATCCAGGCCAAGCTCGACCGCCAGCAACGCTCCAACGCCTGGCTCGAGATGGCGCTGGCCGAGGGCAAGAACCGCGAGGTGCGCCGCGTGCTGGCTCATCTCGACCTGCCGGTGATGCGCCTGATCAGGATCGCCTTCGGGCCGTTCCATCTGGGCGAGCTGACACAAGGGCTGTGCGACGAGATCCCGGCGCAGGCGCTTGACAATTTGCTGGGCGTCAAACGGCCGCCGCGCAAGAAAGGCTGGGCCAAGCCTCAACCGAAGAAGCGGCGGCACTGATGCTCAAGATCGTGGGCGGCAAGCATCGCGGCCGGGCGCTGATGGCGCCCGAAGGTGACGCCACGCGCCCGACCGCGAGCCGCGCCCGCGAGGCGCTGTTCAACATCCTGATGCACGCGAAGTGGCGTGAGGACGGCACCTCGCCTCTGCTCGAGGCACGCGTGCTCGATGCCTTCGCCGGCACGGGTGCGCTCGGCCTGGAGGCGCTGTCGCGCGGCGCGGCGCACGTCACCTTTCTCGACAGCGACGTCAAAGCGGTCCGCCTGATCGGCGAGAATGTCGCCAGGCTGGGCGAGACCGGCGCCGCCAAGGTCGTGCGCGGCGACGCCATGCGACCGCCACCGGGACGCGATCCTTGCGATCTCGTCTTCCTCGATCCGCCCTATCGCTCGGGCCACGCCGCGCCCGCGCTCGCCGCGTTGGCCGCGGCCGGCTGGGTGGCGCCGGGCGCCGTCGTCACGGTTGAACTGGCGCACAACGAGGATATCGTCCCGCCGGCCGGCTTCGAGGCGATCGACGAACGACGCTACGGTGCGGCCAAGATCGTGATCCTGAGGCGCGCGTCATGACGCTTACCGCCCCGCTCTACATGCTGCGCCACGGCGAGACCGCGTGGAACACCGAGCGGCGCATGCAGGGCACCAAGAATTCGCCGCTGACCGAACGCGGCCGCCTGCAGGCGCTGGCGATGGGCCGCACGCTCAAAGTAGAGCTTGCGCGCGCGCCGGGGCCGACGATCTTCCTCAGAAGCCCGCTCGGCCGCGTGCGCGAGACGTCGGAGATCATCGGCCGCGAGCTCGGCCTCGATGCCGCCGAGTGGCGCGACGACCCGCGCCTGGCCGAGCTCAGCTACGGCCAATGGGAGGGCTTTAGCTGGAAGGAGATCGAGGCGACGCATCCCACGGCGCTCGCCGACTGGCGCGCCGACCCGCACGGCTACTCCCCGCCGGATGGCGAGACGCATTTCGAACTGCGCCGGCGCTCGGCCGCCGTGCTGGCCGATATCGTGGCCTCGGCGACGCGTACTGTCGTGGTCGGCCATGGGGTGAGCGGCGCGGTGCTGCGCGGGATCAATCTCGGCCTCGATGCCAAGGCGATGTTCGTGCTGGAAAAGCCGCAGGACGCCTTCTTCCGCCTGCTCGCCGGCGTCGAGGAGCGGATCAGCTGCGCGGCAGGCGCGGCGGCGGAAGACTAGCGTCGCGACAGCCGCGCCGTGCGCCGGCAGCCGCCGGTCTCGGCGACCACCAGCATGCTGCCGTCGCTCTGCGCCGAGAGCTTGCCCTCGCGGCGGTCGGTGCCCTTCACCGAGGCGACGCTGATCAGCGAGAAGGCGCCGCTATTCCTGGCCACGCCGTGGATCTGCCACAGGCCGGGCGTGGGCGCAGGCGGCGGCCCATGGTGCGTGTTGGGCACCGGGCCGTGCGCCGTGGTGTCGGTGGCCGAGCCGTCGACGAAGCCGTTCTCGATGGCGAGCACGTAGTCGAGCGGTGCATTGCACGAGCCGCCGTCGCTCGTGCCGCGCCAGTTGCCGTCGAGGGTGGAGGTCGGCACCGCCTCGGCGTTGCCTTGCGATGGCGCGACCGGCGAGGCCGGCGTCCGGGTCTGGGCGGCGGCGGCTACGGCGATCGTCAGCAGGACCAGGACAGCGAGCAGCCGCGTCATCGTCTGCCGAACAGCCGCTCGATATCGGCCAGCTTGAGTTCGACATAGGTCGGGCGGCCGTGATTGCACTGGCCGGAGTGCGGCGTCGCCTCCATCTGGCGCAAGAGCGCGTTCATCTCCTCGACGCTGAGGCGGCGGCCGGCGCGCACCGACGTGTGACAGGCGAGCGTGCCGCACACCTCCTCGACCTTTTCCTTAAGCGACAGGTGATCGCCGAGCTCAGCGAGCTCGTCGGCGAGATCGCGCACCAGGCCCTGAACATCGACTTCGCCCAGCACCGCCGGCGTCTCGCGCACCACCACGGCGCCCAGGCCAAACGGCTCCAGCACCAGCCCCATCTCGGCGAGCTCGGCGGCGCGCGCGGCCAGCCGGCGCGCACCGTCCTCGCCCACATCCACGACCTCGGGCAGCAGCAGCGCCTGGCGCTTCACGCCGTCGGCCTCGAGCTGGTCCTTCAGCCGCTCGTGCAGCAGGCGCTCGTGCGCCGCATGCTGATCGACGATCACCACGCCCTGGTCGGTCTGGGCCACGATATAGGTTTCGTGCAGCTGCGCGCGCGCCACGCCCAGCGGATAGTGCGCGCCGTTGCCGTTCGCGACCTCGGCCTCCACGCGCGCCGACGGTGCGCCGAGCGGCGCCATGAATTGTGCCGCGGCCTCGGCCAGACCGCGCGGGATCGACGACACGCCGCCTCCCCCGCCCATCGGCAGAGGCGACGAATAACCCGTGTGCGGGCGGAAGGCACCCAGGGCGGCATCGGAGACGGTCGTGCTGGCGCGGTGGCCGGCGGCGGCGAGCGCGGTGCGGAGCGCGCCCACGATCAGGCCGCGCACGATGCCGGCATCGCGAAAGCGCACCTCGGTCTTGGCGGGATGGACATTGACGTCGACCATCCCGGTCGGCGCTTCGAGAAACAGCGCCACCATGGGATGACGGTCGCGCGCCAGGAAATCCTGGTAGGCGCCGCGCACCGCGCCGGCCAACAGCTTGTCGCGCACCGGCCGGCCGTTGACGAAGAGATACTGGTGCTGGCCGGTCGGCCGGTTGAGCGTCGGCAGGCCGGCGAAGCCGGTCAACCGAAAGCCCTCGCGGTTGGCGTCGATGGCGACGGTGTTGTCGGCGAATTCGCGACCCATGATCGCCGCCAGCCGTTCCAGCCGCAGAGCGTCGGCGTCGTGCAGAAGCGACGGATTGGCCGCCGCCAGGTCGATCAGCGTGCGCTCTTCGCTTTCCAGGCGAAAGGCGATGGCGGGATGGGCCATGGCGAGGCGACGCATGGCGTCGGCGACGTGGCCGGATTCGGTGCGCGGCTCCTTGAGGAACTTCAGCCGGGCGGGCGTGGCAAAGAAAAGATCGCGGACCTCGACTCGCGTGCCGGGTGGATGCGCGGCGGGCTTGGGCTCGCCCTTGGCGCCGCCGTCGATCTCGAGGCTCCACGCTGACTCAGCGTCAGACCTGTTCGAATGTGGCCGCGACGTGATGGCAAAGCGGCTGACCGACGCGATCGAGGGCAGCGCCTCGCCGCGGAAGCCCAGGGTGCGGATGTCGCCCAGATCGTCGCCGGGCAGCTTGGACGTGCAATGGCGCTCGACCGCGAGCTTGAGTTCCTCGGAAGACATGCCGACGCCGTCGTCGACCACCGAGAGGAAGGTACGGCCGCCTTCCTTCAGCGTGACGACGATGCGGCGTGCGCCGGCGTCGATCGCATTCTCGACCAGCTCCTTCACCGCGCTGGCCGGGCGCTCGACCACTTCGCCGGCAGCGATGCGGTTCACCAGGTTGGACGGCAGGCGCCTCAGGACTGTGGGTCGCGCGCTCATGGTGAGTTCAGTCTACGTCCGTCGCCATGCTGAAAGATACTGGCCATGCGGCACCCTCTAGGGATCTGCCGTAATGCCCACAGGCTTGCCGACGACAACCGTGGTCATTGCATCGTCGTGCAGCAGGCGGCGGGCGATGCGGCGGACGTCGTCGATCTTGACGGCGCCGATCAGGTTGGCGCGCCGGGTCAGGTGATCGGGTGGCAGGTTATCGACCTGCATGGAGTGCAGCAGGCTCGCGACCGCGCTCGACGAATCGAGCGACAGCGCCAGCGCGCCCGTGAGATAGGTCTTGGCGTCGACGAATTCCTGCTCGGTCGGCCCCTCGGTGCGCAGGCGTGCCAGCTCGGCGCGCACGACGCGAAGCGCCTCGGCGATCCGCTCGTTGGCGGAGGCCGTCGAGATCACCAGGAGTGCGGCCTTGCGGTAGACGCGGAGCGTGCTCGACGCGCCATAGGCCAGCCCGCGCTTTTCGCGCACTTCGCTGAACAGCCGCGACTGCTGGCCGCCGCCGCCCAGGATGTGATTGAGCGCGATCGCGGCGTACCAGTCGGGATCGTCGCGCGCGATGCCGGGCAACGCCATCAGCGCCGTGCTCTGCGGCACCGAACGCTCGACGACGACGGTGCGCGATCGGGTGGGCGGCTGCCACTCGGACGGCAGCGCCAGCGGCGTACCCACCGGCAGGCTGCCGAAGGCACGATCGAGCAGGCGGCCGAGCTCGGCTTCGTCGATATCGCCGACCGCGGCCACGATCAGGCCGCTGCGCATCAGCAGCGCGCTCGCCCTTTGCTTCAGGATCTGCGGCGTGAGCGTCTTCAGATCGTCCGCCGTGCCGTCGGGGTCGTTGGCATAGGGATGGCCGGCGAACTCCGTGGCCATCAGCGTGCGGGCCGCAACCGCAGCCGGCCGCTCCTTCGCCTGGTTCAAGGCCGCGACGATCTGGGCGCGGCGCTGCTCGACCATGTCGGCGTCGAAACGCGGCGCTGTGAGCGCCAGCCGCAACAGCTCGAAGCCTTCCTCGCGGTTGGCCGACAGCACGCGCAACGAGCCATTCAGCCGATCGAGCGAGGCGCTGAAGCCGAGCGACGCGGCGGCGTCCTCCTGGCGGCGCTGGAAGGCCTGGAAGGCGAGCGGCCCCGCGCCATCGGTTAGCGCCGTGGCCATGAGGTTGGTGACGCCGGACTGGCCCTTGGGATCCGACGCAGCACCTCCGGCAAAGGAGAAAGACAGCGACACCACGGGCGCGCTCTTGTCCTGCACCAGCCACGCCGTGAGCCCGAGCGGCGTCGTCACCGCCTTGATGTCGACCGCGCCGGCGGCAGGCAGCCCGATCATCAAAGCGACGAGCGCTCCCAGCAGGCTGCGCAAGAGAGTCATCGGCTGCCGGCCTGTGGCGTCAGCATGGCCGTCACCAGGCCGTCGGGGCGCCAGACAAGGCGCGCGGCGGCAACCACGTCGGCCGGCGTGACGGCGGCGATGCGCTGCGGCCAGGCGTCGATATCGGCCATCGTGCCGCCGATGGCGAGCGTGGCGCCGTAGGTGCGCGGGCCGCTCGCCAGGGAGTCCTGCGCATAGATCGCGGCGGCCAAAAGCTGGTTCTGCGCCCGTTCGACTTCCTCCGGCGTCACACCGTCGTCGATCAGCTTGCCGAGCTGGCCACCGACGACGCTCTCGACTTCCGCCATCGGGCTGCTCGGCGCGGGATGGACGCCGAGATCGAACGAGGTGAGGCCGAGGCTGGTCGGGCCGTAGCTCGCCCAGGCCGAGAGGCCGAGCGTGCGATCGACCACCAGGGCGCGCCACAGACGGCTGGTCTCGCCGCCGCCCAGCAAATGCGCCAGCACCTGCAGCGCATAGGCGTGCTGCGTCTCACCCTTGCGATAGGACGGCGCCAGGTAATGCCGCGACCAGCGCGGCTCGGCCACGCGGGCATCGGCGCGGATCGTGCGCTGCGGCAGATCGGGCGCGCCCGCGTCCGGACGGCGGCGCGGCTCGACCTTGCGGTTGGCGACCGGACCGTAATGCTTCTCGGCCAGCTTGCGCACCTGCTCGACCGTGGTGTCGCCGGCGACGATCAGGATCGCGTTGTTGGGCGCGTAGTACTTCACGTAGAACGCCATCAGGTCGGCGACGGTGAGCCTCTTCACGTCATCGACATAGCCGCTGACCGGCATGCCGTAAGGCTTGTGGCGGCCGAACAACTGCTCAGCCACCGCCTCGTCCAGGAGGGCGCTGGGTGAATTCTCGGTCCGCATGCGCCGCTCCTCGAGCACGACCTGGCGCTCGGGGATCAGCTCCTTCTCGGTGATGCGCAGGCCCACCATGCGATCGGCTTCCATGCGCATCATGAGCTCGAGCCGGTCGGGCGCCACCGTCTGGTAGTAGCCGGTGGAGTCATAGGTCGTGTAGGCGTTGTCGCGCCCGCCGTTCTTCGACACGGTGCGCGTGAACTCGGTAGGTCCCACGAGGGCTGTGCCCTTGAACATCATATGCTCGAGGAAGTGCGCGATGCCGGTCTTGCCGAACACCTCGTCGGCGCTGCCCACCTTGTAGATCACGAACTGGGTGACGATCGGCGCGCGAGAAGACGGCAGCACGACGACCTGCAGGCCGTTGGCGAGCGTGAAGGTCTCGGCCCGGCGCCGCTCGACGGAGAACAGTTTGGCCCATGCCGGCGCCTGCGGCGCGAACGCCAGGCCCGCGCCGAGGCCGCCGAGCAAGGCACGGCGACGCATCATCGGGCTCGTTCTCAGAAGACGCCTTCGAGAAGGCCGCGCTTGCGCCGCGTGATGGTCGGCGGATTGCCGGTGGCGGGCTGGCCGGCCGCCTGGGCGTCGCGCAGGCGCTGCTGCTCCTTGGTCGGGTCGATGATGGTGCCCGAGGGCGGTGTTTCCTGCCAGAAGATCAGGCTGTCGACGAACGACTTGTCGTTGTCGTTGAGCGTCTTGGTATCCTGGTTGACCCGGCTGCGGATATTGGGGTCGATGCCGCCGCCCGCGCTCTGGCCCGCCTTGGCAACCAGCGCCTGCTCCGAGCTGGCCGCGGGCGGCGGCGGCGGGCCGCCGCCGCCGGGGACGCGCTGCTGGAGGCGGCCGGCCAGCGCCGGCGACAACGCCTCCTTGGCCTGGTCGGCCGGAGTCACTTCCTGCGGCCTGGGCTCGCCCGGCCGCGGCGGACGTAGCTCGGCGTTGGGCGGCATGGTGAGCGGCGAATGCGAGACGATCTTGAATTCGTCGGGCGACACTTTTTTGCCGCCGCCGATATTCTCCAACATGCTGCAGCCGCCCAAGGCAACGGGGCCCAGGGCGACCAGGCAAAGGGTGATCAGGCTCGTGCGTTGCATCGTTCGTCCTTCGGTGTCCGCTTCTGTCCGCTGATCATGGCCGCATCAGGGCGCGCGCTGCTTTTCGCCGACGAGAGAATCGATGAGCATCAGCGCGACGCCGACAACGATCGCCGAATCGGCGACATTGAACGCCGGCCAATGCCAGTGGCCAATGTGGAAATCAGCGAAATCGAAGACCGCTCCCCACCGGGCGCGGTCGATAACATTGCCGATAGCGCCGCCCATGACAAGGCCGATGCCCCAGCCGGTCAGCACCCGGTCGGTTCGTCGCAGCCACACGAACAGCCCGACGCAGACCGCGACCGCGACCGCCGACAGGACCCACGGCGGCAGCGCGCCGTCGCCGCCCAGAAGCCCGAAGCTGACGCCTTGGTTCCACACCATCACCAGCCGGAAGAAGCCGTCGATCATCGGCACGGTTTCACCGGCCTTCAGGTAGCCCAGCAGAAACTGCTTGGACACCTGGTCGGCGATCAGGGTGATGATGACCAGGACCATCGCCTGGCGGTCGATCGGTCTCATAGCGTCTTCCTTTTCTCCCCAAGCAACGCGTGGGGAGGTGTCCGCGCAGCGGACGGAGGGGTCATGACTCTGCGCCGGAAGACCATGACCCCTCCGTCGCCGTATGACGGCGACACCTCCCCAACTTCGTTGGGGAGGAGAAGCTGAGCCATCATCATGCGGTCACCGCGGCTTCGCAGCGCCGGCAGAGCAGCGGATGCTGGGCGGACTTGCCGACCTCTTCCAGGACCTGCCAGCAGCGTGCGCATTTGTTGCCCTGCGCGGGCAGCGGCTCGACGGCGACGCCGGCCACGTCGAGCAGGCTGAACGCGCCACGGGGCGGAGCTTCCCCTGCGACCAGTTCGGCATCCGAGGTGATGAAGATCTCGCAGAGGTCGAGCCCCTCGAACGCCTTCAGGTACTCGGGCGCGGCGTGGACCCGCGGGGCGGCCTGCAGGCTGGAGCCGATGCGCTTCTCGGCGCGCTCGAGCTCGAGGGCGCCGGTGACGACGCGGCGAAGCGCCCGCACCATCTTCCACTTTTCGCCGAGCGCCGCATCGAGCCAGGCGGCCGGGATCTCGGGATAGACGCGCAGATGCACGCTCTCCGCGGCCCCGTCCGGCACGTCCTGGGGCCGGGCGAGCCAGGCTTCCTCGGCGGTGAAGCAGGTGATGGGCGCGAGCCAGGCGGTGAGGAAGGAGAACAGCTCGGCCATCACCGTGCGCCCGGCGCGCCTGCGCAGCGCCTTGGGCGCATCGCAATAGATCGCGTCCTTGCGGATATCGAAATAGAACGCCGAGAGATCGACGGCGCAGAAATTGTGCAGCTCGGTCGCGATCAGATGGAAGTCGAAATCCTCGACCGCTTGCCGAAAGCTGGCGTCGAGCTCGGCCAGGCGATGCAGCACCCAGCGCTCCAGCTCGGGCATGTCGGCGTAGGCCACCTTCTCGGCTGCCGCCGCGTAGCCGTCGAGGCTGCCTAGAAGGTAGCGCAAGGTGTTGCGCAGCCGGCGATAGGCCTCGGCCTGGTGCTTCAGGATTTCCGGCCCGATGCGCTGGTCCTCGGTGTAGTCGGTGCCGACCACCCACAGGCGCAGGATGTCGGCGCCGTACTGGTCGCATACCGTTTGCGGCGCGGTGATGTTGCCCAGCGACTTCGACATCTTGCGGCCCTGCTCGTCGAGCGTGAAGCCGTGCGTCAGCACGCCGTCATAGGGCGCGCGGCCGCGCGTGCCGCAGCTCTCGAGCAGCGAAGAGTGGAACCAGCCGCGATGCTGGTCGGAGCCTTCGAGATAGAGGTCGGCCGGCCACTTCAGCTCGGGATTGCCCTCGAGCGTGAAGACGTGCGTGCAGCCTGAGTCGAACCACACGTCGAGGATGTCCCTCACCTGCTCGTAGTCCTGGGCCTTGTACTTGTTGCCGAGGAAGCGCTCGGGCGGGCTTTCGAACCACACGTCGGCCCCTTCGGCGCGGAAAGCGTCGACCACGCGGCCCATCACCTCGGGATCGCGCAACGGCTCGCCGGTCGCCTTGTCGACGAACACCGCGATCGGCACGCCCCAGGCGCGCTGGCGCGACACGCACCAGTCCGGCCGCTGCTCGATCATGCTGCGCAGCCGGTTGTAGCCGGCGCGCGGCACGAAACGGGTGGCGTCGATCGCATCGAGCGCCTTTTCGCGCAAGGTGCCGCCGATCTCGGTGATCGGCTTGTCCATGGCGATGAACCATTGCGGCGCGTTGCGGAAGATCACCGGCGCCTTGGAGCGCCAGGAATGCGGATAGGAATGGCGGATGCGGCCGAACGCCAGGAGCTTGCCCGCCTTGTCGAGCGCGTCGCTGACGGCACGGTTGGCGTCGCCCTTGACGCCCTCCGAGGTGTACACGCGCTTGCCGGCGAACAGCGGCACGTGCGGATAGTAGCTGCCGTCCTCGGTCACCGTGTCGGGCACTTCAACGCCGTTGGCCACGCCCAACTCGTAGTCGTCGGCGCCGTGGCCCGGCGCGATATGCACGAAGCCCGTGCCGGCATCCGCCGTCACGAACGCGCCGGGCAGCAGGCGCACGTCGAACTCGTAGCCCTGGCCGCGCAGCGGATGGGCCGCGATCAGGCCGTCGAAATCGGCAGGGGCAAGATCGCCAAGCACCTTCGGCGTGAACTTGGCCGCCTCGGCGACGGCGCCGACCAATTCCTTGGCCAGCACCATCTTCTCGCCGACATGGGCGCGGCTCGCCTCGCCCACTGACTCGACCTCGACCAGCGCGTAGGCGATGTCGGGCCCGTAGGCGAGCGCGCGATTGCCCGGGATGGTCCAGGGAGTCGTGGTCCAGATCACGATCGACGCACCGTCGAGCTTGCCGCCCCTCGATTTCATGACCGGGAATCGAACATGGACCGTGTCGGAGGTGTGGTCGTGATACTCGATCTCGGCCTCGGCCAGCGCCGTCTTCTCGACGACCGACCACAGCACGGCCTTGGAACCCTTGTAGAGCCCGCCATTCATCAGGAACTTGCCGAGCTCGTTCGCGATCACGGCTTCGGAGCTGTAGGCCATGGTCGAGTAGTAGTGGTCCCAGTCGCCCTCGACGCCCAGGCGCTTGAACTCCTCGCGCTGCACGCCGATCCAGTGATCGGCGAAGGCGCGGCACTGACGGCGGAACTCGCCGACCGGGACGGCGTCCTTGTCCTGGTTGCGGGCGCGGTACTCCTCCTCGATCTTCCATTCGATCGGCAGGCCATGGCAGTCCCAGCCCGGCACATAGTGGCTGTCCTTGCCCAGCATCTGCTGGGTGCGGCTCACCAGGTCCTTCAGGATTTTGTTGAGGGCGTGGCCGATATGGAGGTTGCCGTTGGCGTAGGGCGGGCCGTCATGCAGCACGAACTTGGGCCGGCCCTTGCTCTCGGCGCGCTGGCGCTCGAACAGGCGCATATCGGCCCAGCGCTTCAAGAGCTCCGGCTCCTTCTTGGCCAGGCCGGCGCGCATGGGGAAGTCGGTCTTGGGCAGGAAAACGCTGGATTTATAGTCGGTTGTCACGGGAAACTCGGCGCAAAAGGAGCGATGGGCGACCGCCCGGAAAAGCGGTCAAGGACAGGCACGACCCGGCCGCGGTCAGCGGACCGGGCGGATAATTCGCTCCTGAAGGGCCCCGATAAACATAGGCCGGGCAATCTAGGGAGGGGGGTGCGGGGGGTCAAGGCGGCCGCCTGGAGGGCGCGGCGCCAATTTCCGCAATTTCCGCAAGCGTTACGCCAATCAGCGCTACCGCTTTTCGACTTGGCGCGGCATGAGCACGCAATAACATTGCGCCTACACGACCGCCGGCGACCGGGAATTCTTGCGTACCGTATAGGGGCCCGGGAATGCCGCTGGGTGTGAGCGGCGATGTTGCGCCATCGCGTGCTGGCACTGCTGGCAGATTATCGAGGCGCATGAACATGATGCCGATCTTTCCGAAGAGAGAGTCGGCAGGCATACGCCACAACATTGCTCAGTTCTGTCAAGGGATAACACGCGACCCGATAACATACGACCAAGCACAGGAACGTCGGTTGAACGAAAAGCTGCAGCAGCCCAGGCGCTGGGTGGTGTGATCAACCGTTCAACATAGCCGGCGCGCTTCCAGGTCGTGGCGGCAATGAATCCCTGCAACTGCAGGGTTCTTATCAACTGGAAGCGGGCCGGGTTTTGCGGCCTTGGCGGCCGCCCAGCACTTCGGCATGGCGCAATGCGTGAAGGGGGTTTTCCGCACGAACTACCTCGTGGTGGGCTGAAGGACGCGCGGCCGCGGTAGCACCGTCGCGACAAGGGCGCCGCCGAGCGACAAGCCGGCCGCGGCGATCATCGCCGGCGCAAAGCCTGCGCTGAACGCCTGGGCCGACACCATGTCGCCCGCGCCGCCGAACACCGCGACGAGAATGGCGACCCCGAGCGCGCCGCCGAAATAGCGGAACATGTTGAAGGTGCCGGATGCCTTACCGATCTCCGCTGGCGCCACGGCATTCAACACGACGTTCTGCGCGGCGGGCATCGCCAGCGAGACGCCGGCCCCGGTGAGGATGAGAGCGGGCACCAGCCGGAGGTAGGCGAGATCGGGCGCGGCCGCGAAGCCGATCCACCCCATTCCTCCGGCCTGCATGAGCAGGCCGATGACGATGATCGATCGCTCGCCCAGGCGATTGATCAGGTTGCCGCCGATCGGCGCGAAGACGAACAGCGTGGCCGTCCACGGCAGCAGCCGCAGCCCCGCCCCGAACGGGCCATTGCCCTGGCTGATTTGCAGGAACTGCGGCAGCAGGAAGAGCGTGCCGTACATCGCCGCATAGAACAGGAAGCTCGCGGCGATGCCACCCGAGAAGGCCCGCGAGCGGAAGAAGCGCATCGGTACCATCGGCGCGTCGGTGACCGCCTCCCAGGCGACGAAGGCGGCGGCGAGCAGCAGCCCGGCGGACAAGGCAGCGAAGACTTCGGGCCGGCTCCAGCCGGTCGCGGTGCCGCGCATCAGGCCCCATACCAGGCCGAAGGCGGCACCGGTCACGAGGACAAGGCCGGGAATGTCGAGCGGCGTCTTCGGCCCGTGGCTCTCCGGCATGCGGCGCAGGATGAACGGCAGGACGACGAGGCCGATCGGGATGTTGATCCAGAAGATCCACTGCCAGGCGATGCCCTCGGCCACTGCGCCGCCCACGACCGGCCCGGCGATCAGGGCGAGGCCGGTGACGCTGGCGAAGATGCCGAGTGCCTTGCCGCGCTCCTCGCGCGGGAAGGCCGCGCCCAGCAGCGCCATGCCGAGCGGCATCACGAAAGCAGCGCCGACACCCTGAACGGCGCGGGCGATGATCAGTCCGGGGGCGTCGCTGGCCATCGCGCAGGCGGCCGAGGCCACGATGAACAAGCCGAGGCCCGCGGCGAACAACCGCCGCCGCCCGAAACGGTCGCCGAGTGCGGCGCCGGTCAGCAGCAGTACCGCGAAGCCGAGATTGTAGGCGTTCACTGTCCACTCCAGTGCCTCGACCGAGGTGCCGAGGTCGCGGCGGATGGAACTGAGCGCGGTAGTGACCACCAGCGCATCGAGCGCGACCATGAAGGACGCAATGGAGGCGAGCGCCAGCACCCAGCGGCGAGCCACCGTTTCGCTGCGGTCAATCATGACTCTTTGCTCCATCGGTCAGCATCCGATACCGGCCGACGACCGTGGCCTCGCCGGCCTTCGGCGGCTCGAGGCAGCGGTCCTCGATGCCGCTGCGGAACGCGCGAAACGACTCGAGGGCGGAAACTGGCTGGGCGCCGTCCTCTATCGCGGCGATATGCACGAAAGTGCCATCGGCCAAGCGCAGCACCTCATAGGCGAGCCCGGCCGGCGATCGCGCCGCCAACTCGCGGAATACCGCTTCGCTCAGGCGCTGATTCTCGTCGGCCTGTTCGGGCTTTGCCCGGTACCGCACCGCTGTCCATTTCAAGGGCTGGTCTCCTTGATCATGTCGATGACCCAGAGACGCCAGGGGAGTGCGGAAGGATTCGCCCGATAAAATATTTTCGACAGCCGAATCCTTCGGCGCCGCCCGAACGTCTTGTTGCCATGACGATGTCTTGCTCGGCGGGGTGACGCTTGCAGCCAGCTTTTCGTCTACCATTTCACGATGGGACCTGGAGTGACTCATCAATGCGTCGGATGCTCATTCCAAGCCGCGCTTGCGGACGCGGTCCTCGCGAAGCTCATAATAGGTCGCTAGGAAGAGATGAGTCTGATTCCGACGATCATCAGAACGACAGCCAAGAGATATCGCAAACCTTGCTCGGGGATACGGGGCGCCAGGTAGCTGCCAACTACGATTCCTGGAATTGATCCCATAAGCAGGGACAACAGCATTGACGCATCGACAGATCCCGTCAGCCAATGGCCCGTACCGGCCACCAAGGTTAATGGAACGGCATGCGCGATGTCAGTCCCGACGATGCGGGCTGCAGAATATGTCGGATAAAGCAAGAGCAATGCCGTTACGCCAATCGCACCCGCGCCCACGGATGAAACAGATACAAGGAGCCCAATTACCGCACC